>NZ_JAWPOX010000026.1:0-71512 GCF_033344475.1 Vibrio sp. 1288
CTTTAAAATACAAAACGCCCGATGAAGTACATCGAGCGTTTTAGTTAAAAAGTGTCAACCCATATCAGGACGGGTCAATCTGATCGGTTTTTTACGCAAAGTTAAACACGTATTTATCCATCATATTCACCATGCGGCCAATCTCTGGCTTGGTAATCGTATCATTTGCGCCAAGAGATAGTGCTTTCGCTCGGTTATCCTCACTCATCAATGACGAGAACATAATGATCGGCATTTCATGAAACGCTTCGGTACCGCGTAGTCTCTTCACTAAGTGCATACCATCCATTCGAGGCATTTCTACGTCCGTAACCACCGCATCTAATAGCTCTTTAACTGGCAAGTTTTCTTCTTTCGCAACCTCGATCAAGCTCATCAACTTCTCATGCGCCTCACCACCGTCTTTACATGTGATCACATTGTAGCCTGAAGAAGCTAATGTATCTTGGATCAAAGAGCGAATAAATGCTGAGTCATCCACCACCATGATCGTTTTAGCATTACGCTTACCGACCATTCTCTGGTTGAGATCCACCGACTTGTCCCCTTTCACATCGTATTTTTCCATACTCAGTTCTGGGTTGATGTCTGCGATGATTTTTTCAAAGTCGAGAATCATGATCAGGTTGCCTTCTTTACGGACAACGGCTACTACACAATCTTGTTCGCCCGCTTCCAAAAACTGACTTGGTGATTCCACATCATTCCAAGAGATGCGATGAATACGCGAAATGCTGTCAATTAAGAAGCCGTTGGTCATTTTGTTGAAATCCGTAACGATTACAAACTTGCGCTCCAGATTTTGTCGTGTTGGCACACCTAACCAACCAGCTAAATCCACTAAAGGCGTCAGTACATCTCTGGATGAGAACACACCAATCATATGAGGTTGTGCGTTTGGATAATCGGTTGTTTCTGGCACGCGAATCACTTCTCGTACTTTCGCAACGTTAATGCCGTAATAACAAGTTTTTGTGCTGCCATCTGGCAATGTTTTTTCTAAATGAAACTCGATGATTTCAAGCTCATTGGTACCACTTTCTGTCAAAATGGTGCTGGTTACGTTACTCATAAAGCCAATTATCCAACCAAAAATACGCATCAGAAAAGTTTGATGCAAACGCCATGAGAAGCCGTTCTCTGGCTAAAAATCCAAAAGTCCTTTTTAGTCGTTACAACAAAATTTGTAAACCATCAAAAGGACGGCTAACGCACATTTCCATACCAAACCATGTAAAATTGTCTCATTTTTGAACACGACATTATGAGTGGCCAAAGTGCGAATTAACACCTCCACTTTTAGCGGCAGAGTCAATGAAAAGTTTAGAAATAATTTGAAGTAATGTTCAGCGTCAATAGCCAAACCTATCTAACAGATATCATTACAAAGTTGGCTAGCGTGCTCATGCCTGGTGTAGAACACGCTCTCTTCAAGTGGCTTGGTATAAAACTGCGCTTGCTAACACACGGGTTTAAATCGAAGCGCTAGAAACATCACAAGAAAATCTGAAGGCGTAGAACACTGAAAGAGCACTTTCAGTTTGTTAATTTTTTGTCAGCGTAAGTTTTAAGCAATTATCCTATCACTAGGTATTTCAATACCTGACATCGCTATTCCCATAATCAAGACACTGATTTTCACTTTTGGAAAGAGTCATTTTCCTTCCTCTTAGCAAGGTTTTTCCTACAATCCTATTCATCCAATTGCGCTGTCGCCTGACAGCACACTAGTTGATGTATTAGGTGAGGTTCACTTTGAATAATGTTCTTATTATCGACGCTCAACCATTGTATAGCGAAGCACTTGCTTCTCTAGTTGAATCTGTAATCAACGCAGCTGAAGTGATTCAAACCACTGACAGTGCGGAAGTGATGGATCTTGTTCGAGGCCAACAGATTGATTTGATTATTTTAGACGTAGTGCTTGGCGACCGCGATGGTATGCGTTTAGCCAAAAACATTTTAGCGACGGGATATCGTGGCCGACTGTTATTTGTTTCTTCACGTGACTACTCGAGTCTTTCTAAAGCCGCGTACGAAATGGGCGCAAACGGCTTCTTAAGCAAACATGAAACAAGAGAGACCATTATTGACGCAATTGTGAGTGTTTCACGCGGTTACTCAATGTTTAAGTCGACTCACACACCATCGTCGGGTAACGTAACACTTTCAAATCGCGAAGCCATGGTGTTCCATTATCTTGTACAAGGCTACTCAAATAAGAAGATTTCTGAACAACTTTCACTCAGCGCTAAAACAATCAGCACCTACAAAACGCGTATTCTGAAAAAGTACCATGCGGACACGTTGATTGAACTTCTGCATACTATCCCTCAGTCAGAAAACATTGAGTTTTGCCGCTAAGCGCTCATGTATTTTGCAATAGCACCGATTAACAACTGGTGCATTGCATCATGTCTTAAGCTTTGCTTCACCTGTACAACCACTTTTGGCCAGCCATCTGGGTAAAAATGCTCTGGCACTCTTATAAATTTATATCCATCAATTGGCGCCTGATATTCAAGTAACACGGTTGCGGCGCTTTTTTGCTTAATTAGCTTCAATACGCTGCTTACGTTGTCTAGAGCCGCAATACGGTTGATGACCATACCGTGGCTTTCCATTGCACGCTTAACGAGCTGCTCTTTCTCTTTCCAACCGATAATCTCTAACATGATAAAGGGAAGTTTGGCCGCTTCTTCCAGGGTGGTAATTCCCAGCTCTTCAGGGACAACTACCACAGCAGGCGCATAGCCGATGAACTTCTGATAAACAGATTTCGGAACATCCTCGTTGAAGTAATGTAACTGCGCATCCACTTTGCCTAGGATTATCTCTTCTATCGTATACTCTGTAATCGTTGCTATCGAAATGTGCGCCTTGGGAAACAGCACCATTAAATCCATTGCAAGTAAATGCCCAAATGAGTATTGAGCGGTTTGCGGTAAACAAATGGTGATGTCTTTTTCGTAATTTTCCGGTTCAAACTCATCTCTAATTAGACAAGTTTCAAGCTTCTCGAGTGCATCGGAAATTTTAGGTAATTGACGTTTTAAATAGTCCGTCGGTTCCATGTGATGAGGATGCCGAATAAACAATTCATCGTTTAGCTGGAGTCGCAATCGGGCAAGGTATTTGCTAATTGACGCTTCACTCTTCCCCATCGCTTTCGCAACGGGCTTGAGCTGACGGTGCTTATCCAGTAAGACAAGTATTTTAAGTAAGTTTAAGTCGAGATCTTTGTTCACGTGCGACACCAGATGTAAGGTCGAGAATAAATAGAGCAATCACTATTTGTTGACTGCTCTAATATAAAAGACCACTCATTCTGTTTGGTCAAATTAATCAAACAGTTATGTCATGGTTATGTTCCGTAACTTAACATTGAGTCAATACCAGACCTGCTTAATGGGACTTTTGTCTGTGTTTTTTCATCTCATAGAGATCTTCATCTGCACGTACAATAACGTCCTGAAGCGTTTCGTGTAATTCATTCGCCGCGATACCAGTACTCACACTAACCTCGATATCCAAGGTCTTTAGTCGGTTATCTTTAACGACACTACGAAGCTTCTTCGCCAATATTGAAGATTGACTGATACTGCAACCCGGCAGAATCGCAACAAACTCATCACCACCAGTTCGAACTAGATAATCACTATTTCGAAACACTTTAGACATAGCATCAGCAATAATTCCAATAACTTCGTCCCCTACATGGTGACCGTAATGGTCATTGATTCGCTTGATCCTATCGCCATCTATTGCAATGACGGAATATGGCGCGGTTTCCAAACGACGTTTGAACTCGCTATCTTGAAAAACTCTGCGGTTAAACAATCCCGTTAAATCATCTTTCGTCACGTTCGTCAGTGCTTTCGCGAGGCGAAGTTGGCTCTCTTTAGATTCATAAGCTTTGTTGTAATACGCTAAGGTTACGAAAAAGAAGATGATAAACAAGAACACGTAATCCAATACAATTTTGCTGAATGGGTACATGTAAACGATAAGATTGTTGTTGTCTGCGACATATGATTGGGTGTACGCGAATGATGGAAAGGGGTAGCCAGCGAAATAAATCACCATTTGTTTGTTCCCATTCGCTATTTGAACATCCACCGCTTTCCCATCATTATAAAGCGGCGAGAGGTATAATTGTTCCGAGAACTCTCCCACTAACTCACCTTGAAAGTAAACCGGACTCATGATGCTTATCGCCATGTCATCGGAGTATGTCGTTTTAAATGGTAGGGAAAACAATACCCGGTCCGTTAGTTGCTCTTTCCACGCGGCTAACACACAAGAATAGTTACTTTTACACCAATCAACATCAAATGTGGCTTTCACTCCCTCTAGCGCTTCAATCGGTCTCTCTAAGATGAGTTTGTTTCCAGTATAAGAACGAAAATACATAACGGCATTTTGTCGATTGAACGCATTTGATAAATACGCTTCAGCCTGATGAAGCGATTTCCGTGCAACAGCTTCAACGTAATTAAGTTTTTCATAACGTGACAGGGAGTAAATCGCATCTTGAAAGCTCAGCTCTGTTTGCGCTTCTACTTCACTCACGCTCATGCCTTTGTATTGCTCGAGCTGCGCTTCCGTCAATAGCCCCATGAGAATTACTTTTTGTTTTATTTTGGCTAAATTATTCGCGTAAGTGTTGAACTGCTTTACTTCATAAGAAATTAACACCGCACCAATCATTGTGACAGAAGTGACGAATAGTAATGTTGCGATGAAAAGAGACAACGCGATACTTTTAAGTGTCATGATGCGGTCTTACGCCCCCGCCACTCTTGTTAGCTCAACAATGTTCTTTACGTTAAATTTATCCAATAGACGACGTTTGTATGTGCTGACTGTTTTGTCACTTATTGATAGCACTGAAGCGATTTCTCGATTGGACTTTCCTTGTAATAAATACTTCATTACTGCGCTTTCTCTGCTTGAAAGTTGTGGCATTTCTCGAACGCTATTAACAACTTGCTTAAATTTGAAGAAGGTATACCCCTTCTCTACCGCTTCTATCGCGTCTTTAAGAATGTCGTGATTTTCCGATTTACACACATAGCCATCAGCGCCAGAACGAAAAGCCATTTGGCTGTACATTTGGCTAGTTTCAGCGGAGAAGAAAATGACTTTGCCTTCATAACCATGGGATTTGATACGTTTGTAGAAATCAAACCCATCGCAATCTGCCAAGTTCACATCTAAGATCAACAGTTGAATTTCTTCCTTTTTCAATATTTGTAATGCCATCTTCGCTGATGTTGCAGTAAATACCCCATTTGTTTTCCCTAACTCTTCCAACAACGACTTGATTGCAACACAAACGAGAGGATGATCGTCAAAGATCAAGTAATTCAATTTATTCATATCTTTCATTTAGTATGGTTATGGCTTCTAGTGGCATGGGTTTATCAATGTAGAAGCCTTGGCAAAGATCAATCCCATACTCACGTATCGCTTGCAGTGTGACTTCGTCTTCAATACCTTCCGCGACCAGTCGTATATTCAAACTTTTCGCTAACGCGCAAATAGCAACAACGATGTTGCGTTTTTTGATGTCGCATTCGACACCTTGTACAAACGAACGATCGATTTTTAACTCGTTGAATGGCAGTTGAGCCAGTTTTTCAAACGTTGATGAACCCGTGCCAAAATCATCTATTGAGACAGTGACACCGTTCATCCTCAACTTGAGTAAATTCTTGTACAGGGACGCGCTAGTCTGAAATGTATCTCGCTCTGTAATTTCAATGGTGATTTGTGATGGGTCAATCTCGCTCTCTAAACATTGCTGTAAAAAGTAATGAGAGAACGCCGTATCTTCTAAATTTTCATGGTCTACATTGATGGATACGTTTTGCGTCAATCCGCGGTGTTTCATGTCATAGATAACATTACTCAATACAGCTTGAAACAACTCTCCAGAAAGGCGGCAACGCTCTACAATTGGCAAAAAATAATGAGGGGGTAACACACCATAAATAGGATGATTCCAACGCGCGAGCGCTTCATACCCAAGCACTTCCCCACTTTGCACATCGACTAAAGGCTGGTAATAATTTTTCACTCGCCCTTCAGCCAGAGCAAACAGGAATTCTTGATCTTCCACTTCAATAGGTTGAGCAAAGCTGACTTGTTTCGCTTTTTCATCTTTTATTTTACCCAACAAATCAACGACTTCATTTTCATCGTATGGCTTAGGCAGCTTCCCTAATACTTCAAAGCTAAATCCCTCGCACATGGCTCTTACCGCAGAAATAATGGTCAATTCCATTGCACTGACCAGTACAACTTGCCCCTGGTACTGGACTTTATCGAGCATTTCCATCATATCGATGCCGTCTTTTCCGGGCATTTGGATATCACAAAAAATTACGTCAAAATGTTGTTCCTGCACACTCTGAATAGCGGCATTCACACAGTTAAAAGGGATGACTTGCGCGCAATAGCGATCCAATATTTGCGTAAGTATTGTGGTTTGTAGCGGATGGTCATCAATCACCATCACATTAAATTGTGTATTCATTTGTCTCTACCCAATAGTTTATGTTTTCGATCTCCTGCTCGATTCGTAAAATTAGCTCCGCTGTTCGCCTGTCAAACTCCGCAGCAGTAACTCGTTCTGCCTCAATGCAAAGCTCAGTCAGCATGCTTACCCCTATCGCCCCAACCGCTCCTTTGATGCCATGAATGACCCGTTTTTTGTCTCGCTCAGTCGATGCGGCGTTTAAGTTTTTTATATCTGTAGACATTGATTGACTAAACACGCGCGCAATCTCTTTTGCGTCCTGTGCTTTGAACCGTTTAATCCAGCCGGGCAGCCTACCCCTCTCTTTTTCGCCAATAAATGGAATCAAAACGGTTTTTAATTGATTAAGGTCATAGGGCTTGTAGAGCACATCATCAATGCCGATATCCTGTGTACGTTCAATGGCAAGACGAGCATCTTCTGCTGTCACACCGATGATTGGAATTGCTTTAAATTCGGAGTTTTTCACGTGCCTAACAAGCTCATAGCCATCCATTTCTGGCATACGAAAATCGGTCAGCAGCAACACAACGTTTTCATCTTGGTTGATGTATTCCCATGCTTCGCGGCCGTTATTCACAATGACAGGTTCGATTCCAAGTTCATGAAGCTGCATTGCTATCACACTTTGGTTAATGGGATTATCTTCTGCGACCAGTACCGTGCCGAGAACCCAAGAAACCACTTCTTGATTTGCGTCACTAAGCTTGGTTTCTTGCTGCGTTTGGCTGAGCAAATTGAACAATGTATCTGGATATTGAAGCTCTCTTAGCGTAAGACTGCCAAGTACCCTTTGTTCGTCACGCAGCATTAGGCCATTAAAACTGGCATCGCTGTCGTGTATAGGGTGAAGGTTCGCCACCATTGTTTTTAACGTCGCTGGACGCATTTTCCACGCGTCACACCACTGGCGAATATTAAGTGGTAAGCTCTCGCTATACGTCCAGTTCAAACAAACGTCTGGCTCAGAGTCGCAATGCTCAATTGGCAGTTTGACGGTAATCGTCGTGCCTAAGCCAAATTGTGAATCGATGCAGAGCACGCCGCCCATGCAGTCGATCAATCGGTCAACAATGCTCAGCCCCAATCCAGTGCCGCCATATTTACGCGTAATAGTGTCATCCGCTTGAACAAAAGGATTGAGAATACCTTCGAGTTGGTCATCCGTCATGCCGATACCTGAATCCGCCACTTTCAAAATAAGCTGCTTTTCATGAAGAATGACACTGATTCCAACCTCGCCTTCCGCAGTGAATTTCACCGCATTGGAGAGTAGATTGGTGGTAATTTGCACCAATCGCAGCGCGTCGATTTCAATGAAAGCATTCGAAAATGGTTTGATTGTCACTTTGTAATCCAAACCTTTCGCGAGCGCTCGTGGTTCAAAGCTTCGAAACACATCGCACAAGGTTTTAAGCAAGTCGGTCTTAACTGGGGCGACGGTTAAGTGCCCTGCCTCTAACTTTGAATAATCCAGTACTTCGTCTACTAGCGTATTCAAATGATTGAGCGAGCGTATGGCTTGGGCAATTAACTCGCGATTTGAATCTGCCGTCACTTGGCGATTTAGCAAATCGAGGATGCCGTGTGCTGCCGACAATGGCGTTCTTAATTCGTGACTCATGGTTGCCAAAAAGTTTTCGCGCGCACGTACCGCGGTTTGCGCTTCTTTTTGCGCATCGATTAACGCCTGCTCACGTTCTTTTTGCTGGGTAATATCTTGAATAACAGTCAGTACAAACTTGTTCTTACCGCTAGGAGAAGCGATGACTTTGCGTTCTCGATATACATGTTTAATATCAAGTTCACAGCCCGACGAGGCAACCTCTTCTGAGATACGCTTTCCAGCAATAACAGTGGTTAGTTCATCAAAATTATTCACCAGAGGAGCGTGCGCAGAATCACTTTTCAACTTACATTGTTGGCACTGTTTACTGTTGTAGTTGGCACAATTGCTCATCTCCATATGGTTATTTTCACTATGGATAAAAACCAAGCTATTGATCTCTTTGATGATGTCCATCAGCCATTGCTTTTCCGCTTCCTCATTGTCAGCATTAAATTCGGCTAACCTCACTTTAAGTCGCATGTGAGATAAGATGAAATACGCCGCAATTAACATGAGACAGAATATGAATGAACCAGCAACAACAAATGTAGCGATCTGCTCCGCGTCATAGCCATAAGTCAGTTTGAAGCTTCGGTGAGAACGCAGCAGTTTTTCGATCTCGTTAGAATCAATGGTTTCGATGATGCTGTTCAACATGTGTTGAAGTTGTGTATTGTGGTTTGCAACCGCAAATGCATTAGAGAACGTCAAAACGTCCTCCGCATTGATCACCAAGCCATCGACTTGATCTTGTGCAATCATGTTGTGAACGATGTCGTCAGGAATGTAAGCCACATCCAAAACGCCCGATTTCAAATCGGTAAGCAGCTTTTTCAAATCATCATAATGATCAACTTGGCCTTGTTGCCAAGTGCCCAAATGAACTAACCCTTGCTTTTTCAAAGTGAGCAGAATACCCGCTTCTTTCAGTGCAGATTTATCGCGCTTGCTCTGCTCCGTTTGGATAGCCACGTAATTACTGTGCATGAATGGTTTAGTGAACAACCAATCTGACTTAGGTAGCTCACCCACATAAGATATGGGGACTATATCGGCATCAAATGCCGTTAATCCATTAGAAAGGCTCGACGTCGGCTTCACATACTTAAAGCTCAAGCCAGTACGAGACTGCAATAAGTCGACAAAATCTGGAAAGAAGCCATCTAACTCGCCCGTTTGCGAATCTCGGTAGAGAAACGGATAAGCTTCGTCACTGCTGCTGTAAGTTATCACTAGTTTGTTTTGATGATTACGTCGGTAATCTACCAATAACTTATCACTGATATGGTAAGGATTTTTCGAGGCGACGGAGCGAATGTTTTTTCCATTTTGCTCCCACTGAAGGATTTTGTTGATGTCATCGATCAGACTTTGTTTGTCCAACGAAGCGATAAAACTCACCTCTTCGTTTTTCAACCAACTGGGAATATCGACAACCCCTTTTACAATGTCATTCAAATCCAAATATTGGGTAATACCAACATAAGTGTAAATCAGCGCGTTCGCTTTACCTCGCTTAACTTCATTAAACGCCTCTAAACGTGTTTTAACGTAATGTATCTTATCGATACCGCGTTCAGTGAGGTTGTCACAATATACACTGCCCTCAACACACACCCATTTAAGATCACGCGCATCACTATCTCGGTAAGTGGCATTCCGATACCAAACAGCGATAGTGCTCGAAAAAAAAGGCATCGAAAACAAGAAACGCTTTTCTCTTGCTGCTGTTTTACTAAATCCAACCGCACCATCAATCTTCTTGCTTTCGACATCCGCAAGTAAAGACGGAATATGCTTGTAAGTCCGAAGTTCTAACTCATAATCCAAAGCTTTAGTAATGTTAGACAAATACTCAAGACTAATTCCGTACGAAGGACCAACGCTACCGTCAAACGAGTCTTTAGCTTCGTCTTGCGCAATAACACCAACGATGACCTTCGGTTTAGGACTCTGTTTGGCAGTTGAGCAAAAAGAACTCGCTAAAAAAATTAAGGCGACGGACGATACCGTAATACTTCTAAGAATACTGAGCATGACTGCTTCCTCTGAATGGAAGCTCAGACTAGTTTTTGTCAGATAAAAGTCAAACTTAGCTCAATAGTGAAATAAAAATAACACTCTGATATAAAAGTAAAAAACCAAAATTCGTCAGAACAATCTGACAACACAATCCACCTTTGACTACACAGCGTTTGCGTTCGGTCTCTCACCCAGACGGATATTCACTGCGAGTCGGTATACATAAGGGATGTGTGCTTTTAGGTTTGCACGCCATAGCTTTTTACTTTCATCTTGAATGATTCATCATCATTCCATGATAAACTTGCGTATTAACATGAAAGAAAGCTCAACTCCGCGGTTTCGAGCAGCTTGAAGTAAACACAGTTTTAGAAAATGCGTTCTAGTATTGTATTACTCAAGACTCACATTGCTACTTTTACAACCGCTGGAGCATTAGAAAAATTAAGGTATTAAATTCAAATGGTTAATAACTCAATCCAGTGGTTTCCTGGCCACATGCACAAAGCACGTAAAGAGATCGAAGAAGCAATCCCTCAAGTGGATGTGATCATCGAAGTACTGGATGCTCGTATTCCTTTCAGTAGTGAAAACCCTTTGATTTCTCAAATCCGTGGTGACAAACCTGTCGTTAAAGTTTTGAACAAACGTGATTTGGCCGATCCAGAATTAACTCAACTGTGGATTGAGCACTTGGAGCAAGAGCAACATGTAAAAGCAATGGCGATCACGACTTCTGAACCACAAGAAGTGCATCGAATCATGGAGCTTTGCCGCAAACTTGCCCCACACCGAGAAGAAATTGGTAAAAACATTCGCACCATGATCATGGGCATCCCAAACGTTGGAAAGTCGACGATCATTAACACCCTCGCAGGTCGAACAATCGCTGTAACAGGTAACCAACCCGCGGTTACACGTCGTCAACAACGTATCAACCTGCAAAATGGCATCGTATTATCTGATACTCCAGGAATTTTATGGCCAAAAGTGGAAAATCCACACAGTGGCTTCCGCCTTGCGGCTACTGGCGCGGTAAAAGATACAGCGATGGAATATGACGAAGTCGCATTCTATACCATTGAATACCTAGCAGCTCATTATGCAGACAAGCTTAAAGAGCGTTATCAAATTGAAGAGCTTCCAGAATCAGATATCGAGATCATGGAAGAAATTGGTCGTCGCCGCGGTGCACTACGTGCAGGTGGACGTGTTGACTTGCACAAAGTATCAGAGATCTTATTGCACGAACTTCGTCAAGGCACTTTGGGCCAAATTACATTAGAACGCCCAGAAATGATCACTCAAGAACTGATTGAAGTCGAGATTGAAACCGCCCGTAAAGAAGAAGAGAAAGCGAAGCGTAAAGAAGAGCGTCGTAAGCGCTATTTACGTAATAAGCGATAAGCTTGTCTCTTATCTACTCATGTTTCAAGGCGCGATTTTCGCGCCTTTTTTGTTATCTAATGCGCCCATTTTTTTCACTTTTCAAACTTTATATTCCTCATCCAAAATCCCAGATATGAAGCACGAAAAAACACCGAAAAATCGCCGTATAAACTTTAAGCACAAACTAGTTTAGACCCCGGGCCCCTATAGAGTTACAGCCACCATCCAACCCTCAAATGTCGAGTTTGCAAGGGTCTGCAAACTTATGCAACCTGGTTAGTGACACTCTCCCCAAAATCCGCAATATGAATAAGTGTCAGCGCTGGCGTTTTTCCATATGAAGAAGAGATTTATTATGAGTGAAACTATACAAAGCAAACCACTTCCCTCCTTTATCGAGGAACGCCTAGATTTTTATATTCAAGATCTAATCGAACCAAATGAGAACAAAAAACACCTTGTTCTTGGTAAACGCCCACCGTGTAATGCCGTCGTCCTGCAAAGCAATGATTACCTTGCACTGTCTCATAATAAGGAGATTCAAAACGCGCATCGTGATGCGATTTCCCAGCACGATGACAACGTCGTGATGTCCGCGATTTTCTTACAAGATGATGAATCGAAACCTGCATTTGAAACGCAACTAGCCAGTTTCGTTGGTATGCCTAGTTGTCTACTTTCTCAATCTGGTTGGGCTGCGAATGTCGGTTTATTGCAGACTATTTGTGCACCGAACATACCTGTGTACATTGATTTCTTTGCACATATGTCTTTGTGGGAAGGCGCACGTATTGCCGGAGCACAAATTCATCCGTTCATGCATAACAACACCAGTCACCTAAGAAAACAAATTTCACGTCACGGTTCAGGGATCATTGTTGTGGATTCGGTTTACAGCACTATCGGGACCATCGCTCCTCTACGTGATATCTACGAAATAGCACAGGAGTTTGACTGCGGCCTGGTTGTAGATGAATCACACTCTTTAGGTACACATGGTCCACAAGGTGCGGGGATACTGCAGGGTCTTGGCTTAACTCATAAGGTAGATTTTATTACCGTTAGTCTTGCCAAGACATTTGCTTATCGTGCTGGCGCGATTTTAGGCCCAGAAAAACTGGCGAAGACGCTTCCGTTTGTGGCGTACCCTGCAATATTTAGTTCTACCGTATTACCGCAAGAGATCATTCGGCTAGAGAAAACACTGGACGTCATAAGAAAATCAGATGATAAGCGAGATATTCTGTTTGAAAGAGCCAAGTCTTTAGCCGTTGGTTTAAAACGCATTGGATTTACTATTCGCAGTGAATCACAAATTATCTCATTAGAATGCGGCAACGAGAGAAACACTGAGCGAGTCCGCGATTTTCTCGAAGAGCGAAATGTTTACGGCGCAGTGTTTTGCCGCCCTGCAACTGGAAGGAACAAAAACATCATCCGTTTTTCAGTCAATGCCGACATGACAGCTGCTGAAGTTGATCATGTACTCACTGTCTGCCAACAAGCATTTGCACACCCTGACTTAGAGTTTGTATAAGTTAGTGTGTAGATAAAACTAAAGAGCTCAACAGTTTTGCTGAGCTCTTTATTCGTGTTATTCGTTGTGAGCAACTCGCCTCAAGAAAACAAGTCGCGAATGATTAGATCCAGTTTGCGATTTTATCGAACAAGCGATTTTTATCCGCCGGTTTTACGATGAAGTCAGACATACCCGAAGACCCAATTTTGTCCAACGTGACAGGTGAACTATCCCCTGTATGTGCAATAATAGGTACCGACGCATAGTTTTTATCCGAGCTTCGAATTCGCCTAGACGCTTCTACACCATCCATAATTGGCATTTCGATATCCATCAGAATGAGATCAACATCTTCTTGCTCTAGTGTATCCAGAGCCTGCTGCCCATCTTCTTTCTGAATCACTTCAAAGCCTTGCTTTTCAAGTAACATTGCCGTGAATTTACGCAAAGATTCATTATCATCCACGACCATAATTGTGCGCTTATTTGAATTATCTAACGTCACCGAGGCCGTTGGTGTCGATACATAGCTTGAATCATATAAGAGACGCTCAATAGTTGGTTTAGTATTCAATAACCAGGCTTGCGTTTCGATCCAAATAGGTTCATATGCAGCCTTACGTGCTCTCTGAGTCGGATGATGCTCAAAAAGATAAACTATGCGTGCTTCAGTGAAAGACAAGAGAGATTCTAATCTATCCAATTGGTTTGCTCTTGGATCTAAGCTCTCAAGATCGATAAAAATCAGATCGAATTCGAACTCGTACTCTTTCTTTTTGAGTACTTGGTTGGCATCTAAAATCGTCGAGTCAAAGCCCATAAAACGGCTAATATCTGTTACTTTAGACACCAAGATATCTTGGCTAGTCACCGTTAGAATGGTTTTGAGTTTAGTCAGATCGTTTTTGATTTCAGTAACGGTATCAGATGTCGTTAGTGGGAAAGTTAACGTAAATTGAGACCACTCCCCTAACTGAGATTGACACTCAATGTTCCCCCCAAATGAACGCATGACTTTTTTACAAAACGGTAGACCCAAACCATAACTTCCTGATTTGCCAGTGGTGTAAAAGTCTTGAAAGATATTGCGTAGAACATCAGGAGCAATGCCAGCACCATTATCGGTTACAACAATTTGATTAAAGCGTTCTGAACTTATCATGGATACATGTATGTGAAAATCTTCAGATTTACGGTGATGGAAGGCATTCTTGAAGAGGTTATACATAACGTATTTAAGTAACGTATCACTACCTAGAAACTCAAACTCACTTCTCGCATCCAGCGATATGGCAAATCGATCAGTGGCACGTTTATAACTGAAGCTTTCAATTGCCTGTTCAACGACCGAGTGAACTGAATATTTTTTGAAGCTAGAACGAGAAACTCGATTTTCATCAATCGAAGTTAGCAATAAATCGATGGTTTCATTACCCGATTGGATAATGTTCATTGCATCCTGACTCACTTCACGTAATAAGGTGACATCCTCTACACTCATGACGTACTGCTCTTTTCCTGCCTCTTTCATGTTGGGCAAGATCGACTGGATAATATCTATTGAAGTGCAAAGCCCACTCAACGGGTTACGCATTTCATGTGCGATCCCTGCCCCGAATGATTTTGCCAGCGAGACTTTCGCTTCATGTTCAACTTGGTTACGAAAATAGAACAAATTACCGAAGACATAAATAAACAGAAAGATTGGCACATGAGTCCAATCCATGGTCAAGTCAAGATGGAACCCTTTTGCAACCCAAGCGAAGAATGTTGCTAAACCTATCCCAGCAAAGGTTTGAGCAAACATGACCCTAGTAACATGAACCAGTAAAATGTGTAAGAAAATTGCAGACATAAACGACATAACCCATACATTGGACCAGTCATTCATCAGTAACATATAAAAAAAGAAAAACGGTAAGCACAGCGTTATCGTCACTTGGTAGTAAATAGGAACATAATCTCTCCAAGTCGATGATAAGCGGTTTCTAAAAATGATGCCGAAAAACAATAACGAGCAAAACAATCTAAGAGGTAAATTTTCATAAGCCTGTGGAAAGGCAAACTCCCAGACAAAGTAGTACAGCGGAAAGCCAAGAAACCCCATCCAGCCAACGAGAGTTAGGTTTGGTTCTGCATATTGATAAACCTTACGTATCGAGTCCATATAATCTGTTTTGCTTACTCCGCCTGACGCACAATAGTGTGATTTTGATTCACTTTTATCGTTTTATTATTAACTAATTATATATTAATCATCATTTATAAGCAGCGCGAAATGACGTAAACAGCTCGCAATACTTATCTTTAGTTTCAATCTTTTAAGACAGCTACACTTGATTTACAACCAAATAAACAAAGTTGCATATAGTTTAGTGCAATTTTGCGATAATCGCTCTGTATCCAATTGGATGTTAATCTCATTTTGTGTAAGAAACTTAAGTCGCGCCTTTGGCACGACTTTCCAACGATTCAAAAACAGCACTCACCGCATATAGCGTGGTGAAGAACAATTGGCTTGGGGTGTGTTATGAATTCTGTCCAGATAAAAAATGTCATTTTTGATGTAGGTAATGTGTTGGTACGCTGGTCTCCAGTAGAAATCGTTCGCTTAACATTTGGTGGTTCCGTAGAATCAGAGAAAATGGCTCAGATGCTATTTTCATCACAAATCTGGAAAGATTTAAATAAAGGGACGATCTCCGAAAGGGAAGCAAAACAGCGTTATCAACGTGAACACCAAGTAACGACGGAAGAAATGGACCGCTTCTTTTATTATGTAAAACACACTCAAATATTACTTTACGGCAGTATAGAGCTGTTAAAACGAGTAAAAAGAGCCGGATATGGCGTATATGCGCTCACAGACAACATCAACGAAATTGTGGAACATCTTCGTACTACCTATGAGTTTTGGCCACTGTTTGATGGAGCAATCATCTCTTCTGAAGTTCAATTACTAAAACCACAAGCGGAGATCTACCAAACTCTACTTTCAAAGTATCAGCTTAACCCCGAAGAGACAGTATTTCTTGATGACATGCCTTACAATGTTGAAGGTGCCCGAGCAGTTGGCATGGCTGCTATTCAGTTTGAAAATGCTCAGCAATGTGAGCTCGAACTAAAAGCCATGGGGGTTAACTTCTAGAAAGCTTTCAATAAAACATAACGTTAGGGTGCATAAACAAAAAAGAGCAGTGTTGAGACTGCTCTTATCTAATGTTTTAGAACGCTAGGTTAGGAGTAAATCACGTTTTCCTCAATCCCACTAACTAATGACTGGGCGTTCTTCCAACGGAATACTTTTTCTAACACCTCTTTGCCATCAGGTGCGCGCCAAGTTCGCTCTTGATCCTCTTGACCACCAATGTGGCGATAGAATTCAATCGCAGAAATGTTTTGCGACACAACTTCTAAATAAAGACCTGTGTCTTTAAAGTACTGCTGTTGCCATTCTGCGACAGCAAGTAATAGCTGCTTACCAATCCCACGACCACGGTAACTGTCATCAACATGCAATGCGTCAATAAAGGTTCCACGCTCGAAATCATGGTTGCCGAACACACAAACAAAGCCAAGTAGCAAACCTCCCTCCTCCGCCAAGACAATGTGCTGATTGAATGGTGGGTTGGTCAAACGGGTTTGCCAAATCAGTAGTTTGTCGTCAATCGCTTCTTTCTCAAGATAGTTATCACTAAGAATGCCACGGTAATGACGCTTCCAGCTATCCGCATGAAGATGCGCAATGCGCTCGTAGTCCTTATATTCCGCTAATCGTAAATCCATTACGTATTCCTATTTTCTTACATTTTTGCTTCTTTATAGAGTCTCGGTATATTCCACCTTTATAACACTTGTTTCTTGGCAGATTTTATACACCTTAAGCCAGAGCTCATTTTTTAATACTACTCATTATTCAATTAAAAGCAAAATATCCCATCAAGTTCCTTAATCTACACCCAAAGGAATAGTCACATTTGTCTAACTTTAATTTGACTTACATGTGTACGCTGATATTCTGGCGAACAGTTGTTAGCTCAAAGTTAGGGATACACCTGTGACTCAAAACAAACCACCTGTTATCTGGTTGAATACATTAATATTTTCTGCCAGTTTTGTTCTAACTTTTATTGTAATGCCTTGGTATGCATATCATTTTGGACTGGGTTGGGAACATCTAATTTGGGGAGTGATTGCATTTAGTTTTACTAACCTTTCTATTACAGCAGGCTATCATCGTCTCTGGAGCCACAAAACATACGAAGCTCATCCTATTTTGCGCGCCATTTTTGCGATTGGAGGAGCATTTTCTTTGCAAAATAGTGCATTACATTGGTCTTCTGATCATCGTGTGCATCACAAACATGTCGACAATAACGATAAAGATCCGTACTCAGCCAAGCGGGGTTTTTGGTATTCTCACATTGGGTGGATGTTACGTGATTACAATAAATCAAAGGAAAACGAATATACAAACTGCCGTGACCTAAAGCGCGATAAAATCGTCATGTGGCAGCATAAGTATTATGTTCCACTTGCCCTACTGACTAATATTGGTTTCCCAGTCATACTAGGACTGATCTACGGTGATATCTGGGGGATGTTATTGGTCGTTGGTGCAACTCGACTCTTTATGAGTCACCATACAACTTTTTTCATTAACTCCCTCGCACATATTTGGGGTAAGCAAACTTTCACAGACAAAAACACTGCTCGCGATAATGGTGTACTCGCCTTTTTCACATTTGGAGAGGGTTACCATAATTTCCATCATATTTTCGAGAATGACTATCGCAATGGCGTGTATTGGTGGCATTACGACCCAACGAAGTGGTTGATAAAGTCATGTTCTTGGCTAGGACTCACATCTAAGTTGCGCACAACGCCTACATTTAGAATTGAAAAAGCCCGTGCGAGTCAACTTTTGAAGAAAGCAAGAGAAAAGCTAGAATCGAAACCGAACACGCAAACGATCCTCGATCAGCTACAGCAAGAGTTTGATACTTTAGTTCATCACATGCAGGAATACTACGAGATGCGCAAAGAAGTACTCGGTGCCAAAACTGCCAGTGTGGTAAAAAAATACGAATGCTCTGTAACAAAAATGAAGTATCAGCAAATTAAAGCAGAGTTCGAACGGCAGCAACGTAGTTGGAACCTTATGGTTCGTCGATACGCATAGTTTATCCTCATTCTTACGATTACTTAGCTTCGCTTCGGCGAAGCTTTTTTGTTGTGAAGAGTGTTTTCCAACAATTGCTTATTGAGTAAAGTCTTTTTCCTATTGTGAATCAATTCACTCATTATTCATTCACTTTCCTAGTCATATTTTCCTTCCTATAAATAGCTTCAAACCAGCACATAACACTTAGAAAACCAAATTCCAACAATACAATCTAACGAAATTATTTATTAAATTATTATTTGTCTCAGATCATGCAAGCCCCATATTTGTCTCGTGCCACAGCTAAGAATTCTGTAAATTCCTTGTCATAAACTGAAACAGTTTCTTTCTTTTTTACATAACATTCGGAGATCCCTATGTTAGAGCTCTTAATTGGCTTAGTGGTTACCATTGCGGTGGGTTACTTTATTGTCAAAGGCTATAAAGCTGCGGGCGTGTTACTGACCGCTGGTATTGCTTTACTTCTTATGACTGGCGTTTTGGGGCACGACGTGCTGCCGTCAAAAATCACCTCAACTGGTAACATGGTGACAGATGCGCTGGAATACGTGAAATACATGCTTCAATACCGCGGTGGCGGTCTTGGTATGCAAATCATGCTGCTTTGTGGTTTTGCGTCATACATGACTCATATCGGCGCGAACAACGTGGTAGTGAAACAGTTCTCTAAACCGCTTTCTGTCATCAAGTCTCCTTACGTCCTTTTGGTAGCGGCTTACATTGTGGCGTGTTTAATGTCTCTTGCGGTAAGTTCTGCAACAGGCCTTGGCGTACTATTAATGGCGACATTATTCCCAATGATGGTCGCGATGGGCATTTCTCGTCCAGCAGCCGTTGCAGTGTGTGCCTCTCCAGCGGCAATCATCCTTTCTCCTACTTCTGGTGATGTTGTTATCGCAGCAGAAAAGTCTGGTTTAGAGCTTGATGTGTTTGCGGTACAAACTGTGTTGCCTGTTTCTATTTGCGCAATCATCGTCATGGCAGCGGCAGCGTTCTTCTGGAACAAATACTTAGATAAGAAAGAAAATACGCCAATGGAAAAAATTGATGTATCAGAGATCAAAGCTGACGCACCAGCGTTTTATGCAGCTCTTCCATTTCTACCTATCATCGGCGTTTTCCTATTCAACGGTCGTACCATTCCAGGACTTAGTCTAGACATCTACACTATTGTGGTTGGTTCGATTTTCCTTGGAGCTCTGATCCATTATGTTGTAAATAAGTTCGATGGTAAGAAATCACTAGAAGATTTAGATTCTTGTTACGCGGGCATGGCTGACGCGTTTAAAGGCGTTGTGATGCTTTTGGTTGCCGCAGGGGTTTTTGCACAAGGTCTGATGTCTATCGGCGCTATCGATAACCTACTTCATCTCGCAGACAATGCTGGTGCAGGCGGCGTTGCTTTAATGCTTATTCTAACTGCATTGACAGTTGCAGCAGCAATTGCAACGGGTTCGGGCAACGCGCCTTTCTATGCGTTCGTGGAGTTAGCACCATCTTTAGCTGCTAAAATGGGATTAAACCCTGCGTTCCTAATTATCCCGATGCTTCAAGCATCAAACCTAGGCCGTACTATCTCACCAGTATCTGGCGTAATCGTTGCGACATCAGGTATGGCAAACATCAGCCCGTTTGAGGTTGTAAAACGCACATCCGTTCCAGTTCTAGCAGGCCTTATCACGGTGATTATTGGTACTATGGTGCTTGTTCCAATGAGTGCCTAACGGTATTGCCACGATCAAACTAAAAGCAATATCCGAACAAAATTACGTTTAATTAAAAACGCCAGCAAATGTGCTGGCGTTTTTTTTATTCTAATGTGTTGATTTACGCTGACTTAAATCGGTCAGGAATCTTAGTGATGCTCTCTCTGTAGCTAAACCATAAGTAGGTAACGGCAAGCGAAAAGAATAAATATGAAAGTGCGAATACGATTGGAGACGTGATTAATTCCGCGGACATTCCCCACATCACACCGACTACGGTTATCGTCAACTTAGAAAGCATGCCGCAAATAAGTAGGAATAAAGCAAGCTGTGGAAAGCGCGAGCTGCGAAATGCGAAGAAATAACAGCTACCTACCGCTAAAGAAGCAATAGATAAGCCCAACATAAATGAATGGATGTGGTCTGCTGATGCGATACCAGCGGATACCGAAGCCATGAGTAATAGGAACAGTTTCATAAGTCACCTCACAACAAATCTAAAAAGCATCCCTTCATAAATGAAAACTCATTTTTCACTATATTTTGCGCCTAAAATCAGCAATTACAAGTTACTTTTTTGCTCACTTAATGAACATAAAAGCTAATCAGCTTCAATTATTACAAAAGGTTAACAATTAAAAATTAAGAAACCCTTTGCATCTGATACTTACGACAGTTAGATGATAAATTCGCCGTTTTTGTTACAGATGGTTAACATAGAAACATTTTGAAATTTTTTATTTGAAATGTGAACTGTGCACTCAACAGCGTAAAACCTCTCTGTCTTGACTCATCATTCGTTATTAGCGAACAAAAAATATCACTTTTTTACAACGTTCTTACTACATACAAAACCATGAATTCACATCCACTTTTAATGTTGCAAATTATTTTATCAGTAACCGTAAAAAGAGATTCCAATCACATATTTATTGGTTATAATCCGCGCTCATTGCGTTAAACGTTGAAAAACGCAAACTAATTTTGAGAAAAAACATCTTTAAACCAACCTTCTTTGCGGCATTGCCAATAAGAGGAAAAACTGAGAATAAAAATGAGCAAGATTGATAAAGCTATGCGCATCCTGTTAGCAGGGTTCTGTATCAACCTTTGTCTTGGCATCCTGTATGCTTGGAGTGTATTCAACAAGGCACTGGTAACTGAATCAGGCTGGAGTGCTGCAGAAGCTTCTGCACCTTACGCAACTGCAACCATCACTTTCTCTATCTGTCTTCTTATTGCAGGCATTCTTCAAGACCGCATGGGCCCTCGAATGATCCTTATCCTAGGTACTGTTCTTACAGGTCTGGGCATGATCGCTTCTGGCTTTGTGAACTCTCCACTAATGTTGAACATTACATTCGGTGTGATCACAGGTGCAGGTATCGGTTTTGGTTACGCATGCCTATCACCTTCTGCGATGAAGTGGTTCCACGCTTCGAAGAAAGGTATGGTTAACGGCATTATTGCGGCAGGTTTTGGTCTAGCGGCTATTTACCTCGCGCCAGTAACTTCTGCGCTAATAGACAGCATGGGCATTCAAACTAGCTTTATGGTTCTTGGTGTTGGTATCCTAGCGATTGCGGTTCCTCTTGCAGCGACCATCAACAACCCACCAGCAGACTACACACCTGCGGAGCCTAAAGTAAAAGAAGGCCAAGCACCTAAAGCGGTGAAAAAGTCAGATGACTTAACTTGGAAAGCAATGTTGAAAACGCCACAGTTCTACTCTCTATGGATCATGTACGCGTTTGCAGCTTCTGTTGGTCTAATGATCATTGGTAACATCACGACAATCGCAAGCGTTCAAGCAAACTTGCCAAACGCGGTTTACCTTGCGTCTATTCTTGCTGTATTTAACTCTGGCGGTCGTGTTGCCGCGGGTATGCTTGCAGATAAAATCGGCGGTGTTCGTACGC
The DNA here is from genome assembly GCF_033344475.1 of Vibrio sp. 1288. Classification (NCBI taxonomy): domain Bacteria; kingdom Pseudomonadati; phylum Pseudomonadota; class Gammaproteobacteria; order Vibrionales; family Vibrionaceae; genus Vibrio; species Vibrio sp. 1288. The sequence continues at coordinate 21,894 of NZ_JAWPOX010000026.1, forward strand.
TTCTACTTGCGTTCGTTCTACAAGGCGTAAACATGGTGCTGTTCGCGACGTTCGACTCTGAGTTTACACTGATCATCGGTACAGCAATCGCAGCGGTAGGTTACGGCACACTTCTAGCGGTATTCCCTACTCTAACGGCTGAGTTCTACGGTCTGAAAAACTACGGCACTAACTACGGCGTACTTTACACAGCATGGGGTATTGGTGGTGCAATCGGCGCAGCGGTTGTTGGTTTCTCGATGACAAATGGCGACGGCTACACCTTGGCTTACACAATTTCTTCTGCAATGATGGCAGTATGTATCGTACTTGCGTTCATCACTAAGCCATTGTCTGAAGCGAAAGTAGCACAACTAAAAAACGCATAATTGCGAATTGATTTGATAGCAAAAAGGCTTAACCTATGGGTTAAGCCTTTTTTGTTATCGGTCGTTTATGGAAAGCCCTATCGAACTTGCACCAGACTACTATCTAGAGAACTTCTTTAAGCTGACTCACCACGCAGTAACTTGGTACAGCGATTTACTGACCAAGGAAGAACACGCATGGCTTTGCTCGTTTGATTCTTTGAGCAAACACGCCCAGTGCCTTTTGGTACGTTTATACAGCCGAAAGGGGTGTTGGTTTCGAAGTGATAAGCTGAGTTATCCAGAAATAACTTCTATCAATGAAGCACTGGCAGAATTGAGTCAGCATGAGTTTGTAGCCCTTTCCCCACCCCTTTCTCATCAAGAGTTAGCGGCTAATTTACTGACCAAGCCAGAAATCTCCACGCTTTATCCCGAACTGCCGAAATCACTCAAGAAAGACGCCCTTGTCGAACGTTTGAGTAATGCGGAATTTGATCGTATAGAGAAGCTTGAGTTTACGATCGTCAAACTCAATTCAGCTCATATGATCGACGTGTTGCTCACTCTGTTTTTTGCCAACACCCATCAAGACTTAAGTCAGTTTGTGCTTGATGACTTAGGTTTGCATCAGTTCGAGCAATATCAATTGAGTAAAGTGCGCCGTTTCTTTGATTCACGTGAGCAAATAGACCGTTTAATTGAACTGAGCCAGTTGGCCAACCTGTACTGGCAATTTGACCGAAAAGACAAAGCCAATCTCGACTTATTAATTGAGGCAATGCCTCAGCCCGTTAAACACCGTTACGTAGATCGTAAACGCGAGCACATGTTGAATGACATAGCACGTGATTACGAACGGCTTAATGATCTAGAGACCGCCCTGTCTCTATTTGGCCAAACTCAACTCACACCGAGCCGAGAACGACGCGCACGTATCTATGACAAATTAAACCATGATGATTTATTTGGTGACATTGTCACAGATATGCTTAACTCACCGATCGATGTGTCTGAGCTCGAAGTTGCACAAAAACTTGAGCAACGGTTAAAACCAAAACAAGGCGAGAAAGTGCCAAGAGTGACGAAGCCAACCTGTACGGAATACCGCCTTGAACTGGATTTATCTCAACAGAGAGTCGAACTCGCCAGCAAAGCGTATTTTGAGTCCTTAGGCTGGACTGTATTTTACGCCGAAAATGCACTGCTTAATGCATTACTTGGTCTCACTTTTTGGGATGCGATTTTCGCTCCCATCGAAGGCGCATTCATCAATGCCTATCAACATCGTCCTCTGGATTTGTACCATTCTGATTTTGTTACCAAACGCCAAGCTTTGATAGATGCGACGTTTGATATGTTGGAAACGGGCAATACTTATACGTTGTTAACTAGATACGATGAGAAGTTTGGTATCAGCAATCCATTTGTGCATTGGAGCTTAATAAGTAAAGAGCTACTCGAAATGGCACTCGATACAATCCCAACTAACATGTTGATGGCGCTATTTAAAATACAATTGAGTGACCTAAAGCTTTACCGCAATGGGATGCCTGATCTGATTGCTTTTAAAGGAAACGAGTTCGAATGGATTGAAGTAAAAGGGCCAGGCGATAAACTCCAGGATAACCAATGGCGTTGGATCAAAGAGTTTACTCGCCTTAATGTCCCGTTTGCGGTGTGTTACGTCGCAGCAACTTAACTTACTCTATATAAAGAGCTTGGTGTTTGTTCACTCAAACCGCCCCTCGGTTATCGCCCCTTGCTCTTTTTTCTAAACATTTTTTCGTTTCTTCACGATCGCTTCACGCTTCTTCACACAAAATGCGCTTCTACTCACTAAGTTGATTTGAAGAGGCAAAATAAAATGAACAAAACACTTCTTGCGTTACTTGTTACCTGCTCAGTTTCGGTATCTGCGGCTCCTTATGTAGGTCTGGAATATGGACTAGGCACCACTGACCATGATTTGGAACCTCACTTTTCAACTGACAACGTAACACTCAACCCTGAGCTTGAAGACGGTATTTTCTCAGGCTTTGTCGGTTACGCATTTAATGACAACTGGGCATTGGAACTGGGTTACAGCCAGTTTGACCTTGATGATAGTCGTTCAAAAAACCTAGGTATCAAGTCAATCGATGGCAAAGATTACCATCATGAAATGGATTGGGATGCGTCAATCAAAGCCAAGCAAGTGTCGTTGGCCCCTGTGTTTAACTATGCATTAAATGATAAATGGACAACAAAATTCAAAGCGGGTCTAACGTACACGGAATACAACGCCAAGGTTTCTAAACATCAAGAATACGAACTTGTCACGAACGACGATGTGGAAATGACCAACACGCTTTTCCATAGCGCGGAGAAAAACAACGAGCTAGGCGCAATGTTCTCAGTGGGTGCGGAATACAGAATTTTCCCGCAGCTCACCATAGGTGTAAACGCAAAATACCAACTAGACAGCTACGCAAACACTGCATCCTTTAATGTAGGCACAACTTATTACTTCTAATATCAGGAGAGGATAATGAAAAGAGTATTGTTAACATCCATGCTTGCCCTACTTTCAAGCTCGGCTTTCGCCGCGTTTAATGGCCCAGAAGTCAGTGCAATCAATACGGTGAAAGAGGCGCGCAACGCAACCGACGACAGCGCTGTAGTGCTAACCGGGCATATTGTTCAATCATTTGGTAACGAGACTTACTTGTTCAAAGACAACACTGGTGAAATCGAAGTAGAGATCGACAACGAAGATTGGATGGGTCAAGAAGTGACACCAAAAGATACCGTAATGATTCGAGGAGAGGTTGACTCAGATTGGACAACTACGCAGATAGACGTTGAGACCATTCAAAAACGTTAAGAAGTTGACGATACCTCAACACAAGCAACACAGCCACATTTTAGTGGCTGTGTTAAGCAATAATCATGGAGAACGCTCGTTTAGCTAGTCAAGCAAGGACAATCTTGCGGTACGACTAATCGTATACTCTTAGGCTGAACATCAAATCTAATGGTTCTCGAATGATAGGGTTCTCCATCTAAATTAAGAGGTAATGGATTCGGGAAGTCTATCTCCAACCAGCTTGCTCTTGTGTACTTCACAAACTCTCCTTTCTCACTCGGGTTATTGATCTCGTCGATTACTTTAGGCAGCTCATGAGGTAAAAATGGGCGCACCAATGTTAGATCCATCAGCCCATCATTAATCATCGCTTTTGGAGCTAACTCTTGCCCACCTCCAGCAAGGCGCCCATTACAAAACGCACCGAGCAACATTTCTCCCTGATACGCACCACCTTCAATCGTTATTGTTCCGTCATATGGTTTAAAGCCAAGTGCTTTTACAACACCAGTTAGCGTGTAAGCTCCACCGCCAAGAAAGTTTTTGAGTTCAACAGGCGTTTCTGCTGTAACTTCTGCGCCAAACCCTGCTGTTGCCACGTTAATAAAGCAGCGATCGTTCGCTTTGACGCAATCGACCAAAGCGGACTGCCCCTCAACAGCAAGAGATAAAGACGCCTTAATGAAATTAGGTACTTGAATAGCGGTAGCAAAGTCATTGGCGGTACCAAGGGGAATAATGGCTAACTCAGGGCGTTTTTCTTCGTCAATTTGAATAACCGCAGAAGCCGCCTCATTGACGGTTCCATCGCCACCAGCGACAACAATACGTTCAATGCCTTCATCAACCGCTTCTTTCACTAGCCGCGGCATGTCTTGAGATTCCCACGTCACACGCACCTGTACGTCGATGCCTTTTTCTCTCATTTTCATGATTGCATCTCTTAACTCTGAATTCCCAGCTTTTTTTCCGTTAAGGATGGCACGTATTGTCTTTTTCATTGCACTTCCTATTGGTTGATGACTTTTCCTGCTTGCTTAATCTGTGAACGCAACCACTGATGGGCGCTGTCGTTTGTGCGACTAGGATGCCAGATTGTACAAAGCTCATACATTTGTTCATCAAATGGCATTGATAAAGATTTAACATGATAGGTGTTATTGAACAAGTTGATCATCGACTCTGGCATTAAGCCAATGTATTCACTACCACAAATAATTGGGAGCATTTCTAGTACGCCTGAGGCTCGATACTTAATCTTTCTCTTATCCAAGTCGACAATGTCATCGGCGTTTAACAAGCTCTTACGACTCTGCCACTGCGAAACCACTACGTGTTCTTCTTCAAAAAATTGTTCAGCCGTAATCTCGTCATTCAGGCGTGGATGCGCTTCGCTACATACCACCACCAAACGCTCCGTAAGTACAGTTTCCAGTTTTAGCACCGTTCTTGCTCTTGGTGTGATATCAATGATCAAATCGTATCGTTGTAACCGCAGATCACTTTCAAAATCTTCCGTAAAAAGCGGATGCACTTCTAATGCAACATTTGGCGCCGACACACGGATTTGTTTCATGACTTGAGGTAGCAACTCAAAACTTGCAACGGACACACAGGCAATAGAAAACACTCTATTCGACACTTTAGGGTCAAACTCACTAGAGGCCGATAATGTCGAAGTGAAATTTTGTACTGAAGCTAGAAGAGCAGGATAAATATCCATCGCAAACGAGGTAGGCTCGACACCTTTAACGCAACGATGAAACAATGGATCATCGTAGATATCACGTAGCCTTGCTAGCGCTTTACTCACCGCAGGCTGGGTGATGTTTAAACGCGCCGCCGCCCGAGACAAGTTACGCTCTTCATAGATGGCAGTGAAAATGGGAATAAGATTAAGGTCGGTCGGTTTCATGCTATTAAATTTTTCAAAAGTCACTTTCTCTATTTTAATCTAACAGCATGATCGTTCACGCAGCCAAGTGCAATAAATGGGCGGTATCGCTTGTTTTAATGAGTTTTAACTCAATTTTGACGCACTTCATTCACCACATAAACTGGCACCGTAGTGCAACGTAAAGCTTGGATTAGGCTTTGCCTAAGTAAGGGGTAAGAAACTCGCTGACTTCCTCGCCGCACAAACCCGTTTCTACCTCTATACCTGCTTGTTTTAGAATCTCGATACCTCGACCACTGTTGCGCGGGTCGGGGTCCAATATGGCTACGACGACTTTGCTTATGCCGGATTTGACTAATGTCACCGCGCAAGCAGGCGTGCGACCAACAAACGAACACGGTTCCAGCGTAACGTATGCCGTCACCGATTCTAACGAGCCTTGATACGCATTCAGCGCTTCCACTTCCGCGTGATTGCCACCAATCGCTTGAGTATGACCTTCAGAAACGATTTGATTGTCTTTCACTAACACGCAGCCAACCGGCGGGTTGGGTTGACATTCAGGAAGCGCATTTTTGGACACTTCCAATGCGCGGCGCATAAACTCTTGGCTCATTTGAACTCTATTCTCTAATAAAAACGAGGCGCTATATTAGCGCCCCGTTTTATTCATTGCCATCTCTTCCAATGACTTTGTCCAGTTCTGGTAACGCTCGCGGAATACGGAATTTAAAGCGTTTTTGTTTGGTCTGGATTTTGCGCCACATCGACTTCAGTAAATGAGCGCTATTTTCACCATTTTGCATTCGCGACGCACTTTTTTGCCACGATTCACTCGTATCGGCTTTGGTCATTTCTAGCTCGGCCGTATTTAAACGCAATTGTTTGTACAATATGGTCCTTGCTTCAGACCAACGTTTAGCCTTTAACAAACGGTGGAACGTCAGCCATGCTGGTGTCGGTCTGTTGCGGTAGTAACGTTTAATGGCTACCAATGAAATAATCACAAAACCCAGCAACACAAGCGTGGAAACAATCCATGCAAAGTATGTTCTGATGAAGGACTTCAACGTGTGCTTCGCGGCAAAAGTTTTGCCCTCTAACATCACCGTTTCCACTTGCTGAGTCTTACTGTTCCACCAACGGAACTCATAATCCGGCAGGGTTAATTCACCACCTTGTTGAATCACGTACACGCTCTCTTCTGTGCGTGTTGACTGGTAATCACCACGTGTTTGCGTATCTGTCAAACGGTGGGGTTGAGGATACGCTTGATAACGGGTTGTTGATTCTCCTTTCAACAAGTCTGGTAGCAATACAGATAGTGAATCTTGAGCCGAAATGGTGATTTTACGCGTGATTGCATCCCCAACTTTGAGTGACTCAGTGGAGGTATCCCACTCTTGCTTTACCTCTACATCTGTTGCAGAAAACCAAGGTGTCTCACCACTCAGCAGGCCCGATGGCAAGACGGTTTTGAACTTAATCGGCTGCGTGTAAAGTGTGCCTGATACCTTCTCGCCGTCCGGCGCAGACACCTGAACGCCCACTGCTACAGGTGGAATCACAAAATCACCAGAAGCTTGAGGATACAAAGTCACTTCCCAGCGTTGACGCGACCAAGTTTGCCCCTCTTTTTGCTCAGTAAAGTTGGTTGCTAGTTGATTACGCTGTTTGGCGATAACATTGGGTATTTCAATATTGCCAATTCTCGTACCACCCGTAAACCAACGCGGCGTTGCCACTTCGATGGTTAAAATAACTTGCTCATTGACGCTAAAGCTTGGTGTTTTACGCTTCTCTCCAGCCGTTGGTTGTTGACCAACCCACGCTTGTAACTCTACACCATGCTCTCGTTGAACGTCACGAATATCTTGAGCTAACACACTACTGCTCAGGAGGAAACCGAAACAGATAACTACCCACAAGGGTAAAGCAAAGGGCGTAAAACGGTGACTTTTCATCATTGCACCGCCTCCTCTGTATTTTCGCTCGCAGTAGAGGTTGATTCTCCGGTTTCTATTGAACGCAATTGAATCTGAAACTTCGCATTTAAGAAGTATTTAGGATCCGCTTCGACTCGCTTTAACCATTTGTCGGCTAATTCTTGGCTACCTATGATGTCGTCTGCACTTAACGTCTCTTTAATCATCAACTCCGCTGACGTTTTTTCATCCGCCCCTTCTGCGGTTTGAGGGTTATCGCCTAGCTCGGTTGATGCTTCTTGCTCTGTTCCTGCCTGACTCTCACTCATACGGTTGATGTCCTCTACAATACCACCAATCACTTTCAAGTTATGCTCAACATCCGGTCTTAGCCTCTCGCTCAACGTTGGCTTGTTGGCTAGGGATTTTAACAAGTCACGTGCAGCCAAATATTCACGCTGACGCGCCAATGCACTCGCCGCATTATAAAGACCGTAATCTCGAACCTCTTCGGACGGGTCGTTTTGCATCTCCAAAAACGCACTGTGCGCGAGTTCAAACTCGCTAGCGTAGTAGTACGCCGTACCTTTGCGTAATGGATCGACAAAGTGTTTCGCGGCTTCTAAATACGCTTGTTGGTTGAACAAACGCTGTCCTTGTTGGTCTGGCGTCAGCCACAAATCCCACCACCATTGCGCCATCTTGTCGAAAGCCGTCACTTTTTGCACAACTTGTGGCTGCTCGGCTTTAACTGAAATATTCTCGGCCAACGCACTTGTTGGCATCAATAACGTGCCGCTCACCATTACAATCACGCACCACTGCACTAACCACCCTTTTCTAAACCACAGCATCATGATCAGCGCGATTGGGAACAGAAGTTGATATCCCATGTCTTTCCAAGGCATTGAAGATTCGCCATTAAGCTGCATATTGCGCTCAATGTATCGGTTCAGTTGCTCGATATCACTATTATCGACGGTCACTTCCACCAATCGACCGTTAGTCTGACTAGCCAGTTTTTGCAGAGAATCCAAATCCATTGGGTTGTTACTCACAATGTCAGCGTTCCCTGCCGCAAGAATTAGCAGTTGATAAGGTTTGCCCGAGAAATACGCTTGATATTGCTCAATCGTGGTCGGGTTCACGCCGTCGCTCACCAACAGAACGGTGGAGCCTGGTTGACCTTGCAATTGTTGATCAATTAACGGCAAGGCTTTTTCGGCAAGCTTACCTTGCACGGGCATAATCTCTGGCGTAATGGCCGCCAAAAATGGGTCAAATACTTTGCTGTCTTGAGTTATAGGCATTGCGACATGAGCACTGCCCGCGAACACGACTAAACCCGTTTTTCCGCCTTTTCGCACGGCTAGCAAATCGCGTATTTTCTGTTTGGAACGCTCAAGGCGGCTTGGTGGGAGATCTTTTTGCAGCATCGATTCGCTGTTATCAAGCACCACCAGCAGAGAGGCTTTATCTTCGCCAAAGGGGGAAGATTCACGTTGCCACGTTGGGCCTGCACAAATCACAATGGCGATGAACACAATCAGCATCAAGAGCTTAAGCGGCAGTTGCTTACGCCAACCTCGCTCACCTATCGTCAAAGCATTGCGTAAATGTTCGGGCAGAATATCCTTCCAGCTTGGCTTGCTTTCTTCTCGCCAGCGTAACCACACCAAGAAAAACATGGGGATCAAAGCCAGTAACCACAGTGGTCGAATAAAATGAAACTGCGTAAAGAATTGCGTCCAACTAAGAGAATCAAACATCGCTCTCTCCTAATGGTGATCGTGTAACAGCCCTTCTTTTGAGTGTTGCGACGCTGAACGCGAGCAAATGCATGATGACCACTAACGCCATCAAGTAATGATGAAGGCTTTGTTTTGGGCGGTATGTAGTGCTTTCGTAAAGTTGAGGTTCCAGTTTGCCAATTTCGTCGTAGGCAGCCGATAGTTCATCACGGTTGAGTGCTTCAAACGCTTCACCGCCGGATTCTTTCGCAATGCGATGAATCGTGTCCATATCCAACGCGGTTTCACCTATCGTTTCCGGATCGCCCATCGCAATGACGTATACTCTCACGCCTTTGGCTTTCGCCACTTTCGCCGCATCAATCGGTTCAACAAAACTGCCCGTGTCGTTACCATCGGTTAATACAATCGCGACTTTTTCACGGTTTTGATCTTGTTCTAAAGCACCACGCGACTTATCGCTTTGCTCAAAAACTTTAATCGCTAAGCCAATCGCATCACCAAGATGGGTACTCTGCCCTGCCATTGCCACATCGGTTTGGTTAAGCAGTTCGAGCCACACTTTTTGGTCTGCGGTAAATGGCGTTTGCACGAAAGCAGCATCACCAAAAAGCACCAAGCCTAATCGGTCACCTTTACGAGACTGAACAAACTCCGACAGCACTTCTTTTGCCGCATCAAGACGAGAAATTTTTTCGCCTGTACGTGAGGTGAAATCTGGCTCGGCCATGGAGCCCGAAAGATCCACCACCACCATCACATCGCGGCCTAAACTCTCGCGAACTTGAGGCTCGCCTAACACGGTGGGTTTTGCCATCGCACACACCACCAAAAGCCATGAAAGAATTAACGTTGCTCGCTGCCACCAACTCGGGGTCAACTGGCTTGCACCTTCTGATGGCGTCTCGCCAATCGCTTCCACCAGCTGACTAAAAAACGGCACTTTGATCGCCATTTGCTTAGTGCGATATGCGGGCACCAAGTAGTACACCACCAACGGCAAGGGCAAAACCAGAAACCACATTGGGTGAGCAAATTCAAAACCAGACAAACCAGTTATCGATGCAAGAAGATCATTCATGTTGACCTCCCTGATGTGCTTTGCGTTTCAATCGTGGTGATTTATTTGCCGCGCTTTTTTGAGCATCACAACGGTGCTCACTCACCCAGTTTTTCGCACGAGCAATAAGCGTTACTCGCTCTTCGTTGGTTAGCGTAACGCTTGGGTCAACAATACTTTGTAGCCAGCACTTTGAAAGCTCATCGTTAAAAACCATTTGCGAGTTTGCTTGAGAATCTTCGGTTTGCGGATACAGCGCATCGAGCTTGCGCAGAAAGGCGGTATCAAACAATTTCGCGTTGCGGCTATCAATATGAATCAGCACTACTTTAAGCACAGAGAACAATACTTTTGGCATGTCTTTGTCGCTCGATTTGATTTGCGAAATCGCCAGTAGAGCTTCTTTTCGGTAACGATTATGCCACCATTGCCGAGCCAATCGATATACGACATACACCAATGCAATGAGCACAACCGCCGCTAAAATTTTCCAGCCAATAGTTTGCGGGTACCAACTCACGCTGGGTGGTACAGCCACATCATGCAGCTCTCTGAGTATGTAGGTACTCGGAGGCGTAGGAAGATCACTCATTTAACGCCCTCCTACCAGTTTTTGGAATTGTTTAATGTGCTCACCTGTCGTATCGAGTTCGATGTGCGGAAGGTGTTTCATCGCCATAAGTTGAGAGAGTGATTGACGCTGTAAGCTAGTTCGAGCCTCAAGCTTTGCGCTCGCAGCTTCTACCTTTGCTTTGCTGTCTAAATTGAGTTGATACTGCCCATCACCAACCACCCATTTCGATTTTGCCAAATCGTCTGGTAGCGCTTGTTCTAATGGGTCACTGACCATCACTGCAAGAACATCGTTGTGCTGTTGTAGCTGTTTAAGGTGATCAAGATGGTGCTCCTCGCAGTCGCTCCAGTCGCTGATAAAAATCAAAGTGGATTGCTTGAGCTTCATGCGTTTAATGAGCTCAATCCATTGACTGAACGTTACTTTTTCGGAGTTGCGGGAGTCCACATTGAGCGATTGATTGGCTTTAGCGAGACGTTTAAGTTGCGCCAGAAGATCGTTTTGCGAACGCTGTGCCTTGCTGTGAAACAACGCCTGCGGGGATGCGATGACAAAACCGACTCGGTCGCCATCTTTTAATACTCGCCACCCACACATCGCTGCGATCTCTGCCGCGACAACCGATTTCATTACTTGCGTCGAAGCAAAAAACATTGTGCTTCTCTGGTCGACACACACGATTACGTTGCGATCTTTTTCTTCTGTATAGCTGCGCACGTGCGGCTTACCTGTACGCATCGTAACTTTCCAATCAAGGTTACGAATATCGTCACCCAATTGGTAATGGCGCAGCTCTTCGAAGTTCAATCCACGACCGCGAAACAACGAATTGTGTCGGCCAGAGAGTACGCTACCCGCCTTTAGGTGAGGAAGTAAACTGAATGATTCTGCTTGTGCTTGCAGACGTACTAAACGAGCGTAATCGCAGTACAAACGGGGATCCATCCCCTGTGATTTTGGCGCAAGAGTTGGCTTAGCCATAATGCCTCCCACTTACCCAATTTCTACACAATCTAGCAGCTCTTGTACGACTCGTTGGTGATCGACTCCGTCTGCTAGTGCGTCGTAGGTCAAAGAAAAACGGTGGCCCAATACAGACGGAACCATGGCACGCACATCGTCAGGAGTCACATGGTCACGTCCTTGCATCCACGCATACGCACGAGCGCATTTGTCGAGTGCGATGGAAGCACGAGGACTAGAGCCAATCTCAATCCATTTTGCTAAGTTTGAATCGGCATAACGCTCTGGCTTACGAGTCGCCATCACTAACGCAACGATGTAGTTTTCCACTAGGTCCGATACCACGATGTTTGGTAACTGACGGCGCGCTTCTAGCACCACGTCTGGCTCAATGTGTTTTGGCGTAATAATTTCGCTGCTGGTTTCCGCACCCAATTCTTCACTGCGCACCAAACGAATGATGTCACGTTCGGCGTCATCTTCTGGATAATCGACGGTAACCTTCATGATAAAGCGGTCCATTTGCGCTTCTGGCAGTGGGTACGTGCCCTCTTGCTCTACTGGGTTTTGCGTTGCAAGCACCATAAATAAGTCCGGCAATACGTGAGTTTTATCGCCTACCGTGATTGTGCCTTCGGCCATGGCTTCAAGCAGTGCCGCTTGTACTTTGGCAGGTGCACGGTTGACCTCATCAGCAAGTACAATGCTGTTAAAAATGGGCCCAGGTTGAAAGTGGAGTTGCGGCTTACCATCCAGCTCTTGATAAACCTCAGTACCCGTCACGTCAGATGGTAAAAGATCCGGCGTAAACTGGATTCGACCAAAACTGGTGTTTAACAAGTTCGCCAAAGATTTTACGGAACGTGTTTTTGCCGTTCCCGGTAAACCTTCTAGCAGAATATGCCCATTTGTTAATAGCCCGATGACTAAAGCTCGAACCACGTGGCTTTGTCCAATGACGCTTTTTTCTGTTTGTTCGATGAGTTCTTTTATCGCTTGTTGTGCGTGGTTCATAGGATACCTTTTCAATGGTTTAAGCCGTCTTTTCGATATTTAAGTATAAGAACAAATGAAATAACTTAAGGTTATATTCACTATGTTATCTTTGCGGTTCTTGAGATTGGAGAAGTTGTGCAAGACCAACCAACATCGGTAACGCATAATCAAAGAACATTTTGATTCCCGAACACAAATAGTTTAGACCACTCTCACCATTCGGCGTTTTGATCAAACGGTTTTTTGGGCACTCACCCCAACAATAAGGCAAGTAAGGGCATTGCTTACAATACGTCGGCAATGAATCGCGTTTTGCCATGCCAAAAGTATATTGTCTTGTAGAGAAGGCCATTTCATTCAGTGAGTGTTCATGAATGTTGGCGAGTTTGTATTCTGGATACACATAGTGGTCGCAACTGAACACGTCGCCATTGTGCTCAATCGCCAACCCTTTGCCACAAAACTCCGCCGTCACGCAAAGCTGAGACGGTTTCCCCATTACTTGCGCCACCGCGGTTTCAAACAGATTAACCAGCACACGGCCAAGATCGTTATTCACCCACTCTTCAAAGGTCGCCATTAAAAAGCGTCCCCAGTCTTCAGGATCGACTGACCAATCCGTTACAATCGACATTGGATGCCCCGGTTTAGCCAGATCACTGCCTTTGGTTGGGATCATCTGTTCGTTCCAAAACTGCGGCGCGGTTGTTTGGAAGTTGTTGGCTTCTACCACCGGCGCAAACTGAATATAAGTCACACCCAATTCTTGGGTTAAAAATCGATATACTTCGAGCGGGTATTTCGCATTGTGACGATTCACCGTGACCAACGCGTTGAATTTCACGCCATGCGCTTTGAGCTTATCTACCGCTTTCATCACGAGATCAAACGTTGGCTTACCGCTGCGGGTTTTGCGATATTTGTCGTGCAGCTCTCGTGGTCCATCAATCGACAAGCCAACTAGGAAGTTGTGCTCTTTTAAAAACGCACACCACTCATCGTTTAGCAAAATGCCGTTGGTCTGAAGGTCGTTTTCAATGCGAACGCCTTTCGGCTGATATTTCTTTTGCAAAGCTACGACATTGCGGAAATAGTCCAACCCAAGCAGCGTCGGCTCCCCGCCCTGCCATGAGAATACAATTTCTTCGCCATCCTGACTTTCGATATAGCTTTTCACGAACGCTTCCAGTGTTGCGTCGTCCATTTTTGGCTGCTTTTCTTGGTGCAGTAGATTTTCTTTATGCAGATAAAAGCAGTACTGACAATCGATGTTGCACTTTGCTCCGCCTGGCTTTGCCATCACATGGAATCGACGGTCATACGCGCCCAAAACCGGCGCTTTAGACGCCGTTTTAAGAGGAACAATAGGCATAGTAGTAGAATGGCGAGGGGAAATCTTACTCATACGTTTCTCACTATTACATATACCCAAATAACCTCGTGAGCGCTGTACAGCAAAAGTGAAGCTATTTGGGTATATAGCGCTCCAAAAAGCGCTATATAATCTTAATTTACTTAGAAGACTTAGGTACGAACGAACCTGCTTCCATACGAGGCGGGAATTCTTTGAATGTACCCATCACCTCTTTCACTGTATCCATTGCTGGCATCATTAAGAATGAACGCTCGTACATCCAACGAGAATAACCCATGCCTTGATCGCCTCGTTCAAATGGATCAATGCTCAAGTCAAAGATCAGTGGCACACGAAGTTTAGTGAACGGCTTACGCCATACATCCATACCCGTTTCATTCTCTTGAATCATAAAGTGGAACTTGTACTTTCCTTGGCGCAATGCCACAAGATCGCCGTCGTCGCTCCAGTAAACGAACTCATTTCGTGCGGATTTGTCTGACTTACCCGTTAAATATGGCAATTGGTTGTAACCGTCTAGGTGAACTTTGTAGTCCATATCACCAACTTTTTTGCCTTTTAGTAGTTCGTCTTTAACTTTGGTCTCACCTGCCGCAGCAACTAGTGTCGGGAAAAAGTCCTCTAATGACATCATGCCGTTGAATGTTTTACCTGCCTCAATTTTTCCAGGCCATTTAATCAACATTGGCACACGGAAACTCCCTTCCCAGCCAGTGTTTTTCTCTGAGCGGAACGGTGTCATCCCTGCATCCGGCCACAAATCAACCATAGGGCCGTTGTCAGTGGTGTAAACAATGATTGTATTGTCATCCACACCTAACTCTTTGATCTTGTTAAGTAGCTGACCGATTTGGTCATCGTGCTGCTTAACACCATCCGCGTAGAAACCGGCACCTGTTTTACCTTGGTATTCTTCAGGAACATGCGTGAAGTTGTGCATGCGAGTGGTGTTAAACCAAGTAAAGAACGGCTTGTCCGCTTTTACTTGTTTTTCTATGAAGCTTTTTGCGGCATCAAGAAACTCACCATCAACATTTTCCATACGCTTACGCGTAAGTGGACCGGTATCTTCGATTTTGCCGTCAGCGTAAGAATGGATAACGCCACGAGGGCCAAATTTCTTCTTGAACTCCGGATCTTTAGGGTAATCCACGTTCTCTGGCTCTTCTTCTGCGTTCAAGTGGTATAGGTTGCCGAAGAATTCATCAAAACCGTGGTTGGTAGGAAGATGCTCGTCTCGGTCACCTAAATGGTTCTTACCAAATTGTCCGGTTGCGTAACCCATTTGCTTAAGCACGGTTGCAATCGTCGGATCTTTTTCCGAGATACCTTCCGGAGCGCCTGGTAAGCCCACTTTTGATAGACCTGTACGTTTTGGCATTTGACCAGTGATGAATGCAGAACGGCCTGCTGTCGAGCTTTGCTGTGCGTAGAAGTTAGTGAACTTCGCACCCTCTTTAGCAATGCTATCGATGTTTGGCGTGTTGTACGCCATCATGCCTTGGTTGTAGGTACTAAGGTTCCAGTAACCAACATCATCACCAAAGATGACAAGAATGTTGGGTTTGTCCGCTGCATGTGCAACTGCAGATGCAGCGCCCAAAGCTAACGTACATGCGTTAAGTACGAGTTTTTTACTGCTCGTTTTGGTCGCATTTTTCATATTATCTCCAAGAGTTCGCTAGTGCGTAAAAATGGTATTCGCTTTTCAATACCATTGTTGATATAAGATAAAGCACTAATTTCAGGCGATAAATGCAGTCAAAATTAGTTAACCTATAAATTAAATTTATGAGTGACGTTATGGACTTGAATTTGATCCAAACTTTTCTTGTTGTTGCGGAGTTTCAATCTTATATAAAAGCCGCGGAACAATTAGGGCTTACACAACCTGCTGTGAGCGCTGCAATAAAGCGTTTAGAGCAAGTCGTAGATAAGCAATTATTCGTTAAAAAAGGACGAGGGATCGCACTAACCTCCACCGCTTATCAATTACTGCCGCAATTCCAGCAAGCGGTTAATATTATTGACAATGCGATATCTGATAAAAATCATTTTGAAGTGTGTTGTTCGGAAATTTTGTTGCACATTATGGACCCGATAAAGAACACTATTTTTTATGAATCACCACCCGAAAAATTCCTATTATTTGAGCTGTTAAGACAACAAAAAGTCGATCTAGTAATCGATACGGTGATCACAAAAGATGCAGCGTTTATTATTGAAGATGCCTATGAGGAAGAAGCCGTGGTTATCTGTCGTGAGAACCATCCCCGTGTACACGGCACGCTCACAAAAGAGCAATTTTATGAGGAAACTCACTGTTTATTTTCAGGAAAATGGAACAACATGTCGGGGTTCGAGCAACTAGCAAAGGAAACAATTCAAGAAAGAAAAGTCGACTTGATCACATCTTCGCTAGCGGGCATGGCGCTGTATGTCGCCCAAAGAGACAGTTTAGGGATCGTGTCTCAATCTTTTGCAAACAAGTGGAGCAAAGCGCTCAAACTTCAAATTTTGCCCTGCCCCATTTCGATACGCTCTATCCCTTACAAGTTCGTCTACCATAAGCGAGAGGTAAACAACCCAGCCCACATCGCTCTACGTGAAAAAATCAAAGCCAACTTAACGGCAGCCCGCTACGAACCAATTTGTTTATAACTCTTGTCAATTGAAGCGTTAGGCGTTTTCGTCATCAAGCTTTCTACAAACCTGAATAGATAGAGTTTTACAGATAAAAAAGAGGCTCATTTTAATGAGCCTCTTTCTATATGTGATACTTCACTTAGCTTTTCCTACTTATTTGGGTTCTCTTTTAGTTTCTCCATCACTTGATCGAGCGAGAAGCTTGCTGCTTTTTGCCTTGGTGGGAACTCTTTAAACGTTTCAAGGAATCTGCCTACGTAAGCTTGCGCAGGAACAAGCATGTAAGCACGGTCTAGCATCCAATCGTAGTAAGTGTTAGAAGTGATATCAGCCACTTCGTAAGGATCCATACGCAAGTTGAAGATCTTAGGAACACGAAGTGTGGTGAATGGTTCAGCCCAAATACGCAACGTGCCTTTTGCTCGTTGCTCCATAAAGACCAGCTTCCATTTGTTATAGCGAAGTGCAGTTAAGTCTCCATCATCTGAGAAGTAAAAAATTTCTTCTCGTGGGGCCTTATCCTCTTTACCAGTCAAATATGGTAGGAAGTTATAGCCGTCTAGGTGAACTTTGAATTTCTTACCATTCGCACTGTAACCTTTGAGCAATTTCTCTTTGATATTGTCATCACCCGCGGCAGCAACGAACGTTGGCATCCAGTCCATGTGATGCATGATATCATTCGAAACAGAGCCAGCTTTAATTTTACCCGGCCAACGTACCATCGCAGGAACTCGGTACGCACCTTCCCAGTTGGTATTTTTCTCTCCACGGAATGGCGTTGTACCTGCATCTGGCCACGAGTTCATGTGTGGGCCATTATCGGTGGAGTAAAAGACGATTGTGTTGTCTTTAATACCCAAATCATCCACTTTTTTCAGTAGCTGACCTACATGGTTATCATGCTCGACCATACCATCTGCATACTCGCTGATACCTGTTTTTCCAGAGTTCTCTTCTTTCACATGAGTACGGAAGTGCATACGAGTTGCGTTCCACCAGACAAAGAAAGGTTTTTCAGCCTTGACGGCACGATCCATAAAGTCGAGTGCCGCATCTAACGTCTCTTCATCCACGGTTTCCATGCGCTTGCGAGTTAGAGGTCCTGTATCCTCAATTTTGCCATCAGCGTACGAACGGATAACGCCGCGCGGACCGAACTTTTTACGAAACTCAGGATCTTTAGGATAATCGACGTTTTCTGGCTCCTCCTCGGCGTTCAAGTGATAAAGGTTGCCAAAAAATTCATCGAAGCCGTGATTAGTAGGAAGGTGCTCATCTTTATCACCTAAGTGGTTTTTACCAAATTGCCCTGTCATATAGCCCATCGGCTTCAGCATTTCGGCAATGGTTGCGTCCTCTTCCTTCAAGCCAAGATCAGCACCTGGAAGCCCCACTTTACTCAAACCTGTTCTAAGAACGGTTTGGCCCGTAATGAAAGTAGAACGGCCCGCTGTACAAGATTGCTCACCGTAATAGTCAGTGAACATCATGCCTTCTTTGGCGATACTATCTATATTTGGTGTTTTGTACCCCATCAAGCCAAACGTGTAAGCACTGAGATTGGACTGGCCAATATCATCACCCCAAATGACGAGAATATTTGGTTTCTCTGCTGCGATACTGCTACTTGTCGCACCGATTAAAGCGGCGGCAAGAATCGCTAATCGGCGTTTAACGCCATATTTCGCTGTCATATAAACCTCTGTGTGTATTAGAAAAGTGCTTCCTGCAACAGAATGTATAGTTCACAAATAGCGGATAAGCGAATTTACTAAATGAGAATTCTTTCTATCTTTGCCTAACATTACACCGTTATTTGTAGCTAATACGCACTCCAATAGCACTTTAGTTCAGAGCGCCATCGCACCATTCATCACTACTGGTAATCTCAAATATTAAGATTGTCTACGCATATCACAGTGCCCATAAAGTACCTGATTGCTTTTATATAAATATTAATGATAATACGTTTTACTACCATTAATAATTAAGGTGCCCGCGTGCTTGACTCCAAGGTTTCAAATGGAAAAACTTACCAATGCCAACACAACGGCGTTCACCATAATGATGAGGAGCTATTACTAGATAAGCGCACTCACTCTGTGGTACTCAATTACTTGCCAAACAAGAAATCTGTTCAGTTAACAAGCATTCAATTTAAGCTGCTGCAAACTCTCACTCACCATCAAGATCAAGTACTTAGTAAGCATTTTCTTTACGAAACAGTACTAAAACGTGAATTTACTGAACATGATCGAGCACTCGATATGCACATGAGCAGAATGAGAAAGCGTCTAGTTCACGAAGGCGTTCCAACAGACAGAATTCAGACAGTCCACCGCCAGGGTTACATTTTCAAGCGCTCAGACAATCAACAGAAAAATTAACGCTAATTGGCCCAACTTTTGGTAATTGACCGCTTATTTTGCTTTAATTAATGCAAATTCGAATCACGTAAAATAACTCAATGAATTTGCGCTTAATTTTTACACTTTGCATTGCTACTTTGTTTGCCGGCTGTGCAACCTATGCTGGTCTTAACTATGACCAACTGTTTGGTCCACAGCTCGTGCGTGAACGCACAGTTGACGTGGAAACCCCTCAAGCAAACTTCTTCCAAAGCGAAGTTAAACCCATTATGGATAACCGCTGTGTCGTCTGCCACGCGTGCTACGATGCACCATGTCAACTTAAGCTCTCTTCTGTTGAGGGCATTGACCGTGGTGCGAGTAAAGCACTGGTATATGAAGGAACAAGACTCACAGCCGCAGCACCAACACGCTTATTCGAAGATGCAGAAACAACCCAAGAGTGGCGCGATGCG
Organism: Vibrio sp. 1288; assembly: GCF_033344475.1. Classification (NCBI taxonomy): domain Bacteria; kingdom Pseudomonadati; phylum Pseudomonadota; class Gammaproteobacteria; order Vibrionales; family Vibrionaceae; genus Vibrio; species Vibrio sp. 1288. The sequence continues at coordinate 41,103 of NZ_JAWPOX010000026.1, forward strand.
GGTTTTCATCCGGTTCTCAACGAACGTGATCAAAGCATGGCAGCCAACATTGATGCAGGCCTTATCGCACGTTTGCTACAACAAAAAGAGCGCCACCCATTGCCTGACCAAGTCCAGTTAGAAGGCTTTGACTTTTCGATAGACCGAGAGCAAACCTGTCCAACGATTGAAGAATACGAGCAATACGAAAAGGATAACCCGACCTGGGGAATGCCTTTTGGTATGCCAAACCTATCAAACAGTGAATACCACACACTCATGACTTGGTTGGAAAACGGCGCAATAATGAACGTTCACCGACCTGTTAGTGAGAAAGAGCAAGCGCAAATAGATAAGTACGAAGCATTACTTAACCACTCTGATTTGAAAAATCAGCTGATGGCTAGGTATATATATGAGCATTTGTTTTTATCTCATCTCTACTTTTCGGAACTCGATGAAGATCCCCGATTCTTCACGCTCGTCCGCTCTGCTACACCACCAGGACAGCCCGTCAAACGTATTTCAACGCGTCGCCCGTACGATGATCCAGGGGTTGAACGTGTGTTTTATCGAATTATTCCAGAGCAAGGGACCATAGTAGATAAAACTCACATGCCATTCGCGTTAAACAAGCAACGCATAGAGAACTGGAAAACTTGGTTTATTGATGCTGATTACATGGTTAGTCAGCTACCGAGTTATGAACCAGAAGTTGCTGCAAACCCGATGACATCATTCATCGACCTTCCAGTGAAGTCGCGCTTTAAGTTCATGCTAGATAATGCACAAAATACAATAATGGCATACATCAAAGGCCCAGTTTGTCGTGGCCAACTGGCATTGAATGTTATCAATGATCGCTTTTGGGTGTTTTTCCTTGATCCAGATAAAGCAGACATCCCAGAAGTAAATGAGTTTTACCGATCTCAGGCTGATAATCTAAAACTACCGGCAGAGCAAGAAAGTAACACGCTACCTGTTACCAACTGGGTCAAGTACGCGCGTCAACAAGCTCGCTACCTAGAGGCTAAATCTGAGTTCACTAATAACTGGTTTAAAGAAGGTGAAAACCTATCCACCGATGTAATTTGGGATGGTAATGGCACCAACCATAATGCGGCATTAACGATATTCCGCCATTTTGATAGTGCTTCTGTTGTTCAAGGGTTAGTTGGTGAACAGCCTAAAACAGTGTGGATTCTTGACTACGCGTTACTAGAGCGTATCCACTATTTGCTTGTTGCTGGGTTTGACGTTTACGGTAACTTCGGCCACCAGCTCATGACACGAATGTTTATGGACTTCTTGCGTCTAGAAGGCGAAAGTAACTTTATCTCGTTGTTACCCGCCGATATGCGCCATGAACTTCAATCTAGCTGGTATAAAGATCAAAGCCCGCAGTTGAGTGACTTTTTACAACGAAATGTGAAGCCGTTTAACCAACCAACCAGCGTTCAGTATAAGAGTGACAATCCAAAAACGGAGTTGGTGGAGTTGTTGAGAGAACATGTCTCAGATGTGCTTCTGCCTCGCTACGAAATTCAAGACACGGCTCTTTCTGCGAGTAGTGAAAAGCAACTAAAACGTATTGACCACGTTCGTGGTGAAGGCCTGAAAACCGTTCCGCAAATCACTATGCTTATGGTGAGAAGTCAATCAGGGGAAGATGAACTGTTCACCTTACTTCACAACAATGCACACACAAACATCTCTAGCTTGTTTGATGAAGAAAGTAACCGTGACTTTGCTAACGATGATATGACCATTGTACGCGGCGTTTTGGGAAGCTACCCTGCGGCATTTTTCTCGATCAACGAAAACCAAGTAAAAGATTTTGTCGATCAATTTAGTGCCATCCAAAACGAGTCCGATTACGTTAAGTTATTGGATAATTTTGCGATTCGTAGAAGCTCAGAAAAATTCTGGTCATTTAGCGATCGTTTACACAATTGGTACCGTACAAAACAACCGATCGAATTTGGATTACTTGACTATAATCGTTTTGAGAATCGATGATGATTTAAGGGGGTTCTCATGGGTATCCGAGATAACATTGCCGCTCTTGAACAACAGATTTACGTTGCTTGTTCTGAGGGAGACTACGAAACGGTCAATATGCTTGAGCATCAACTCGAATACTTGCGTGGCAAAGTGGAACATCCTTTTGATGATGACCCTTATGCCCTAGACACTCGATTCGAGTGGGAAGATGACATGACCGAATAGAAAAAACCTCCGGAAAGCCGGAGGTTTTTTTATTTTCAATGCTCGATGGATTACTTCGCCATTAACTCATCCAGAGCTTGAATTGATGCAGACACTTGAGAAACTAAATCATCTTTAGTCGCATTATAGGTATCTAGAGGTTGAGGCGCGGCTTCAATTGCTTGGCAAGCGTTCATTAGCGCAGTTAGTCCTAAACTTCCTGCACTGCCCTTTAATTTATGGGCAAGGTTCTTTACTTCTTTACTATCATTGTCCTCAGCAGACGCTTGCAGCTTGCTTAATACATCGGTGCTGGTGGCTCTAAACAGATTAATAATGTGCAACATCTTATCTCTGCCCAAGATTTTCATATCGGACTCAATCACGCTCGGATTAATGATGACCACATCGGGTTCCTTTGTTTTAGGTGCTTGAACGACCTTTGATTGTAGCTCTTGTTCTTGAGGCGAAATTTGATCAAACGGGGTACAGTCGGCATTTTGTGGCAACAACAACGGCTTTCCGTCTAGCGCATCCTGAATCAATGCCGCGAGTGCCTCTTTTGCCAATGGCTTAGGCAAGTATCCGTCAAAACCAGCGGCTAGATAGCGCTCAACTTCTTCCGCAAAAACGTGCGCAGACACTGCAATCATTGGCGTGACGGCAAGCGCTTTATTGGCCGGCTTATCACACTCAATCCGCTTTAAGCGTTGGATCAACTCAGTTCCATCACAATCAGGGAGATTGATGTCGACCAAAGCGATATCAAAATCTTGTGTGCTGATCAGTTGCTCTGCTTGTGAGCCGTTTTCTGCCATCACGACTTGATGCCCCATGCTTTCTAGAAAACCTTCCGCGACCACTCGGTTGACTTCATTATCTTCTACCAGCAAGACCTTTGCTTTCACTTTGCAACGTGCGGTTGCCACGGTTCCTGTTTCAACAGGTTCGCTTTCCTCTAACGGAATAGAGAACCAGAATCGGCTACCATTTCCCTCTTCGGAATCGACTTCTAAAACACCGCCCATCGCTTCAATGATTCGCTTACTGATGGCAAGTCCAAGCCCCGTACCTCCAGTTTGGCTCATCCCACCTTCAGCTTGCGTGAAGGCATCAAACAACGTTCTCTGGTATTTTTTGGCAATTCCTATTCCAGTGTCTGATACTTCAAACAGGACTTGCGACTCGTCCTCAGGGTTCAGGCTAACGTAGATATCAATTTCTCCTTCGTCAGTGAACTTAATCGCGTTACCAACAAGATTGTTCAGCACCTGACTGATTCTGGTGACATCCCCTTTCCAGTAGCGACTAACATAACTTTCAATATGGTAGGAGAACAGCAGCTTCTTCTCTTGTGCTCGACTGTTCATTAACTGGAAAGTGTCCTCCACCATTTGGTGTAAATCGAAGCCCATGTGACGAATTTCTAAATGCCCCGCTTCAATCTTGGAGTAATCCAGCACATCATTAAGGATCGCGAGCAACGTTTTACCACTACGATTAATGATTTCCGCATAACGCTTTTGAATTGGGTTGAGGCCTGAGTCAATCAGCAAGCGTGCTGTCCCCAACACTCCGTTCATTGGCGTTCTTATCTCATGGCTCATCGTCGCCAAGAATGCCGATTTTGCTCGGCTCGCTTGCTCTGCTTGCTTGCGAGCTTTAGCGTGATTCAAAACCTCTTCATTCAAACGGCGGTTGGCTTGTTTTAACTGCGAAGTGCGTTGCTCAACAAGCTCTTCTAAATGCTCTTTATGCTCCTCAAGCTCTCGCTTGGCTTGAGCTTCACCCTCTGCTACCACTTTTAGTGCTTGCGCGGTATTACGAGCCGTGATGATGGCCTGCCCCATATGCGCCAACTCATCTTTGCCTTTCACTTCCAACTCAACCGCTAAGTTACCCTGCGCCACAGACAGCAACGCAGCGGAATATTCCGCTAACCGCTTCACAACAGAAAGGTACACCACACGCCATAAAATCAGCACCAATACAATCAAACCAACAATTGAAATAACGGTTAGAGACCACTGAGCGAATTTCAGTGTGCTGGTCAATTGGTCTACAGCGACGGTAGTGGTTTTGTTTGAATCATCAACCAATTTGTTGACCGTGCCATTAAGCTCTGAGAACAACTCTAATGTCTTTTGCATCAGTTGTTGTGACTGCTCGTTATTCTCGTATTGCTGCATCAGTATAGAAAATACGACCTGACGCTTACCAAGCTCTATGAGCAGTTGGCTCATTTGCTTAGAGCGCGTAGGATCTTCCACAGCGAGTACACGGCGTTGCATGATTTTGAGGTTGCTATCGAAATCACTTTGAACCTGTTGAATTCGCTCAATATTCGTTAATGTCCTAGCCTCTTCAATTTGATTCAACATTTTAAAGGCCAACAAGTGCAGTTCATGCAATCGTTCCGTCAGATCAAGATCGACCTCCACCAGTGCATCTAGCGCCTGATAAACTTGCGATTTTTTATTCGATTCTAATAAGTCATAAATATGCGTGACGTTAGCAACAGCAATGGTGCTTGTATTCTGAACTTGCGTACGAGTTAGTTGTTCTAGCTCTTCACTGAGCAGACGCATTTCTTCAACACGAGTATCTATCTCTTTTGCAAGCCACAGCTTTTTTTCAACCGAAACACCGAGTTCTGCCAAATTGTCGATAACGTTCTGGACGTTATTCTCTAAAGCTTCTAACAATTGAGAATCGAACGACTCACTCCCGAGCTCCTTGATGTGAGTGAGTAAAGACTCGAGCTGTTCGAACAGCACTCGCCCTGACTCCTTTCTTTCCTGCTCGTTTCTTGCGTTCGACAACATTTGTACAGACGAAATAATACGAGTACTCAACTCAGAGACTTGTCTCGCCTCAATCATGGCGGGAATCGCAGAATCCACGACATTTCTTTCGGTTTTGGCAACCAAAGAAAATCCAGACACACCAATAAGTGCCGATAACATGACCAGTATTGCCATCGCAATGAAAGACAACAAAAGTTTACGACCGATGCTTGCAGTTGCTAGCAGCATATTTTCATGACCTTAATGTTCGTGTTCAGCGACATATTACGTTATATTTTGCAGTGTTTACTTAATCTATGCCAACGAACTTCATTTCATGGTTAAAAATCAACACTCATTTCGCACATTTTTCAAACATTCTGCAGCCACTTTAACCCTAGTTGCTTCTTTGCCAGCGGTTGCCGCAGAGAAAATATGTGCAATATACCCTCACCTAAAGGATTCATACTGGTTGTCAGTAAACTATGGAATGGTGTCCGAAGCGAAAAGAGAAGGTGTCGAGCTACGAGTCCTTGAAGCGGGCGGCTACCCAAACAAAACCCGTCAAGAACAACAACTCGCACTGTGTAACCAATGGGGAGCAGATGCGGTTATCCTTGGGACCGTGGACCCACAGGCTTACGAGCATTCACTTAAAAATTGGGTGGGGAATACTCCCGTTTTTGCTACTGTGAACCAACTCGACTTGGATGAAGAACAAAGTGAGTTGCTAAAAGGGACTGTCGGTGTTGACTGGCATTGGATGGGATACGAAGCGGGTCAATATTTGGCCGCTCGCCATCCAAAGGCGTCAGGAAAAACCAACATTGCCTTACTTTTGGGGCCGCGAACTCGTGGTGGTACGAAACCCGTTACTGCCGGATTTTATGAAGCGATACAAGGAAGTGATATCAACATTGTTGACTCATTTTGGGCAGACAACGACAAGGAGTTACAACGTAACCTAGTTCAACGTGTGATCGATATGGGAAATATAGATTACATTGTTGGCAGTGCAGTGGCGATTGAAGCGGCCATCAGTGAGCTGCGCAGTGCCGGCAAAGCTGAGGAGATCGGTTTAGTTTCTGTGTACTTAAGTCATGGTGTATATCGAGGCCTGTTACGTAACAAAGTACTCTTCGCACCAACAGATAAAATGGTGCAGCAAGGTCGGCTTTCCGTGATGCAAGCAACGCATTACTTAAGAGGTGAAGCTTATGACAAACATGCCTCACCAACCATCAAACCACTGACTCCGAAGACGCTTCATGACGACACGATCGAAGAATCGTTATCTCCGTCAGAATATAGGCCGACATTCCGTGTTAAGGCTGTTGATTGAAAGACCAAAAACGTGTTCTATTGAGTCACAACAATTTTAAAATCATACAAACGGAAACATCTTGATGCAAAAAACCATTCGTACCATGCCAACCCATAAACATGTGGCTTTGGTTGCTCACGACAACTGCAAACCTGAGCTACTTCGCTGGGTAAAAGAAAACAAAGAAAAGCTACAGAGTCACTTCCTTTACGCAACTGGCACGACAGGACACATGCTGAGTAAAGAAACTGGACTTGCGATCAAGAGCATGATCAGTGGTCCGATGGGCGGTGATCAACAACTAGGCGCTCTCATTTCAGAAGGCAAAATCGACGTTCTCGTTTTCTTTTGGGATCCACTGAATGCCGTACCTCACGACCCAGATGTTAAAGCGCTTCTTCGTATTGCTAGTGTTTGGAATATTCCTGTAGCAACGAACCGAGCCACCGCTAAGTTCCTGTTTAACTCCCCTCTTCTTGAGCAAGAAGTAGACATCGAAGTACCGGATTACGAAGCCTATCTTGCTGAGCGCATGTAAGCTTTGATGCCAACCAAATAAAGCAAGGGCGATACCAAGTATCGCCCTTGCTGTTTTTAACATTCTAAACGTTGCATTTAACGGGAAGTCACTATGGGATAGTCACCATTAACGAGCTCTTGAACGAATGCAGATCCCGCGCCAGTATGCGTGATCCAAACCTTCTCTTTCGCACGTGTAATAGCCACGTAAAATAGCCTGCGCTCTTCTGCGTAAGGGAATTTGTCTTTGGACTCCGTCAACGCACCATCAATGTGAATTTGCTTCTTCTTAGCGGGGAATTGCCCCTCATCCACAGAAAGAATAATCACAAAGTCAGCTTCGCGTCCTTTACTCGCATGGCAAGTCATAAAGCGAATATCGAGATTAGGGAAACGTCGCAACCAATCGTCGAACAAATCGGGCTTATGATAATGGTTACGTCCTAGCAATAAAACTGACTTGGTTTGCTTGGCTTGTTGATTCAAGTGATCCAAGATCTTTTCCACTTGATTGCTCGGCGCGGTATGTACGCTCTTCTGCTTGCGTTGTATGTGGCTGTTTAGTGTTTTCGGCAACTGCGATGGGTTTTGCTGCACGAATGTATTCGCTACATCACCAATCTGATTGTTGAAACGATAAGTTGTATCTAAGTGATGAACGGTTGAGTGAGCAAAGCGTTCTTTAAAACCAGTGATAAGATCGACATCCGCTCCTGCAAACTGATAGATAGCTTGCCAATCGTCGCCAACAGCAAATAACGTCGCACCTGCTTGTTTCTGAGTGGATTCACACAGTGCTTCAATCAATGCCAGACGGTCTGGAGAGATATCTTGATACTCATCGACCATAATAAAGCGCCATGGCGAGACAAACTTTCCTTTATTCACATAATCTGTCGCACGACTGATCATGGTTGGGAAATCCACTTGGTTGCTTTCTTTAAGCATTTTCTGCCACGCTGTAAAACATGGCCAGCATAAGGCGAGTTCACTATTTAAACGCGTATAGTCTTGGTGGTTTACGAGCTTTTCTTGTACTTGCTTTTTGGTCAACCCTACCGCCGCTAAATGAGACAGCTGCGAATCTAGCCAAGCGATCAGTTTTGGATTTTCTGAATGGCTTCCTAACTCATCATCCCCTTTTAGGTACGCAATCGGCCATTTGTCTAAATGTTTTTGCCAACGTTTAAAGTTGGTGGGTGTCATCCAATGTTTTTTCAACCAGTCTACACACCATGCCGTTCGTTGATTTTCGTCCAACGCTAAAGGGCTAATTTCGACAGGTTGCTGTTCGACTTGTTTAAGAATATACAAGCCCAACTGATGGAATGTGTTGACGCGCACACCGTCTGCCGCCATGCCCACTTTATCTACTAAGCGTTCTTTCATTTCAGTCGCCGCATCACGACCGAACGCTAACATGAGAAGCTCTTCTGCTTGAGCCTGATGGCTTTGCAACAAATAGGCAACTCGTGCGGTTAAAACGCTGGTTTTGCCCGAGCCGGCACCAGCAAGAACTAAGTTGTGGTCGTCGTTGAGTAATACCGCATATTGCTGGGATAAATTCAAAGGAGAGGATTCAATTTGATTAAACAGCACTTCCCAATTTGGACGTTCTGCTTCTAGCCAATCGCGATTACGCTCACCAAGCGCCTCAGAGGTATCAATGAGCCAAGGCTCTATTTGCGACATACGATTCGGCATTCGCATTTTGGCTTCTTCTAGGGTGGTTTTCATCTCGCTTAACTCTTGGTTAAGACTTTCAACCCAGGAGACCACTTGAGAATGCGATAAGTAAGCAGGCAAGTGCTTTAGTTTGTAAAGCTCTTCTTCCCACTTAGGTAGATACTCAGCCAGTTTTCGGCACTGAGTGTTGTGCCATTCTTGATACTGACGAACAGCTTCAAGAGCAAACTTACGGCATTGTGGCCACGGTAGTCCTTGTACTAGCCAACTTTGTTGTTTGCCTTCGTGCTCATGAGCAAAAAACTGCAAAGAGCTCCATAACAACCCACGCTTTACGCTAACTTTGCCATTCCAGATCGTAAAAGGAATATGTTCTTCACTGCCTATTGAGCTTAATAAAACACTGTTCTCTTTTATTTCGACGTGATGGTACTCATTTTGAATAAAAAACTGTGCTTTGTTAGTGGCAGTAAGCTGCATGAAACGTGCGCCTTTTAGTTTAGAAGTTGTCGATTTATATCATTTTAAGGCGCTAAATTGTAGCAACGGCGAGCACCTAAGTAAGCTTCTTCTTCTATTCTTTAATAAAATTCACATTACTGTCGATTTAATAACCTAAAGCTGAGGTTATTTGAAGCTGGCTTTACAATCCTCAATACATGACCTGGCAGTTTTAATATAAGTCAATGACATCCCTGCTGATTTTATCAGCAACCACGAATTTTTCTTAAAGTAAATCATAAACGCGCTATAGTGGGTCTGGTAGTATTCCCCCTGTTCTTCATCGGAAACATAAGGCGCATTGTGCAAGCAACTTCTAAATTTCGGCTATATTGGGCAAACAAGACGATAAATTACAGCGTTCTTATCCTTATTACCTTACTGGGTGTGGTTATCCCAACTTGGTACTTCGAGCAAAACACGCTGATAACGCCATTAATATTAGGCGTTATTGCTGCTGCTTTGGCTGAAAGTGATGACAGTTTCACTGGACGCATCAAGGCTCTGATTCTCACCTTTCTCTGTTTTGCGCTTGCTGCTTTTTCAATTGAAATCTTGTTCGATACCCCTTGGGCTTTTGCGTTGGGATTATTTGTCTCAACCTTCGGCTTCATCATTCTTGGGGCGATAGGTCCTAAGTACGCGAGTATTGCTTTTGGTTCGTTGCTAATCGCTATTTATACTATGCTTGGCGCACATGAAAGCACCAACATTTGGTTTCAGCCACTACTGCTGTTAACCGGTGCCGCCTGGTATTACTTCATGTCCATGATTTGGCAGATATTTTGGCCCCTTCAACCGGTGCAACAAAGCCTAGCCAATGTGTTCTTCCAAATGGCGAATTATCTTGATGCGAAAGCCAAGCTTTTTCATCCTGTGACCAACTTGACGCCACAACCGCTACGGATTGAAGCTGCAAAATGCAATGCTGCCACGGTTACGGCACTAAACGCTTGTAAAACCACATTACTTAACCGATCGAAACGGGGTCACATTGATGGGCCTAGTGACCGATTTTTAAATATTTATTTCATCGCTCAAGACATTCACGAACGAGTCAGTTCTAGCCATTATCGCTATCAGGATTTAGCGACCGAATTTGAACGTTCTGATGTGCTGTTTCGTTTTAAATATCTTTTGGAGTCTCAAGCCCAAGCGTGTCGTGATATTGCACTAGCCATTCAGCTAGGAAATGAATACTCCCATACCGATCAATCGATTCTGGCATTAGCTGAAGTACAGAACTCTCTTGCTTATCTAGAAGAACAAAAGCAAGGGCACTGGAAACGTCTGCTGATGCAGTTAACATATTTATTCAACAACTTAGCGACGGTAGAAAAACAACTTAATAACATTAACAACCCAGATGTTGAAGGCCTCGAAGAAGATACCCTCGCCGATACCAACCCACACACGCTAAAGGCGATGTGGCAGCGTATATCAGCAAATTTACACAAAGATTCGATGCTGTTTCGGCATGCATTACGTATGTCAATTGCCTTAACGATTGGCTATGGAATCATTCAAATATTCAACATCGACCGAGGTTACTGGATACTCTTAACCACTTTATTCGTATGCCAACCGAACTACAGTGCCACTCGCCAAAAATTGACGGCAAGAGTAATAGGTACATTAGCTGGTTTGTTGATTGGTGTACCATTGCTGACTTTTTTCCCTTCTCAAGAAAGCCAGTTAGTATTTATCGTTATCTCTGGTGTGATGTTTTTCGCCTTCCGGATGAACAACTATGGGTACGCGACTGGTTTTATTACACTGCTCGTCCTCTTCTTATTTAATCAACTAGGTGAAGGTTACGCAGTTGTCCTTCCTCGACTAGCAGATACCCTCATCGGGTGTGTGCTTGCAGTAGGAGCAGTATTAGTTATTTTGCCCGACTGGCAGTCGAGAAGGCTTCACAAAGTTATGTCGGATGCGATAGAGGCGAACAAGCAGTATCTCGATCAGATCATTGGTCAGTATAGAATCGGCAAGAAAGACAATTTGAGTTACCGTATCGCTCGCCGCCAGGCCCACAATAATGATGCCTCACTATCTTCTGCGATTAGTACGATGCTGGCGGAGCCTGGCAAATATCGCGCAGCTGTTGATGAAAGTTTTCGCTTCCTAACGTTAAATCACGCAATGTTGAACTATATTTCTGCATTAGGCGCGCACAGAACTCGCATCGAAGATGAGTCAATTCATAAACTCGTTTTAGATGCTCACCGTTGTATTCATCAGCATCTGGATGTACTTCATAAACAGCTTCACCAGCATTGTGAGGAGTGTGACCTATCTAATATTGATGATGCTGGACTCGAGCAACGCTTAAACGAATGGCGCGATGAAGACGACAGCTCTGCCCGCATGGTATTGCAGCAACTTCATCTTATCTATCGCATGCTCCCAGAGCTTCATTCACTTGCTAGTAAGTTTGCCGTCAGGGTAAGTTAGTAACATTCAAACCATATGTAAGAGGGAAGCGCTATATCGCTTCCCTTTTTCTTTTTACGTTTCCATCTACCCCAAAGTGGGTAATTATGTACCTTCTTAGGAAAAATCTGACGTATCACTTAACACACCTTGACAATATTCGGACAAAAAGCAATCGATCAAATTCTAATCTATTTTGGTTGAATAAATATGTTGTATCCAAAGGATGAAGAATTTCGGGCAACGACGGATAAACCGAATCATGACGAAGGTATTGAGATGAACGCACAACAATTTAATGAACTTAAGCAAAAGCTCAGTGATTTAACGGCAAGTCAGTTAAAGTCATTACAAGGTGAGATCAGCGTGAAACTAAATAAAGCGCAAAAACCGGTTCTATCTGGTGAAGAAAGAGAAATGCTTGCCAAACTGTTTGCCTAATCAAGTCATTGATATAAAACACTTGAACGTTTTATAAACGCCACCTATGCTCTCACTATCATAATGTTGGGAGTAGTGATATGCCTGTATCGGGAATTCAATCTGGACACCACATCGTTCAGATGTCACAACAAATGGCCGAGAAAGCTGCACATGGCATTAGCAATAATGTAAGTAAGGTAAAAGAAGAGCTTTCTGATCACAACATCGATTTAGCTGCGGTTGCGGATGTCGCAATAACAGCCTCAACACCTAGCCTTCCCTCTCAAAAAGTTGAATTTCTCATCAACCTAGCTCAAGCCGCTGGTTATAACCGAGTTGGCGCGTCTGTCATAGAGAAAAACAATGAAATCATTGGCAGCTTGCTAGACATCCACGTTTAGGCGATTTAACGTCAAATTATCGCTATTTTAATTTCCAACTATCACTATAACGTCGTAACAAGATAACCCCTTTGCTTCGCTCTTTATTTCTATTTCGATTCAAATATCTCCTGTTTAAAATCAAGCTTTCCCGAAAAAAATGGGCGGCTTATCAGAGCCGCCCATTTTTGTGTTGTATACAGGTTTATCCGTTATCAATAACACCGTTGTTGAGCAATGACTCTACAATTTCGTTGGAGCTGAGACCGTTGAAGTCGATTGAAGTACCTAAGTTTTCCACGACAATAGTCTGTTGAACATTTGCATCCGTCGTAATGTTCAGAGAAACACTTTCCGTCGATGCATCGTAGTCTGCCGAAATGTGACCAAGCAGATCATCCATGTCGATCATTGAGTTATTGAGATCAGAGATAACTTCACGTAAATCGATACTGTCTTCGTTAACAGTGAAGTCAGTAATGGTATCCACTGCCCCTTCATCAACGGAATCTACCGTCCACTTGAAGATATCGCTGCCGTCTCCACCCGTTAAGATATCTGAGCCTAAGCCACCGATAAGCACGTCATCACCATCACCACCCAGAATAACGTCGTCACCGTCTCCACCAATCAAGTTGGTACCTGTGTCTCCGCCGACTAAATAGCTGTCGTCCACTGCGGTTGACTGGTCAATATCGTCGCTATCACTACTCACATCCAAACTAATTTGGACAGGTGAAGACTGCGCTTCATCGCCATTAGATTCCGTTGATATCGCCGTAAGCGAAATATCGTAAGAACCGACATCAATACCACTGTTAGTATCTGTTGCGACAATTTCTAGCGTATCAATTTCATCGCTTGGTACTGTCCAAGTGGTACCATCGAAGCTAATGCCTGATGGAGAAACGCCACTTGTTACCTCAGCACTAGCTGGTACGCCCGTTAGCTCCAAAGACAGCACCTCGTCAATATCAGTAAGCGCCGCCATGATTCCGACAATCGCTAAACCTTGACTGCTCGCGGTTTGGCTAGCCGTAATTTGACGAATGTAATTAAACTGAGGATTGATATTCAATGTAGGTGCATCAGCTACAGGTGTCACATTGATAGTGAAGTCTTGATTCGCCTCCAATGCGGAACCCGATGCATTTTCGAAGTACACACCGTTGTCTTCGACTTTCACCGATAAAGTGATTGAAGCTGCGTTGACATCTCCTGCATCCACAAATACACCCTCAGAAGCGTCTGTTGCTCCAAGAACGGAGTTAATATTATCTGGTGTGCCCATTAGGGTTATTTCACCAGCCATCCCCGCCCCAACAGTCACACCACTACCTGCTGGCGGCTCGACACGAAGGTCGCCCTCGGTAACTGTAAGAGTCACCGTCATGATTTCATTTGCTTGTGCGCCCGCAAAGTCGACGTCACTCACACTAATACCCGTTACTTTCTGGCCATCAGCTTCATTGATCGTATCCGTTACCGACGCTGCAGTGATTTCAGGTGCGTCATTGGTAGCTTCAACATTCAACACTGCTGTGCCCGCGATTGTAATTGGGTCTGGAGCGCCGTTAGTGGTTCCGTCATCTGTGATTTCATAAGTGAAATTAACGTCACCAAAGAAATCTGCTGCGGGTTCAAACGTCCACTCTGTCGCACTCACTTGAGTCAACGTGCCGGAAGTTGGGTCCACTAACGCAACATTATCGACGGTCAAGTTGTCTGACTCAGGATCACTTGCGTTGCTCAGCAACTCAGTAGCCGTAATAGTTACCGAACCACCATCTTCTTCCGTACTACTCAACGTTACCTCTGATGTTACCGGTGCATCGTTCACCTCAGTGACTTCGAAGGTCGCCGTTCCTGGCACCGTTTGAGGATCAGAAACACCGTTCGTTGTACCGTTGTCGGTAATGTCGTAGGTCAGATCGACCTTGCCGTTGTAGCCAGGCGCAGGAGTAAATGACCATGTACCTGTTACGTTTTCGAAATCCAATGTGCCGCTGCTTGGGTCAACCAACTGGACATTACTCACCATCAAGGTGTCGTTTTCAATGTCAGAAGCATTCGCTAACAAATCAGCTTGGGTAATTTCAACCGCCGTACTGTCTTCTGCGATATCAGAAAGTACCACTTCAGACGTCGTTGGAGCATCATTGACTTCCGTTACGTTGAACGATGCGCTGCCGTTAACCGATTTAGGATCGGATGCACCACTTGTCGTGCCATCATCTGTAATGGTGTACGTGATTTCAACTGGACCGTTGTAATCTGGTGCTGGGGTAAATTCCCACTCTCCCGTACCACTGTTGAAAGTAATGCTACCCGAATTCGGATCCGTTAACTGAACATTGCTGACCGTGAGGTTATCGTTCTCTACGTCTGTCGCATTCGCAATAAGATCCGCTTCAGAGATGGAGAACACACCACTATCTTCTTCAATATCCGGTAGCGTCACTGGCGTAGTTTCTGGGGTATCATTCACCGCTGTCACTTCAATATTGAAGCTGCTGCTGTTGGTATTTAGGGTGTCATCTACCCCACCAATTACGATACCTTCATTACCTTGGTCATCGACTGTCACGTCCACCTGAACGTCACCAAAGAAGTTCAGGTCTGGATTAAACTCAATCAGACCGTCTGCAATGGCATTGTTTAGATCGGCCACTGTACCTTTCAGTTCAACGGAGTCCGTACCATCACCGCTCACGGTTAGGTTGTAAGTAGCGATGAGCGTTGGATTAAGCTCCAAGATACCGCTGTCGACGTTCACATTGAGTACATATTCAGCATTCGGATCATCGAGTACGGCATCAATATCGGTAATGCTGAAACCATCAAGCAGCATTGGCGTATCTTCTGGTGTTTCCACATCCACGGTATTGACGAACTCTGGACGATCGTTCACTGCTTCAACATCAACAGTGACATCAAACTCCTCTGCGGAGCCCAAGCTTTGACTGCCATCGAGCCCAGTATCAACGGCTTGCACTTTGAAATGCAGCGAACCATCCCATGAGTTATCGTTGCGATCCCCAGAATTAAACACCACTTGATCCAAGTCTTGAGCATTGATTTCTAAGACAAAAATGCCGCCGCCTTGGTCAGTAAACACTGTCCCATCAGGTAATGAAACACTCGCCCCATCAGGGACATTGGAGACCTCAACTCTCAGCGTCTCTGGATCATTTTCCTGGTAGTTTGCACCATCTCCGATGGACTCTTTGTTATCAACCACTAACGCATTTACATTAATAACAATGTCTTCGCCCTCATTACCTGCAGCCGAAGTATCGGGATTCACATCAACATCATCACCAATAGGATTGACAATAAGCGTAAAGTTGTTGTTTCGTTCCGTTGGAACTTGTAGCAACTCCTCTTGAATGAAGACCGTAATACCTATCTCAGCCTCGCCACTAAAGTGTTTTGGCGGTTTAATTTGGATGTCACTCAGGTCAATGGACGTCTGAGTGAGATCTTTTAGTTGAATACTCCATTCGCCCCCACCGTTGTTCTTAACAACATAATCAGAGGAATTGGATTTAACGATAAAGTCATCAGGAAGCCCCGTTAACTTGAGTGAAACGAAACTCTCAGAACCGTCATTATCGTTCAGGCTGATCGAAACACCAGAGCCCGATTGATTCAGCGAAATTAAAGTATCTTCGTCACCAATCACCGTGATTGGCTGCGTCGGATCGGCACCTGTAATGGTAATGTCATCAACGACTGGCGTAACTTCAAATGTGACATCGTCAGTGAAGGTTCTCACATCTATATTATCGCCAGAGTTATTCAAGATAGACTGATCAAACACAGCTTCATCAGTAATTTCTCCCTCGATATTAATCTTGACGGTATTTTGGCCACCACCTACGGGGTAATTTTCTTTTGGCTTAAACAGAACATTGTCAAGCGCACCAGCTAAAATCTCAGCTTCATTAAACTCAATACTGGTTCCTAAGCTGTTACCATTGGCATCAACAAACTCACCTAATGTTGTGTCATCAAGCTCTAACTTGATGTTCGTTAGTGTTTCTCGACCACCTTGAGTGTTGTTAAATTGATCGGCAAAATCAACACTCAAGTTAAGTTGGATTAAGCCATCTTCGTAACCAACACCATCCGCCGTGGGAACGTCGTTATTTAGATCAGTTACAGGTTGTTTGTTTGCATCCAAGCCGAAAGTACCGACGATATCTACTCTTACATTTGGTGTGACATCGCTATCCAACGGCTGATCCCCGGCTGAACTCGGAACGTCTGCAACCGGTAAAACCTGAACTGGAAACTGGACATTATTTTCTTTTTCATCACCGGACTCAGTGTCTTTAGTGACAAACCGAATTGGTAATTCGAAATCACCTGCGTAATCTTCTGCCAAGTGCATCGTCAAGCCATCAAGGCCAGTAATATTTCCACTCGCATCGATATGGGCTTGGAACACGTATTTACCATTGACAAAATCAACATCCGTCCCCGTGATCACCAAACCAGGAGGAATGCCAGGAGCTGTCGGGTCGACGATAATAGTTAAGACATCTTCCACACCATCTGCATTAATCGCATCGACTTTCGACGTCAACTGAGCACCAAGGTTAATAGAATTGTCTTCCAACGCTTGAATTTGGACATCATCAGCCACCTGAATCTCTGCCGCTACACTCATTTTCGGTGTGAGGACGGTTGGAAACTCTAGTGTCACATCCGTTTGACGCACGACCGTCGCATCTTTTTCGTTGCCCAAATCTTCGCCCAAATCATTTACTTCTGCGTAAATGGTTAAGCCAATTTGAGAGAGACCACCGTTATCGCCATCGTCACTGTCATCGTTTGGTGTTAAATCAAGTCCAGACGGCGCTTTAATTGAGAAGTTGTCTTCATTGGTTACTGTCCAACGACCTCCACCTTCATTTAGTGCACCGACGATAACCAATTGGTTGAGGATCTCAGGGTCCACATTGTGAAATTGAACAACAAGTTGAGTCACCACTTCATCTGAAGACACATCAAACTCTTGATATTTAATGATATGAGCACCAGATTCGCCCCCCATAGAAGTGTTGATCGTAAAGTCAATGTTACCTTGATCGTCTGACTTCACGATATCGGTAGCACCACCACCACTTTCAGTGACAAGCAGACGGGTTTGGTCATCTATTGCCCCCGTTTTATCCTCTGGCTCAACGATTGGATTAACTTGGACATTCACCGTACCATTGATGGTTTTCTCAGCGATACCTTCACCGGGATTCGAAGCGTCAACATATTCATGGTCAATCTCTTTCACAGTGACGGTCGTGGTCAAGTCAAAGTCAGTACTTGAATCCTGCTCCAACTGGACTTGAACATAGCCACTTTGAGAGATTTTAGCGGAAAAATCTTGCTCTGATTCACCGGCTTGCGGTGAAAGCGTTAGTGTTCCAGAAACAAGCGTTTGTGCCACACCATCTACATAGACCGTGCTGCCTGGAGGAAATCCAGAGATGGTTACATCACTAAAGAATTCATCGGTATCAGGGCTTTGTACGAGCGTCGGTTTCCAATCGATGTCAAAGCGCGTATCTTCATCTCCCTCAGATCGAACAACGTAGTTATCTTGAGCGTCAATAACGGGTTCGACCTTGATCCTTACCTCTCTTTCAATCACACGACTATGACCATCATTTTCGGTAACAATGATCGTCCCTGTAATCGCAATGTTTTCGGTTGAAGAGGCTTCTGGAATAATTTGAATACCGGAATTAAAATTCAGCCCAGTGATGTTTGCTTCGTAAATCGGTTGACCGTTACCATCATAGCCAACAAAGGTGAGGTCAACGCTTGAACCGTCTGAATCTACGACACGAACACCATCGGGGATGTTGGACAGGATAACAGTAATGGCTTCTGAATCATCCAGAGGTCTATCGGCAACTTCACCTGATACAACCGAGAAGTTGAGGTTTACAACACCATTCTCTTCAATAGTCGTCTCTATCCCGGCCACATCTCCGTCTACGAATCGGTTCCAAACGTTCCCCGCGTCAATTAATACCGTGTCTGGTATGTCAGCAACACCTTTTACACCAACGATGACAGTCTTACTGCCCAGTGACAACACATCTTCTGTCGTACCGGTAGACAATGATGCTGTGTCTTTCACAATGCCTTCGACATTGAAAGTAAAGTCATCATTGCTGTGCAACGGAGGAAGAACTTCGACGTTCGCTAATTCAGACTCTGGCACTTCGTAATAAAGTACATTGCCGCCTGAATCGGTCACTTCTACTATCTGACTTGGGTTTGCTGAGTCCAGCCACACCAAAGTAACCCCATCAATTGAGAAGTTAGAAATGCGCACAAATAACGCTTCAGAACCATCTAAGTCCGCTGATGGTTTCATGGTGATCACTTCACTTAATTGGAGTGGATCGTGATCAGTGACAGGGTCTACCGTATTTTGAGTTCGAGCATTATCCTCAAACACATTAATTCGGTTTACAGTAAAACTACCTTTATCCGCAACTGGGTTTACATCAATAATGATGGTTTCGGTTTCTGAGCGAGCGGTATCTTTCCCAAGCAGTGGATTGTTGTTTTCCGTCGTAATAGCGGTGACATCAATTCTGATTTCGCCCGAGAAGTTATCTATCGGATCAACTTGAACTTCATCAATTCGGCTTGCATCCACCAGATAAACACCACCGGATTTTGGTATCGCACTACCATCTGAATAGACTAACTCTGCGTTACCTTCTCCTTGTGTAAAGACAAGCTCGTACACAATGCCTTCTGGGTTACTAGTGTCTTGGGTTTCAGCCGTGATGTTAAGTGCGACATTGTTTCCATCTTCATCAACCGAGTAGTTAAATTCGCTGCTTGCCGTCCACGTTGCAATATCTGCGACGGCAGCAACTTCAATGTCTAAACGACCATTAATCGTATGATCTGGCGTACCATTGTTAAGAATTTCCACGCGGATACGAGGATCGATACCAGAAGCATCGGTTGATGTATGACGATCTGGTACGAAGTACAAGTTATCTAACGAGACAAGCTCACCATTGAATGACTGCTCAACATTTGATGCGTCGAGAACAACCGTATTGCCCACAGATGTTAATTCAATGTAGTTGCCACTGCCGTCTCTGTAGTAGAACGTACCGTTGTGAGTATCAGCATCTCGAATAGTGATGTCACCTAAGCTCTCGTTACGGTCGATATCGTGTAAATTGATAACCAAGTCGACTTTCGCAGGGCTAACATCCAGCGTCGACAAGTTGTCCTGAGTATTTGCAGAGTCAACGCCCACAACGACACCATCACGCCCTTGGTCTTCGAACGCAGTAACGGTAGACGTGTCAATTTGCGCATTGCGGTCTCTTATCGAGATATCCACATCGGCATCTGCGATATCGCCATCACCATCGGTTGCAACAACGTTGATGGTGAAATCAATCGAGTCGGTTTCGGTATGGTCAAGGTCGTCATTCGGACGGAATGACACACTGCCATCGGTTCGAACAACCAAACGACCGATTTCAGTATCCACTCCGTCA
The DNA here is from genome assembly GCF_033344475.1 of Vibrio sp. 1288. Classification (NCBI taxonomy): domain Bacteria; kingdom Pseudomonadati; phylum Pseudomonadota; class Gammaproteobacteria; order Vibrionales; family Vibrionaceae; genus Vibrio; species Vibrio sp. 1288. Next base: position 60,892 of record NZ_JAWPOX010000026.1, read on the forward strand.
AGAACCTTGTGAACAAATACGACTTGGTCGCTGCCGTTCAAATCGACAGAATCAGAATCAACACCATTTTGCTTAAAGTAAATGCCTGAATCATCAGCCGAGAATGAAGTCACTTGTGCGCCGTCAGCACCAAGGTCATCATCCCCCTCTACAGGGTCTCGGAATAAACGAACCGTGCGGCTGCCTTGCCCCTCAACACGCGAAATAGATGCATCGTGCAAGGTTGGAACATCATCGGTAATCGTCACTGGTAAGTTAATACCTGCCGTATCACCATCGACATCGGTCGCAAAGACTGGGAGATCAAGTATGAGTGTATCTTCGCCTTGAGTTGAGTGATCTAGCGCACCCTCAAGCGTAAACTTGTAAGAGCCGTCAGCGTTCAAAACTAGTGTGAACACTGAGTTACCATCAGGTGTTTGACCTTGATAAGTAAAGTTGTTGTTGCTTACCGCGGTTTGAACTAACGTCACCGCAAAACCACCTGAAGTTACTCCTGGTATCGGGTTAGAAGTAAGATCCAGCTGATAAGAGACAACGGTATCTGCCCCTTCCACCGTATCGAAATTGCCCGTTGCTTCTAGGCTGTCTTTGTTGGTTGCCTGAGAGCCGTTGGCAAGGTCATCCTCATCAACAGCCAAAGCATCTGCTGATTTAATTTCGGGAATGTCATCAACTACGGTAATTGGAAGATTCAGTGATGATGACGTGTCACCATCAAAGTCTGTTACTGTAATTGGAATATCAATGACAAGGTTGTTTTCACCTTGAACAGCGTCATGGTCGATTGGTCCCAACAGCTCAAATTGGTAGCTGTCATTATTCGCATCAAGAGACAGCGTGAAGATCTTAGTTGATGTGCCAGTAATAACCGCTTCGTAACTGGTTACTCCACCATTCGTGCTTACTAGATTCAACTCGATGCTGCTGCCGTTCGACGTTAAACCAGACACGACTGCATCGAGGTCTGAAACTTGGTAGCTGACAATCTTGTCTGCACCAGCAACGACCTCAAATCCGCCGTTCAATACCGTTGAATCACTACTTGTCGTGTCAGAGCCACCGGAAAGATCATCTTCATCAACGGTTTGTTGGCTAGAGTCTGTCACTTTCACAATAGCTGGGACATCGTCCACCACGGTGATCGGCAAGGTGATGTTATTGGACACATCGCCATCAAAATCAGTCGCGTTGACTGGGAAGTTAATGACCAACGAGTTTTCATCGTTACCCGCAGGATGATCAAGTGCACCCAACAGTTCAAATTCATAACTGTCTGCTGAACCATTTAGCGTCAGTTTAAAGACGGTGTCCGTCGTACCTTGTACATAAGCTCGGTACTCAATCACACCGTTTGAATTTGAAAACTCAACCAACTCAAGCGGTTGACCACCTGAGGTAAGGCCAGAAACAGGCGATGTTAAACTATCCAACTGGAAGCTAACGATAGAGTCGGCACCATCAGTAACTTCAAAGTTGCCACCAATGATATTGGATTCTGGCGTGTCGTCCGAACCTTGGCTTGGAATATCATCCTCATCCACAGACAAGGTACTACCAGAGCTAATAGCATCAATGGTTGGTTTGTCATCTACGATCGTAACTGGCAAGGTCGCAGTGATGGTATCGTTGTCGCCATCCGTGATCTTCACAGGTAGATTCAACAAAATCTCATCAGAGTTAACCGCGTGATCTAACTGACCAGATAACTCAAAGTCGTATTTACCATCTTGATGAAGTGTCAACGTGAAGACCGTCACTCCACCCGGAGTTTGTCCCACGTAAACAAGCGCGTCAGCAGTTGAAGCGCCAACGTCTTGAGAAAGTGTTACCTCTTCTCCACCCGATTTCAGGTTCGGAATAGGATTTGAGCTCAGATCCAATTCGAAAGCATCAATACCATCTGCGCTAGTGACTTCGAATTCACCTGATACCGTTAACGGCTCTTTAGTGCCATCAGAACCAAGAGGTAAGTCATCTTCGTCGACACGTAGACTTTCAATATTGGTAACAACTGGAACATCGTCCACAACGGTAATTGGCAATGTGAAGGCTGGTGAAGTATCACCATCATTATCTGTCGCCGTCACAGGGAGGTTAATAACAATCTCGTTTTGCTGATTACCATCTGGATGATCAAGCGGCTTCTGTAAATCGAACTCGTAGGTGTTGTTCGTTGCATCCAACGTCAGTTCGAACACAACTTCAGCAGGATTGCCAGCGACACCTTGGTATACGTTCACGCCGTTTGCGCTAGAAGACAGAACTAAGGCTATAGCTTCACCATCTGAAGTCAGTGACGCAACAGGCGTGGTCAGGTCACTCAGCTGAATAGAAGCAACTTGGTCAGCACCTTCGGTGATATCAAAAGTACCTGAAATAACAGTATCTTCTGCACTTGCAGCATCCGTACCTGCTGGTAGGTCATCTTCATCAACGGTTTGTTCGCTGCCTGCTAGTAAACCATCAATGGTCGGAACATCATCCACAACCGTAATTGGTAAGGTGATGTTGTTCGACACGTCTCCATCAAAATCAGTCGCGTTTATCGGCAAATTGATGATCAGTTCATTTTGGCCATCAGCATTTGGATGATCGAGAGGAGCAAGCAAATCGAACGTGTAGCTGTCATCAGAGGCATCGAGGGTTACACGGAATACTGGTGTCGTCGTGCCATCAATACGAGCTTCGTAAACTGAAACGCCACCTGCGTTTGATACTTCAACCATAACCAGAGATTGACCACCAGAGGTCAGGCCTTGTACTGGCATCGTCAGGTCAGAAACGCTGTACTCCACAATGCCATCAGAGCCATCAGTCGCGATGAAGTTACCTGCAATGCTGTTCGACTGCGTACCATCAGATCCGACTGTTGGGATATCGTCCTCGTCAACCGTTTGCACACTTGTTGCTTCGATGCCACCAAGTGTCGGTTTGTCATCAACGATCTTGACAGGAATTGTCTCAGCAGACGTGTCGCCATCAAAGTCGGTTGCGATGATTGGGAAGTTCAGTGTCAGCTCGTCACTATCTACCGCGTGGTCGATTGGACCTTCTAGCGTGAAGTTATAAGAGCCATCGGTATTCACTGTCAGTGTAAAGACCGACTCAGTGCCTGCTGTTGCTTGGTAGGTAAAGCTGCCATCAGCGTTTGCGGTTTCCGTCAGTGTGACTGCCACGCCTTGTGATGTGAGTCCAGCCACTGGTGTTGCAGACGCGTCAAGCTGATAGCTCACCACTCGGTCAGAGCCTTGTGTGGTAGTGAAGTTGCCATCGATTGAAATCGGGTCAGTTTGATCTGAGCCAATCGTGCCTAAGTCATCTTCATCGACGGTAATCGCATCTACATCGGTAATGGTTGGCTTATCATCCACGATGGTAACTGGGATCGTTTCTGTGGTGATATCACCATCAAAATCCGTTGCGATGATTGGGAAGTTCAGCGTCAGCTCATCACTGTCTACCGCATGGTCGATTGGCCCTTGAAGCGTGAAATTGTATGAGCCATCCGTGTTTACTGTTAGCGTAAATACGGCTTCAGTTCCTGCTGTCGCTTCATAAGTGTAGCTACCGTCGCCGTTTGCAGTTTCCGTCAGCGTGACGGCCACACCTTGTGATGTCAGACCATCAACTGGTGTTGCAGCAGTATCTAATTGGTAGCTTACTACCCCGTCAGAGCCTTGCGTTGTAGTGAAGTTGCCATCGATTGAAATTGGATCTGAGCCGTCGGAGCCAATCGTCGCTAAGTCATCTTCATCCACGCGGATTGCGTCTACGTCAGTGATGGTTGGTTTATCATCAACGATGGTGACAGGTAGCGTCTTCGATGAGGTGTCGCCATCAAAGTCTGTTGCGATAATCGGGAAGTCGATTTGCAGACTGTCGCTATTTACCGCATGGTCTAGCGGACCTTGCAGGTTAAAGGTGTAGCTGCCGTCTGGCTTCACCACTAATTCAAATACGGCATTGCCGTCTGCTGTGGCAGTGTAAGTAAAGCTGCCATCACCATTTGTTGTCTCAGTAAGCACGACAGGCTCACCATGAGAGGTTAGCCCTGCTACTGGGTCTGCTGTTGCATCAAGCTGGTATTTAACAACGCTGTCTGAGCCTTCAGTTGTGCTGAAAGAACCCGACATGAACGCATCATCGTTTTGGTCTGAGCCAATTGAGGCGAGATCATCTTCGTCTACTGTCAGTGGAACAACGTTATTAATAGTTGGAACGTCATCAGTAATCGTGACTGGAATGGTCGCGGTCGTCGTATCGCCATCAAAGTCTGTTGCAATGATTGGGAAGTTCAGTATTAGCTCATCGCTGTTTAACGCGTGATCGATTGGCCCTTCCAGACGGAAGTCATATGTACCGTCAGCATTCACATTCATGGTGAAAACCGGATTGCCATCCGCGGTAGCCACGTAAGTGAAGCTGCCATCGGCATTCGCAGTCTCTACCAAAGTAACAGGCTCACCTTGAGAAGTTAAACCTGCGACAGGATCAGCCGTTGAATCAAGTTGGTAGCTCACTACACGGTCTGAACCTTGGGTAGTGGTGAACGCGCCTTCAACAAACACAGCGTCACTTTGGTCTGAGCCAATACCTGATAAATCATCTTCGTCTACAGCCAGAGGCACAACATTATCGATGATTGGCGCATCATCCGTAATGGTGACTGGAATGGTTGCCGTGGTCGTATCACCATCAAAATCGGTGGCAATAATTGGGAAATCAATCGTCAGGCTGTCGCTGTTAGCGGCATGGTCAATCGGGCCTTGCAGCGTAAAGTCGTACGTACCATCTGTTGCGACATTCAACGTGAAGACAGGATTGCCATCTGCGGTCGCCACATAGGTAAAGCTGCCGTCGCCATTCGCGGTTTCCACCAAGGTAATCGCCTCACCTTGAGATGTCAGACCCGCAACAGGATCAGCGGTTGAATCCAGTTGATAGCTCACCACTCGGTCAGAGCCTTGTGTGGTAGTAAACGCGCCTTCAACGAACACAGCGTCAGTTTGGTCTGAGCCCACGCCGCTAAGGTCATCTTCATCGACACTCAACGCATCCACCGCTGTGATGGTCGGTACATCATCAACAATCGTGACTGGAATGGTTTCAGTAACGGTGTCGCCATCGAAGTCGGTTGCGATAATTGGGAAGTTGAGTGTCAGCTCATCACTATCAACCGCGTGATCAATTGGCCCTTCTAGCGTGAAGTTATAAGAGCCATCAGTATTCACTGTCAGCGTAAAGACCGCTTCAGAGCCCGCTGTTGCTTCGTAGGTAAAACTGCCATCACCATTTGCAGTTTCTGTTAGCGTGACAGCCACACCTTGCGAGGTTAAACCGTCAACTGGTGTTGATGTGCCATCGAGTTGGTAGCTCACCACTCGGTCTGAACCTTGCGTGGTGGTGAAGTTACCATCAATAGAAATCGGGTTGCTTTGGTCTGAGCCAATTGACGCTAGATCATCTTCATCAACAGTAATGGAATCCACGTCAGTAATAACTGGCTTATCGTCTACGATCGTCACTGGGATAGTGGCATTTGTGGTGTCGCCATCAAAGTCGGTCGCGATGATTGGGAAGTTCAGTATCAACTCATCACTATCTACTGCGTGGTCGATTGGACCTTCAAGCGTGAAGTTATAGCTACCATCAGTATTCACTGTCAGCGTAAAGACCGCTTCAGTACCCGCTGTCGCCTCGTAAGTGAAGCTTCCATCACCGTTTGCGGTTTCAGTCAGCGTGACGGCCGCACCTTGTGATGTGAGTCCAGCCACTGGTGTTGCAGACGCGTCAAGCTGATAGCTCACCACTCGGTCAGAGCCTTGTGTGGTAGTGAAGTTGCCATCGATTGAAATCGGGTCAGTCTGATCCGAACCAATCGTGCCTAAATCATCTTCATCAACGGTAATCGCATCGACATCAGTAATGGTTGGCTTATCATCCACGATGGTGACTGGGATCGTTTCTGTGGTGGTATCACCATCAAAATCCGTTGCGATGATTGGGAAGTTCAGTGTCAGCTCATCACTGTCTGTCGCATGGTCGATTGGACCTTGCAGCGTGAAGTTGTATGAACCATCCGTATTAACGGTCAGCGTAAATACTGCTTCAGTTCCTGCTGTCGCTTCATAAGTGAAGCTACCGTCGCCGTTTGCGGTTTCAGCCAGCGTGACGGCCACACCTTGTGATGTTAGACCATCAACTGGCGTTGCAGCAGTATCTAATTGGTAGCTTACTACCCCATCAGAACCTTGCGTTGTAGTGAAGTTGCCATCGATTGAAATTGGATCTGAGCTGTCAGAGCCAATCGTCGCTAAGTCATCTTCATCCACATGGATTGCGTCTACGTCAGTGATGGTTGGTTTATCATCAACGATGGTGACAGGTAGTGTTTCTGTCGACGTATCGCCATCAAAGTCTGTTGCGATAATCGGGAAGTCGATTTGCAGGCTGTCGCTATTCACCGCATGGTCTAGTGGACCCTGCAGAGTAAAGGTGTAGCTGCCATCTGGCTTCACCACCAATTCAAATACGTCATTGCCATTTGCTGTGGCAGTGTAAGTAAAGCTGCCATCACCATTTGCTGTCTCTGCAAGCACAACAGGCTCACCATGAGAGGTTAACCCTGATACTGGATCTGCCGTTGCATCAAGCTGGTATTTAACAACGCTGTCTGAGCCTTCAGTTGTGCTGAAAGAGCCCGACATAAACGCATCATCGTTTTGGTCTGAGCCAATTGTTGCGAGATCATCTTCGTCTACTGTCAGTGGAACAACGTTATTAATGGTTGGAACGTCATCAGTAATCGTGACTGGAATGGTCGCGGTCGTCGTATCGCCATCAAAGTCTGTTGCAATGATTGGGAAGTTCAGTACTAGCTCATCGCTGTTTAACGCATGATCGATTGGACCTTCTAGACGGAAGCTGTATGTACCGTCTGCATTCACGTTCATGGTGAAAACCGGATTGCCATCCGCGGTAGCCACGTAAGTAAAGCTGCCATCGGCATTCGCCGTCTCTACCAAAGTAACAGGCTCACCTTGAGAAGTTAAACCTGCGACAGGATCAGAAGTTGAATCAAGTTGGTAGCTCACCACACGGTCTGAACCTTGGGTGGTCGTAAACGCGCCTTCAACAAACACAGCGTCGCTTTGGTCTGAACCAATGCCTGATAAATCATCTTCGTCTACAGCCAGAGGCACAACATTATCGATGATTGGTGCATCATCCGTAATGGTGACTGGAATGGTCGCCGAAGTCGTATCACCATCAAAATCGGTGGCAATAATTGGGAAATCAATCGTCAGGCTGTCGCTGTTAGCTGCATGGTCAATCGGGCCTTGCAGCGTAAAGTCGTAAGTACCATCTGCTGCTACATTCAACGTGAAGACAGGATTGCCATCTGCGGTCGCAACATAAGTAAAGCTGCCGTCGCCATTCGCGGTTTCCACCAAGGTAATCGCCTCACCTTGAGACGTTAGCCCCGCAACAGGATCAGCCGTTGAATCCAGTTGATAGCTCACCACTCGGTCAGAGCCTTGTGTGGTAGTAAACGCGCCTTCAACGAACACAGCGTCAGTTTGGTCTGAGCCCACGCCGCTAAGGTCATCTTCATCGACACTCAACGCATCCACCGCTGTGATGGTCGGTACATCATCAACAATCGTGACTGGAATGGTTTCAGTAACGGTGTCGCCATCGAAGTCGGTTGCGATAATTGGGAAGTTGAGTGTCAGCTCATCACTATCCACCGCGTGATCAATTGGCCCTTCTAGCGTGAAGTTGTAAGAGCCATCAGTATCTACTGTCAGAGTAAATACTGGGTTGCCACCCGCAGTCGCTTCATAAGTGAAACTACCATCACCATTTGCGGTTTCTATCAGTGTGACAGCCACGCCTTGCGATGTTAAACCGTCCACTGGTGTTGCTGAAGCATCGAGTTGGTAGCTCACCACTCGGTCAGAGCCTTGTGTGGTAGTAAAGTTGCCATCAATAGAAATTGGATTGCTTTGGTCTGAGCCAATTGACGCTAGATCATCTTCATCAACCGTAATGGTGTCGACGTCGGTAATAACAGGCTTATCGTCCACGATTGTCACTGGGATAATGGCATTTGTGGTGTCGCCATCAAAGTCTGTTGCGATGATTGGGAAGTTGAGTGTCAGCTCATCGCTATCTACCGCGTGGTCGATTGGACCTTCAAGCGTGAAGTTATAGCTACCATCAGTATTCACCGTCAGCGTAAAGACCGCTTCACTACCCGCTGTCGCCTCGTAAGTAAAGCTGCCATCACCGTTTGCGGTTTCAGTCAGCGTAACTGCCACGCCTTGTGATGTAAGGCCGTCAACTGGTGTTGCAGAAGCATCGAGCTGATAGCTCACTACTCGGTCCGAGCCTTGTGTGGTGGTGAAGTTGCCATCGATTGAAATCGGGTCAGTCTGATCTGACCCAATCGTGCCTAAGTCATCTTCATCAACGGTAATCGCATCGACGTCGGTAATGGTCGGCTTATCATCCACGATGGTAACAGGCAATACGATTTGGCTTGTGTCACCATCGAAATCAGTAGCAATAACATTAAAATCGAGGGTTAAGCTGTCGCTATTTGCCGCATGGTCGATTGGACCTTGCAGCTCAAAACTGTACGAGCCGTCGGTATTCAAAATTAATGTGAAAACTGCGCTGCCATTTGCCGTTGCGCTGTAGGTGTAACTGCCGTCTGCATTTTGCGTTTCGGCAATGGAGACGGTCTGACCTTGAGATTGCAGGCCTTTTAAAGGATCAGCGTTTACATCCAACTGATACTGTACGACGCCATCAGAACCCTGAGTCGTCGTGAACTGACCTTCAACCAGCGTTGGCTGTGATTGGTCAGAGCCTACCGAACTCAAGTCATCCTCATCGACGGTAAGAGCAACAACGTTGTTAATGGTTGGCACATCATCAGCAATGGTAACCGGTAGAACAAGTGAACTGGTGTCACCGTCAAAGTCCGTTGCGACAATATTGAAGTCTAGAGTTAAGCTATCACTACCCGCAGCATGATCGATTGGACCTTCAAGGGTAAATGAATAAGAACCGTCAGGGTTCACTTGTAAGGTGAAGATAGCATCCCCTTCAGCTGTTGCAGAATAGGTAAAGCTGCCATCTGAATTGGTTGTTTCCGTCAGAGAGATAGATCGACCCTGTGATTCCAACCCATTGAGTGGATCAGTGCCGCTCTCTAATTGATAACTTACGACACGGTCTGAGCCCTGAGTCGTCGTGAAGTTGCCTTGCGCGAGCACAGAGTCGCTTTGATCGGAGCCTATGCTTGATAAATCGTCTTCATCGACGGCTAGAGCCTCAACGCCATCAATCGTAGGAACGTCATCTTGAACTTGAATGACAATTTGCGCTGCTTCTGGTGTGTTCGAGCCGTCGGTAATCGAGGAGCGGTCACCATCCGCATCCACCGCGTAAACTGGCAGTGAGAAAGTGAGCGAGTCATCGTTAGCACCCGTATGGTCAAGTTGTTCATACAAGTTGAATTGGTATTCGCCCAATGCAGGTGCATCAATCGCCACATCAAATACGGTAATACGCACACCATCCAGCTCGATGAAGCCTTCGTAAGTACGTACGCCGTTACTCTCGGACGCTAGTTCTAGTTGAACAACCTGCCCTTGAGATTGGAGTTCTCCACCAACATTGAACTCTGTAGGTTCCAACTCATAGTGATCAATGATGTCACTTCCGACCGCTGTCGTGATCGACCCAGTACCACTTGTTACTGCCGCGCCTTCCTGTGAACCTTGGTCAACCCCCGCCTCGTCTAAAGACAAGCCCGTCACGTTCTCAATCACTGGATTATCGCCATCGAGGATGGTCATCGTAAAGGTGTTGCTTGCCGTATCTTGGTCGAAATCGACGATTGTGGTTGGCAAAGAGAGCTCAATCGTATCTTCACCGTTTGTTCTAACGGCTTAAATTGCTCAAATTGGTAGGTACCATCAGTATTCAAACTGATGGTTAAGACGGTTTCATTCGAGCCCGCAATGGACAAGGTGATAGTACTGCCGTCTTCAGAGAGTACCGCTTCTGTCGCCTGATTATCACTCAGTAGGCCATCGAACTGACTAAGTCCTTCTTGATTAAACGTGACCGTTGCCAATTGATCACTACCAATATCAACAAAAGTGCCAGTCATTGGTGTAGAAGAAGATTCAACGTTTTCAAAAGTAACGTTCTGCGGCGCAGGATCATCGCCATCAATAACGGTTGTCGTAAAATCGATAGGCGCTTGAATGCTATTACCACCAATATCTGCGCCTGTAATGTCAAAAGCGATATTGATTTGATCACCGACGATAGATACTTGGCCATCAGCGATGGACGCCACATGGTCAATACCCTGGCTAATCGTGGTAACGACCTCTAACTCTAAATCACGGCCTAAAGATGTCGCTTCGATCTCGATACGAAGCACTTCGTTACCACCTTGAGTGCCGATAATGGCATTTTGCGCTTCGTCGTAAACGAACTATAAGGACTTCCTCCCTATGTCAATGGGTGCTCTGAACGCAATCACAATGAAGATTAAGATGCAGTACTATAAGCGGTCATACTGGAATATTCT
>NZ_JAWPOX010000268.1:0-877 GCF_033344475.1 Vibrio sp. 1288
TTGATAACTTTATAATTCCCGCCAATCGATTACGCAACCGTTTACTTTTTACCTTTACAGGATTCGATCATGCTCGAAAGGCTCTTTAAACTTAGTGAAAACGGCACAAATGTGCGCACTGAGATCATTGCAGGTATTACGACCTTCCTTACCATGGCTTACATTATTTTTGTAAACCCAGCTATTTTGTCTGATACCGGTATGGATCGTGGTGCGATCTTTGTTGCAACGTGTCTTGCCGCCGCGATTGGCTGTTTCATTATGGGTTTAGTCGCAAACTACCCAATAGCTCAGGCTCCGGGCATGGGTCTAAACGCATTCTTCACATATTCCGTTGTGTTAGGTATGGGTTACACATGGCAAGTCGCGCTGGCTGCAGTGTTTGTTTCTGGTGTTTTATTTATTCTGCTGAGCATTTTTAAGATTCGTGAATGGATCATTAACTCGATCCCGCATTCGCTTCGCACCGGCATTTCTGCAGGTATTGGCCTTTTCTTGGCGTTTATCGCCCTTAAAAACGCAGGTATTGTGGTTGATAACCCAGCGACATTGGTTTCAATGGGCGATATCACGTCATTGCCATCAGTGTTGGCGGCGATTGGTTTCTTCCTTACTATCGCGCTTGTTCACCGTGGTGTGAAAGGTGCGGTGATGATCGCGATTTTGGGTGTGACGGCGCTTGGTCTTCTATTTGGTGATGTGCAATGGAACGGTGTCATGTCAACTCCACCAAGTATCGCACCAACATTCTTACAATTGGATTTCTCGGGTCTATTTGAAGTCGGCATGATCTCTGTTGTGTTCGCTTTCTTGTTCGTCGACTTATTTGATACGGCTGGTACGCTCGTTGGTGTTTCTCAAAAAGCCGGTCTAACGG
>NZ_JAWPOX010000269.1:0-876 GCF_033344475.1 Vibrio sp. 1288
TGATGGCGCAACAGAAGTGCTCAAAGACCATGAAGACAGCACTTGGCAAGCCGAAATTTGGGACTTTAAAGGCTTGGCACTCCTTGGCTTAGAACGCCTAGACGCCGCGGAAGAAGCAACCCAAAAAGCGCACAAACTGGCCATTGAGCACGATCTAACGTGGATGAAAGCACACTCTTTCATCAGTCGAGCAAGACTAGAGCTACTGCGTAAAAACACGGACAGCGCAGCCGAGTTGTTGCTTGCCGCAGAAGAATCCGCGCTTAATTTCGATAACGGCGAACTGCTAAGTCAGATCTGTTTTCAGCAATCTCGCGTTGCTGAAGAGCAAGGCGATTTCGAAGCGGCATTTAATGCGTTTAAAAAATACCGCAAACATGCACTGAAAATGCTCAAAGAGCAGACCAATCGTGTCAGCATGGATAAAGCGCGCGGCTCAAAACGCCAGCTAGAACAACGTGCTCGCAAGCTCATCAATCGTATTCGCTCTCAACATGAATACGATCCCGAAAAGCAGTTTTCTAACGTCGTTTCTGAAACGTACTGGTGGGAACAACTGGTTCTATTTAAGACTGAGCTTAAACGCTCTAACCATGCGGTGATCATGATTCGCCACTCCAATCCTGCGTTTCTCGATGCTTGTACTGAACTGGTTCACTCATTAACGATGCCAAGCGATCTCATTTCACGCCTATCTAGCGATCGACTCGCTATGTTGATTGCCGAAAAAGATCAAGCCGCAGAAGAGCTCTACCGAACCGTGCATGCCATGTTAGACATTTATCCATGGGAACGACGTGGCCTCAAAGGGCCAAAGCCGACATTGTATTTACAAGACATCCTGACTTTCCCATTTACTTTAGAGCAGTTGGAAGA
>NZ_JAWPOX010000270.1:0-876 GCF_033344475.1 Vibrio sp. 1288
CATTGAACTCCTTCGATCATGCCGATGCCAGCCACGACACCTGCGCATGGGATGGACTCATCGTACACTTGCCAAGCGGCGAACTGACCGATTTCAAGGAAGTTGCTGCCATCATCGAGCAAATGTGAAATTCGTTCTCGAACCGGGAGTTTTCCTTTTTGTCGCTGATGAGCAATGGCACGTTCGCCGCCACCGAGTTTGATGGTGGCAATGTCTTTTTGCAGCTTTTCAACCAGCATTTCCATCGCGGCTTGGTTAGAAAGAAACAGCTCGTCAGTTGGCTTGGTTTTGCTTTTTATGATGGCCATGATGACTTCCTTTTCCTAGCGAGTGAATCAGGAGCTAGCGTGATTCCTCAAACAATTCGCGCCCGATGAGCATTCGGCGAATTTCGGAGGTTCCTGCCCCAATTTCATACAGTTTTGCGTCACGCAGAAGGCGTCCGGTTGCGTATTCATTGATGTAGCCATTACCGCCGAGTAGTTGAATGGCATCGAGCGCCATTTGTGTCGCCAATTCTGCGCTGTACAAAATCACCCCGGCGGCATCTTTGCGCGTGCATTCACCACGATCACAAGCCGCCGCGACGGTGTAGACGTACGCTTTTGCAGCGCGCATACGTGAGTACATGTCGGCCAATTTGCCCTGCACAAGCTGAAACTCGCCGATGGATTTGCCGAACTGTTTGCGCTCATGCACGTAGGGGACGACGATATCCATACACGCTTGCATAATGCCGAGTGGGCCAGCAGCTAAAACAACGCGCTCGTAATCAAGCCCACTCATCAATACTTCGACGCCAAAATTGAGTGCTCCGAGAATGTTTTCTCTAGGTACTTTGCAATTGTTGAAGACGAGCTCAGATGTGTTTGAGCC
>NZ_JAWPOX010000271.1:0-876 GCF_033344475.1 Vibrio sp. 1288
CTCACCGTCTTTAGCGCTGATAATGTCGAGCGCGACTCGCTACAAATGGGTTGGGTTCACTTGCCTCAAGGCCGTTTTCTCGCACGACGCTCAAGGTTGTGGATGAATCACAAACCTATGTTAGTCGCTGAGTTATTCTTATCGAATTCACCTATTTACGCCAAGGAGAGAGGGTAAATGTCCGCAGAAAAAGCCAAAGCATATTGGCAGCTGATGCGAATGGATCGCCCAATTGGTTCACTATTGTTGTTGTGGCCAACGGTTTGGGCTCTGGTCATTGCAGCCCAAGGCATACCGAGTTGGGATGTGCTCATTGTATTTGTGCTGGGTGTATTTTTAATGCGTAGCGCAGGCTGTGTCATTAACGATTTTGCAGACCGCAAAGTCGATGGTCATGTGAAGCGTACTAAACAGCGTCCATTGCCTTCGGGTAAGGTCTCGGCGAAAGAGGCGATTGGCTTATTTTTGGTTTTGGCCGTGAGCTCATTCTTACTTGTTTTGACTATGAACCCCTTAACGATTCAGCTCTCTTTTGCGGGCCTTGTCTTAGCCTTTATCTACCCTTTTATGAAGCGTTACACGCATATCCCGCAGCTGTTTTTGGGATTAGCGTTTAGCTGGGCGATTCCTATGGCATGGGCGGCACAAACCGGTGAGCTACCAGTGATGGTTTGGTTTGTGTTTGTGATTAATGCATTGTGGACGATTGCCTACGACACTCAGTATGCAATGGTGGATCGCGATGACGATTTAAAAATCGGTATCAAATCGACAGCGATTCTGTTCGGTCGCCACGACAAGTTAATCATTGGAGTGTTACAGTTAGTGACGTTGGCGATGTTGGTGGGGCTAGGGCAGTTTTATCAATTAGGCCAG
>NZ_JAWPOX010000272.1:0-875 GCF_033344475.1 Vibrio sp. 1288
TCTTGATCGGCGTCTTTCGCATCAAATTCGCCAGTTATGCGACCTTCATGCATCACAAGAATGCGATCGCTCATGCCTAGCACTTCTGGCATCTCAGAAGAAACCAAGATGATGCTCATGCCGTCGGCTTTAGATTTGTTGATGAGTTGGTAGATTTCTTTCTTAGCACCAACGTCAACACCACGCGTTGGTTCATCCAAAATCAGAACTTTAGGCTTGGTCATTAACCCTTTCGCAATCGCTACTTTCTGTTGGTTACCACCAGAAAGGTTGCCAATAATTTGGTCGCGAGTTGGTGTTTTAATGTTGAATAACTTGATGAAATCTTCCACCGCAATGACTTCTTCGCCGTGCTGGATTTGCACACCTTTAGTTAGCTTATCCAATGCACACAGAGACATGTTCTCTTTCACGGATAAGCCCAGCACCAGACCATCCCCTTTGCGGTCTTCCGAGATATAAGCGATGCCATTTGCCAAGCCATCTTGCGGGCTAACCGGATTAATGGTTTTGTTATCGAGATTGATAACGCCATGCTCGCTTGGTAGCGCGCCGTAAATCACTTTCATTAACTCGGTACGGCCTGCGCCCATCAAACCAGAGATACCCAAAATCTCACCGCGTTTAAGCGTGAAGCTCACATCGTGAACGCCAGAACCTGTCAAGCCAATCACTTCAAGGCATGTCTCGCCGTGCTTTACATCAATACGTGGGTATTGCTCTTCTAATTTACGGCCAACCATCATTTCGATTAAGCCGTCTTCATCCGTGTCTGCTACTCGGCATTCACCGATAAATTTACCGTCACGAAGCACCGTAATGTCGTCACAGATTTCAAAGATTTCTTTCAGGCGGTGTGAGATATATACAATGCC
>NZ_JAWPOX010000273.1:0-871 GCF_033344475.1 Vibrio sp. 1288
GTTAGCGTTTTGTTGAACGCGTCATCGCCCATGACCAGCAATTCTTCCGCTCGGTTTGGCTCTGTCGACCAAACGATAGAACACATGTTTGGTTGAGACATTGGCAAGAATGCCAAAGGCCCGTGAGGTGTAAAAATCTGACGCGCGATGCTGTGGTGCGGATCCGCTGTTTTCACATTAGCAACCAACGCATGGTGACCGTAGTCCCAATGCGTCAAAGGAACATCCATCTGGTTACGCAGCCACGAATTCGCGCCATCTGCGCCCACCACCAGCTTCGCTGTCATCGCTTGGCCGTTATCGAGCGTTAACCAACTCTCTTGTTCACCGACCGCGAGTGTCGCACAGCGCGCAGGCATGAATAACGTTACGTTCTCTAGCTTTTGCACTTGTTCCAACAACGCTAACTGAATCACGCGATTTTCAACGATGTGACCCAAATCAGGTTGCGCCATACTTTGTGCATCAAACTCTATTTTTGCGAAGCTGTCTTGCTCCCACACTTCCATACCGTAGTAAGGTGCAGCACGGCGTTGCTCAATACCCTGCCAAGCTCCTAGCTTACGTAAAATGGTTTCACTTGAGCGGCTCAGTGCAGAAACTCGCACATCAGGCAGTTCATTCAACGTTTCATCTGGCACGCTACCTTCGATCACGGCGATACGCAGGCCACTGTCTTTGAATGCGGCGGCAAGCGCCAACCCAACCCTCCCTCCGCCGATGATGGCGATATCTACACTTTGCATCATTGCTATTTATTACCTAATAACTGGTTGTTACCTAGTTTGTTGCAGTCAATCATCGTTTCACTAAGCCAAGAGTATGGCGCAAGAGCGGCTGCTTAAAAATAGAAAGGTTATCCATCGCGGCT
>NZ_JAWPOX010000274.1:0-871 GCF_033344475.1 Vibrio sp. 1288
CCCGTCTAAAAGCCGAGATTGCAAAAGCCGCCAAACGAAATGCAGTACCAATGGACGGGCTCGGCAAACAGCGCGGCAAACTACCATGGCCACTCAAAGGCAGTGTGTTACATAACTTCGGTACGCGTCAAACCGGACAAGTAAACTGGAAAGGTATGGTGCTTTCCGCTAACTATGGTCAACAAGTTAAAGCGGTTTACCCTGGCACAGTCGTATTTGCAGAGTATTTAAGAGGTTACGGTTTAGTGGTGCTGCTTGATCACGGTAAAGGTGACATGACGCTTTACGGCTACAATCAAGCGTTAACCAAAAAAGAAGGCGACAAAGTCACCGCAGGCGAAGTGATAGCACTCGCTGGTGATACAGGTGGTCAAGACCGACCATCACTGTATTTCGAAATCCGCCGTAATAGTGAAGCACAGAACCCGAAGTCTTGGTTAAAGCGCTGATTATCTAACTTATTTATTTACTTGTAGTAAAAACAAAGGAGCCACTCTGCTCCTTTGTTGTATTCATATTTTGGAAAATGCTATGCGTAGTACGTTTCGACCACATCAATAAATGCATTCACATCTTCTTTGCGTAAGGCATTAATACCCGCAGCCGCCTCTCGCCCACCACCTGTCGGGAACTGCCCACACACGGCAACAGCACCTTGTTTATTGTTCAATGGTGCACGGAGTGAAACTGTGTAAGTAGCATCTGCGTTTTCTGTGAGTACCGCATGCGCAGAGTCTGGATTTTGGTTTGCCAGCCAGTTGCCATACACACCGCTGATTCGACGTGATGCGGCCGTGTTTGGTAGCTCAAACAACTTCAATGTATCGCTTTCATGTGTGGCTGGTACCGCTTGCGCGGCATCCATGTCTTG
>NZ_JAWPOX010000275.1:0-868 GCF_033344475.1 Vibrio sp. 1288
ACGCTTGGTGGAACAGGTCGTGTGACAGGACCTCACTGACATTATGAGTTCCTAGTAAATGGCGTGCACAAAAACCCAAGAACAGTGAATTTGGCGCAATCCAAATCGTTAACAGGTAAAGCAAGACAAACCTTCATGGCGAATGCAAAAGTCAGTATGGACAAGCTGGATCGTTACAGTAAGTTACTGGCAATGAGATAAACGGAAAAGTAAAAAGAGGCAGCATTACGCTGCCTCTTCGCTTTCATCAGGTTCGGGCTTAGCAAGATGATCTCTTCCCAACATAAGCAAACAAGGCGTAAGCACCAACGTCAACACCGTAGCAAATGCCAATCCCCCCGCTACTGCCGTCGCTAACTGAGACCACCATTGCGTACTCGGCGCACCAAATTCGACTTTTTGATTAACTAAATCGATGTTCATTTCTAGAACCATCGGTAACAACCCTAAAATGGTCGTAATTGTGGTTAATAGCACCGGTCTCAAACGTTGCACACCGGTCCGCAGGATAGCCTCTGCTTTGTCCAGTCCTCTTTTTCGCATTTGGTTATAAGTATCAATCAGTACAATGTTGTTATTAACTACGATACCAGCCAAGGCAATCACACCAATGCCAGACATGATGATGCCGAATGGTTTTTGGAAAATAAGCAACCCAGCAAAAACCCCGACCGTTGAAAACAGCACCGCACTCAAAATCAAAAATGCCTGATAAAAGCTGTTGAACTGCGTGATGAGAATGAGCGCCATGACGCCAAGAGCCACAACAAAAGCGTTTTGCAAGAATGCTGATGAGTTTTCCTGCTCTTCATTTTGACCCCGAATCTTATATTCAACGCCTTCAGGTAAACCGAGCTGTTCCATTTCA
>NZ_JAWPOX010000276.1:0-868 GCF_033344475.1 Vibrio sp. 1288
AGACAAGCTGCCGAAGATGATCAACCCTTCAACTGGTCGTGTACACACCTCTTACCATCAAGCGGTGACTGCGACAGGTCGTTTGTCGTCTACTGATCCAAACTTGCAGAACATTCCAATCCGTAACGAAGAAGGTCGTCGTATTCGTCAGGCGTTTGTAGCTCCTGCTGGTTACAAGGTTCTGGCTGTCGACTACTCGCAAATCGAGCTGCGTATTATGGCGCACCTTTCTGGCGACCAAGCGCTGCTTGATGCCTTCCGTGACGGTAAAGACATTCACGCCGCAACCGCAGCAGAAATCATGGGAGTGTCTATTGATCAGGTATCAAGTGAGCAGCGTCGCCGTGCGAAAGCGGTGAACTTTGGTCTGATTTACGGCATGAGCGCATTCGGCTTGGCAAAACAGCTGGGTATTCCTCGTGGTGAAGCGCAAGCTTATATGGACAAATACTTCGAGCGTTACCCAGGTGTAATGCAGTACATGGAAGACACGCGCAGCGCAGCAGCTGATAAAGGTTATGTAGAAACCATTTTTGGTCGACGTTTGCATCTGCCAGAAATCAAATCGCGTAATGGTATGCGTCGTAAAGCAGCAGAACGAGCGGCGATCAATGCGCCAATGCAAGGCACTGCAGCGGACATTATTAAGAAAGCGATGCTGCTAGTGGATCAATGGATTCAAGAAGAAGGCAATGGTCGCGTAAAACTTTTGATGCAAGTACACGATGAACTGGTATTTGAAGTCGAAGAGTCGTCTTTGTCCGAAATTGAAAGTAAAGTACAGAAATTGATGGAATCTGCAGCAGAGTTGAAAGTGCCTTTGGTGGCAGAAGCTGGTCACGGTGACAACTGGGATCAAGCGCACTAA
>NZ_JAWPOX010000277.1:0-868 GCF_033344475.1 Vibrio sp. 1288
CTCTCATGACAACCTCACCGGTTTGTTGAACCGCAGCTGTTTGGCAGACACGCTAGAAACATTAACGCAGCAAGCCACCCGCCCTTTTAATCTGGCGTATTTAGATATCGACAACTTCAAATCGATAAACGACATCAACGGGAACTACATTGGTGACCAGATCATCAAGTTTACTGCAAATGCGATTCAACAGAGCTTGTCTTCCCCAAATAACGCTTTTCGCGTCGCTGGCGACGAGTTTGCCTTTATTATTTACGATGAAGATCCCGTGGCTGTATGTCAGGAAGTGCTCAATAAAATTGAAGCCGGTTACAGTGACAAATCCAATCGTATTTCTTTTACCGTGAGCATTGGCATTGCACGAGCGCCTGTTCACATGCTCAACAGTGATGAACTGATCCTAAATGCCAGCTTAGCGCTGAGAGATCCCCTCATAATTTCCCCAAAGCACAACCATGTTTGAATAGATTTTGAGCAAGCAGGGTTGCAGCCGCGAGCAAGTCTTCCCTCGTTATTGTGTAGCCAGAATGCCGCAAAACTTCCATCCCTAAGCGCACTGTTGAGAGTACATTTCGATTTTTGACAGTGTTAGCTTGGAAGTGCTTATCCCAACCTTGTTTCTGACCATGAACTCCAGCAAGCCAAAATGTCAGTTGAAGCATTAGGGCGATTAGCAGCATGATATCAAAGCGCTCTGAGCTGCTAGTTCGGCTATGACGGAGGCCTAAGCCGTAGGCTGGGCTTTTCAAGTCTCGGAAGGTTTCTTCAATTTGCATACGCTTCGAGTAGAGCCTAACAAGTTGCTTTGGTGTTCGGATTTCAACGGGCAAGTTAGTCGCTAAAACCCATGGTTCTTTTGTCGAAGCGG
>NZ_JAWPOX010000027.1:0-71121 GCF_033344475.1 Vibrio sp. 1288
GAAGCATAGGAGTTCCCTCCAATCGTTGCCTACTTTAAGTATAACAACAGTTAAAGGGAACATAGCCTTTCTTTATTGCGGGTAGTGCGATCACATCAACGGTCGGATTGACGCATTCAGTCGCTGAGCCTGATGGTGGAGATGATGGTTCTCTTTCTGGCACTTTGGTCTATAGCAATAGCGCGGGAACCAATAATACCTATCTATTGTACAGTAGGCTTTCATGGAGCGAAGTAGGGGTATTGAAAGTAACCGCAGATACTCAGGCAAATTATTTGGGTATGAATGTTAACCCCGGCTATCGTGATATCGGACGTTTTTATCCTGCCTGGTTGAGCTTAGTAAGCAATAACTGGGATTATGCGTCTGACCATGATGGCTTCATGTACATGAGTCAGCCTATCAGTTATGACTTTGTGGTCGAAGCACAAAATATGGATGGCGAAGCTACTACCAATTACAGTAGTTTCAGCTCTGATTTAATTGCTGATGTCCAACTGCTGGCTGTGGACACGGATGATAACGAAGACATTAGCGATCGGGTGGAAAATTATTATCTAAACTACTGGGATGGCAGTGACTCATGGTCAGGATCACAGCTGTCAGTATCAAACCAGTCTTTCCAATTTAATAAATCAGAAACCAATAGTTCTCCGTTAACGACTGAAGCAGATGGGCCATTTACAAATGGATTTGGATTACTAGTGGCAGATAAAGTGGATGATGTCGACTTTCTTACTTCAGAAGATACCAACCTCGAATTAAATGACGATATTGGTAAGTCTTTTCCAACTCAACCAGATATTCGCTATGGCCGAATGGCAATGGATGATGTCGGTGGTACTTCTGTCAGTACCATCAATATTCCTCTGCGTACAGAATACTGGAGTGGTTCTCGCTTTATCACTAATACTGATGACTCTGCTTCTGATTATTCTTCTGATGAAGACTATGTTTGTTATCAAGAGGTGTGGTCTGAAGCTTCTGGTTCAGACGGTTCGTTGAATGGAGTAACAAAGACAGTTGATTCAGGTGTCAACGACGAACTTTATGCTACTCCATATTCCGAAGATTATAGTAGCTCAATACGCCAACAATTACGCTTCTGGCTGAGAATGGATGATACTAGTACGACATCTCCGCAAACGTTGGAAACTGATTATGTTACTTGTGGAAGTAGCTACATGAGTCAACCTTGGCTCCAATATAACTGGAGAGGGAAAGGAGATGAAGACCCATCCTCCGTCGTCACCTTTGGTATTCATCGAGGTAACGATCGCGTGATTTACCGTGGTGAGCCAGGGTTAATCGGACAGTAACAACTTAGGTTTTTGCCCTTAAGTTAGGAAACTGCAAGAAATTGAGGCTTTCTGCTCATGTTTGTGTACCAATACCTTGCTGTGACAGCGAGGCATTGGTACATTTAGAGCAATTTTTGTCTTCTATATTTTTGCAGGATGAGCGAAGAGTATGTTTAAGAAACTTCGTGGCATGTTTTCTAACGATCTATCTATCGATTTAGGTACAGCCAACACTCTAATTTACGTAAAAGGGCAAGGAATTGTCCTTGATGAACCTTCTGTAGTTGCTATTCGTCAAGATCGTGTAGGTTCTGCAAAAAGCGTTGCTGCAGTCGGTCACGCAGCAAAACAGATGCTTGGTCGTACACCTGGCAACATTTCCGCTATTCGCCCAATGAAAGACGGCGTAATCGCTGACTTCTACGTAACCGAAAAAATGCTTCAGCACTTTATCAAGCAAGTGCACGATAACAGCATCCTAAAGCCAAGCCCACGTGTTCTTGTTTGTGTTCCTTGTGGTTCTACCCAAGTTGAGCGTCGCGCAATTCGTGAATCAGCACTTGGTGCTGGTGCGCGTGAAGTTTACCTAATCGACGAGCCAATGGCGGCGGCAATTGGTGCTGGTTTACGCGTATCTGAGCCGACAGGTTCAATGGTGGTCGATATCGGTGGTGGTACAACTGAAGTTGCCGTTATCTCTCTAAACGGTGTGGTTTACTCATCGTCTGTACGTATCGGTGGTGACCGCTTTGATGAAGCTGTGATCAACTACGTACGTCGTAACTACGGCAGCTTGATTGGTGAAGCAACGGCTGAAAAGATCAAACACGAAATCGGTTCTGCTTACCCTGGTGATGAAGTTCAAGAGATTGAAGTTCGCGGTCGTAACCTTGCAGAGGGTGTGCCACGAAGCTTTAGTTTGAACTCAAACGAGATCCTAGAAGCGCTTCAAGAGCCGCTATCTGGCATCGTATCAGCAGTCATGGTTGCACTAGAACAGTGTCCACCAGAGCTTGCTTCAGACATTTCTGAAAACGGTATGGTACTAACAGGTGGTGGTGCACTACTTAAAGACCTAGACCGTCTACTAATGGAAGAAACTGGTATTCCTGTGGTTATCGCGGAAGATCCACTAACGTGTGTTGCGCGTGGTGGCGGTAAAGCTCTAGAAATGATCGACATGCACGGTGGCGATCTGTTCTCTGAAGAATAAAGGTTTAGGTGAAGCTCATGTCGGGCTTCACCTTCATTTCTGCTCTCTCTGTAATTCAAACATGCTCCATACCTAAAAGTATTTAGTTAAGTATTTTTAGGTTGCCAAGTAAGGCTCAATAATCATGGAAGCAATCAGGTCAAAAACAAGATGAAACCGATTTTCGGCAGAGGTCCGTCTCTGCAATTACGTCTGTTTTTTGCTGTCATCGTGTCGGCGAGCTTAATGCTGGCCGATAGTCGTCTAGATACGTTTTCCAACGTTCGATACCTACTAAACAGTATGGTTGCACCGATTCAGTACACAGCGAATTTGCCTCGTAGTATGTTCGATGGCGTATTTGAACGTTTTAATTCTCATCAGGCATTGGTTGAAGGCAATCGCAGCTTAAAGCGAGAAGTGCTACGCCTGAAAAGCGAGCTTATCTTGCTCGACCAATATAAAGAAGAAAACCAACGCCTACGTAAGTTGCTAGGATCTTCATTTGTCCGTGATGAAAAGAAAGTCGTGACAGAAGTAATGGCGGTGGATACTTCACCTTATCGTCATCAAGTGGTGATCGATAAAGGCCGTATTGATGGTGTTTACGTTGGTCAGCCTGTTATCAACGAGAAAGGCATCGTCGGTCAGGTTACGTTTGTCGCAGCGCACAACGCACGTGTTCTGCTGCTAACGGACGCGAAAAATGCAATTCCTGTCCAGGTGATCCGCAATGATATCCGAGTGATCGCATCGGGCAATGGTGAAATGGATGAAATCCAACTGGAGCACATTCCAACCAGCACAGATATTCAGGTTGGTGATTTATTGGTGACATCCGGTTTAGGTGGCATTTACCCTGAGGGATATCCAGTCGCGACGGTTACCAATGTGGATCACGATACGCGTCAAGAGTTCGCTTCAATCAAGGCTGAGCCGGTTGTGGAGTTTGATCGCTTACGCTACCTACTGCTGATTTGGCCGAATGAAGACCGTCAACACAAAGTACTGCGGTCCAATGTAGATGAAGGGTTAGAGCAAGAACAAGAGGTAACCGATGGCCAATAATGTATTGAGTAGCCGAATGGTGATTGGCGTCAGTTTCTTCGTTGCGCTGGTACTGCAAACCATTCCATGGCCAGGTGTGTTAGATGTGTTACGTCCGTCATGGTTGTTCCTTGTCACGTGTTATTGGGTGTTGGCACTACCGCACCGAGTGAACGTCGGAACTGCGCTAGTGTTGGGCTTATTGTGGGATATCTTGATCGGCTCAACGCTTGGAATTCGTGGCATGATGATGTCGATCGTTATCTACCTTGTGGCGCTGAATTTCCTGTTGATTCGCAACATGGCATTGTGGCAACAGTCGATTTTAATTGCCTTTTTTACTGCGTTATTGGAAGTTTTGATATTCTGTGGGGAATATTTGAACCAGGACGTAGTATTTAATCCATTATCTCTGTGGACGGCGGCAATAAACTGTATACTTTGGCCATGGATGTTTTTATTAATGCGACGAGTTCGTCGTGCATGGCACGTAAGGTAAAGCAGTGAAGAAAAGCTTATCTCTCGTTCTCGCATCGGGTTCTCCGAGAAGAAAAGAGCTGCTTGCTCAACTGGGTTATGATTTTGAGATCGTATTGCCTGATATTGAGGAAGCCAAACAGGCTCATGAGCAAGCACGAGATTACGTGTTGCGTCTTTCTTTGGAAAAAGCTCAGGCAGGCTTAGCGTTGGCTAAGCCTGATTCCGTTGTATTGGGCTCTGATACGGTCGTAGTATGCGATGACCGTGTGCTAGAAAAGCCAAAAAGTTTTGAAGATTCAAAGCGTATGCTTACTGACTTATCGGGTCGTCGTCATCAAGTGATGACTGCGGTGAGCGTTGTATCATCGGAACAACAACATTCAGTGGTCGTTACCACTGACGTGTGGTTCAAACCACTGACTCACGAAGAAATCGAACAATATTGGCAGTCAGGAGAGCCATGCGATAAAGCTGGAAGTTATGGTATTCAGGGACTCGGAGGGCGATTTGTCACCCGAATCGAAGGCAGTTATCACGCTGTAGTAGGCTTACCTTTGTTCGAAACCGATCAGCTAATTCAAGAATTTTTATAATTGTTTTGAGGTGTGCACATGAGTGCAGAATTGCTGCTTAACGTGACCCCGAGTGAAACTCGTGTGGCCATGATTGAAGGTGGAGTACTACAAGAAATACATATCGAGCGCGAATCGCGTCGCGGTATTGTGGGCAATATATACAAAGGCAAAGTAAGCCGAGTGTTACCAGGTATGCAGGCGGCTTTCGTCGACATTGGTTTAGATAAAGCGGCATTTTTACATGCGTCAGATATTGTTCCTCATACCGAATGTGTGGCAGAAAACGAAAAACAGCAGTTTCAAGTCCGTGATATCTCTGAGCTGGTACGCCAGGGACAAGACATTGTTGTGCAAGTGGTCAAAGATCCGCTCGGCACAAAAGGTGCGCGTTTAACGACGGATATCACCTTACCTTCGCGTTATCTTGTTTTTATGCCGGGGGCCAGCCATGTCGGTGTTTCGCAGCGTATTGAAAGTGAAAAAGAGCGCGAGCGTTTGAAAAAGGTGGTGAACCATTACTGCGATGAGCACGGTGGTTTTATCATTCGTACCGCGGCAGAAGGCGCTGATGAAAAAGAGCTATCTCAAGATGCGGCATTTCTAAAGCGTTTGTGGCTAAAAGTCATGGAGCGTCGCTCAAAATACAAAACGCGTTCAACACTTTACGGTGAACTCGGCTTAGCTCAACGCATTCTGCGTGACTTTGTTGGCACAGAGCTCGATAAGATCATGGTCGACTCCCGCCTTGAATACGAGAACCTGAAAGAATTCACTTCTGAGTATGTACCGGAGTTAACAGATAAGCTTGAGCTTTACGAAGGTGACAAGCCAATCTTTGACATGTACGACACCGAAAACGAAATTCAGCGTTCTTTAGAGCGCAAGGTCGAGCTAAAATCGGGCGGCTATTTGATCATCGATCAAACCGAAGCCATGACCACCATCGACATCAACACGGGTGCATTTGTTGGTCGTCGTAATCTCGAAGAGACTATCTTCAATACCAATATAGAGGCAACGCAAGCTATTGCGCGTCAGCTACGTTTACGTAACCTCGGCGGTATCATCATTATTGATTTTATCGATATGGCATCCGAAGAGCATCGTCAGCGAGTACTTACCTCACTGGAAACGGCGCTGGCGAAAGACCGAGTAAAAACCAACATCAACGGCTTTACCCAGCTTGGCTTAGTTGAAATGACGCGTAAGCGCACACGAGAAAGTATTGAACATATCTTGTGTTCTGGCTGTCCTACTTGTGAAGGCCGTGGCAGCGTGAAAACGGTCGAAACTGTATGCTTTGAGATATTACGCGAGATTACTCGTGTGAACCGTGCTTACGACGCCGATAATTTTGTCGTGTACGCATCGCCGTTTGTTGCTGAAGCGCTATTGGGCGATGAGTCTCATGCGTTGGCTGAGCTCGAAGTATTTATTGGCAAGCAAGTGCGAGTTCAGGCTGAACCCCTGTACATTCAGGAACAGTTTGACGTCGTAATGATGTAATTTGGAACATTTGTGAATTCTGGTGTTAACCGTTTTGGGCGTTTTTGTGCGTGGAGTTTAGTTACTGTATTGGTGTTATTAGCCATATTAGTAACCACGCTTCGCGTCACACTGCCGCAACTTAACCATTTCCAAGATGAGATCAAAACCTGGGTCAAACAAGGCACAGGTTTTGACGTTTCTATTGCTAATGTCGCAGGGACGTGGCGCAATAATCATCCCTCAATCGCGTTACTGGGTTTAGAGGCAAATCTACCAAACGTGCAAGATGCACGCTTCGCTGTTGAAGAAGTCCAAATTGAGTTCGACCTTGTTCAATCTCTTTTTCAACTTAAACCTGTAGTTGCAGACCTTACCATTCATAACCTCGCTTTAGACATTCACACGGTAGACATTCTGCCGACTTCTCATCGTCAAGATCCGAAGCCTGAAGTGGATAAGAGCGAAGTGAAACTCATTGACCAACTCGACTCACTTCTTTTACGTCAGTTCGAAGACTTCACTATTAGCGATTCACGGATTTGGTATAAGTCGGTGTCTGGTGAAACTCGCCGTTTAGATATTGAGCAGCTTCGTTGGAGCAATCAAGGGAAACGTCACGTAGCCGAAGGCACGGTTAGCATTGCCGATGTTCGCCTGAACTCATTGTTAGTAAGCGCTAACTTTAAAGATCATGGCTCGTTGCGCGATGTATCTGGTGAGTTTTACGTGAGTGCTCAAGATGTCTCGGTCACACCTTGGCTGACCACTTACATGCAAGAAGAGTCAGGAGCAGAGTCGGGTAAAGTCAGCTTAAATACTTGGCTAACGCTCAAACATAGCCAACCGCATGATGCTTATGTTGAATTGCTGCCTTCCGAGTTGGTGTGGAATGAAGATGGACATCATGAGTTGTTTATTGAGTCTGGAATTTTCAATCTTCGACCAGATAAACAAGGCTGGAAAGTAAATGGCCACTCACTTCAGATCAGAACCGATAATACCCCTTGGCCAGAGCTAGACGTCGCGTTTGATTGGCAACCAAACGGCTGGATGCTTAATCTCTCTCAACTCGACATTGAAGCACTCATTCCGCTCATTAAGCTGGCTCCAGAGTCAGAGTCGACCAGTGACCTTATTAACAAACTAGCACCGAAAGGTCGGGTCGAAGATGTCCGATTGTCAATGAGCGGTGGTTTAGACACCTTACGCTACTCGGCTGAACTGGATGAACTCGCGATGACACAATGGGAGCTCCTACCCGGGTTTCATCACGTACAGGGCAGCGTATCGGGGGATGTGAATCAAGCTAAAGCAAAAGTCACCGTCATTGATGATGTCTTTCCGTACGGCGATGTATTCCAAGCTCCGCTGAATATCAAACAAGGTGAAGTCGATATTATCTGGCAGCAAGATGATGCGGGCTGGCGTTTGTGGTCGGATAAAGTGACGGCAGCAACGCCTGATCTTCAAGTTTTGGGGGCATTTCGTCTTGATTTTCCAAAAGAACAAAGCCCATTTTTATCGTTCTATGCCGAAGCGGATCTCTACAACGCGGGTGAAACATGGCGCTATCTACCGACTCTGGCACTTGGACAAGACTTGACCGACTATCTTTCGACCGCGATTCAGGGCGGAAAAGTGAATACAGCGAAATTGTTGTGGTATGGCGAGTTAGGTGATTTTCCTTACAAAGAACATAATGGCATGTTCCAAGCTTGGGTTGGATTAAAAGACGCGAAATTTAGCTTTGATACGGCATGGCCAACCATCACGGATTTGCAGCTAGACTTGCTGTTTGAAAATGATGCCATGTATTTGGATTCAAAATCAGCCACACTAAATGGCGTTCATGCTAAGCGTATCACTGGGCGAATCCCTGAGTTGGCAGAAGGTGGACACATCGAGATTGAAGCGAAAGCAAGCGCGCCGGGTAATGAAGTCCGTGACTACATGATGGCGACGCCATTAGTGGATTCAGTCGGTGCCGCATTGACAGCGCTGCAAGTGAGTGGTCCCGTTTACTCTGAGTTTCAACTCAATATACCGTTTGATTTTGAGAAAGAGTCTCGCGCTTGGGGTTATGCCGATTTAACAGAAAATCGTGTTGATATTGAAGCGCCGCCAATGACGCTTGAAAACGCCACAGGGCGTATCACCTTCGACAATGATGTGGTTACCACATCGGGTTTGTCGGCCGAATTATTACAACAGCCTATCTCTCTTGATTTCCATGGAGAGAGTGCGGAGCAAGGCTACAACGTGACAATTAATACATTAGGAGATTGGGATGTCGAGCCTCTCAAACCCTATGTCGGTGAGCGTTGGTTAAACCTTGTTTCGGGCCATGCGCCGTGGCAAATGGACATTGACTTGCAACTCAATGATGTTGGTTTCACTTATCAGCTTGAAGTGCTGGCGCAGCTAAATCGTCTGGCTAGTCAATATCCTTATCCTTTAGCTAAACAAATTGGCGAGTCTGGACAAGCGAAACTGCAAGCATCCGGCAACCAAGAGAGTATTTCAGCACGACTACAGATCCCAAATGTGAAGTATCAAACTGAGATAGATATCGCTGGCGATGTCCCGGTTCTGACTGCGACTCATTTAATGGTTGGCAAAGGTGGCTTCCGGATTAGTCCTATTGTCGGGCACGATGCTTCGGTGCGTGTCGAAGAACTGAATTTAGACCAATGGGCGGAGCTTGCTCAGGTCTCTGAGAGCAAGCCTTCATCGTCTGTTTTGGCAAGCATGAAAACGCCGACCATTCCATTGCCGACACGCATTGAAGTTGAAACGCCAAACTTACGGCTCGGTGGGATTGAGTTTCATGATGTGGATTTTTCAGCAAGCAAGAAAAATTTGAGTTGGCAACTCGATGTGGACAGTCAAGAGGTTAAAGGGAAAGCTAACTATCTGAAACCCTATGATCTATCGGTCTCTCTAGAGCACTTGCATCTGTACATCCCAGGGTTTGAAGAGATGACCAAAGAGCGCAGTTCAATCTTTGCGAGTGAAGATCAAAACGCACCTTTGATTACCAATTTTGACCGCAAGTTTCACGCAGAGATGCCAAACTTAACTTTGAACATCGATGATTTTTGGCTGCAAGGTTACAAAGTGGGCAAAGTTAATGTTGATTTGCAGCGTCGCGAGAACCGCTTGGAGTGGAAAAATATCACCTTTAGTAGCGGCAAAAACCGCATTGATATGAGTGGTTGGTGGGACCTGACGAAAGAGAGTAGTCATTCCAACTTAACCATGAAAATGAAAGGTGATAACAACACCGATCTTATGGAGCGCTTTGGTATTACATCAGGCATTCAACAAGCACCATTTGAGATCAATGCCAATATGGAATGGGACGGCGCACCTTGGTCAATGAAGACACAAACCTTGCAAGGAAACGTCTCAACGGAATTTGGTAAAGGCGTGATCAGTGAAGTTAGTGGTGCGGCACGCTTGTTAGGCTTGTTTAGCTTGGATTCTATCATCCGTAAGATGCAGCTCGACTTTACCGATGTATTCGATAAAGGCATGGCATTCAACTCGATCACGGGAACGGGCAAAATCCAAGACGGTGTGTTTATCACCAATGATATCGTAATGGATGCGTTAGCAGGGGAAATGCAAATCCGCGGCATCGCTAATATGAACAGCAGAATGGTTGATGCGGAAGTGAAATTCACACCAGACATCACATCAGGCCTACCAATGCTGACCGCGTTTGCCGTTGCGCCTCAAACTGCTTTGTATGTCTTGGCCATCTCTACGGTGATATCTCCGGTGGTTGAGGTCTTCACTCAAGTCAATTATGAAGTGAAAGGCCCACTAGATTCACCAACGGTGAAAGAAATTTCGCGAAGTAAAGGTGAATACAAGCTGCCAGAAAAACTGCGTGAACAGGCCAAATAACTCACCGAATATAATGGAATAGGGAGGAAACACATGGAGCGTGTTGGCATTATTCAAATGACTTCGGGTCCGGATATTAACGCGAATTTGGACTTCATTGAAAAACAGTGTGCTTTAGCGAGCAAGCAAGGTGCCAAACTTGTTCTTACTCCTGAAAATACAGTGCTATTTTCCAGTCGCGAAGCTTATCATCAACATGCAGAGCCACTTGGCAGTGGCATGATTCAACAGCGGCTCTGTGAAATCGCTAGAAAGAACCAGTTAACGCTAATTGTCGGAAGCATGCCCATTCAAACCGCAAAAGGTGTCACCACCACAACACTTGTATTTCCGCCGCACGGTAAATGCATTGCTCACTATGACAAACTGCATATGTTTGATGTCGACGTAGCCGATGGTTATGGTAGTTATCGTGAGTCGGATACGTTTATGGCGGGTAATCAAATAGTCGTTGCGGAAACTGATATCGGCAGTGTTGGATTGAGTATTTGTTATGATTTACGTTTCCCAGAACTTTATAAAGTATTGCGTCAAGAAGGGGCGGATATCATTGTGGTGCCCGCTGCGTTTACTGCTGTGACGGGGCAAGCTCACTGGGAAGTATTATTGCGAGCTAGAGCGATTGAGACACAATGTTGGGTTTTGGCAAGCGGACAAACTGGAACGCATCCATGTGGACGAAAAACATGGGGACACTCAATGGTCGTTGACCCTTGGGGACGTATCCATAAACAGCTTCAGGATGAAGTAGGTTTATTGGTGACTGAGATAGATTTGTCACAAAGCCAACAAGTAAGGCAGAATATGCCGCTGACTCAACACAGTCGCTTTCAAAATGAATTGAGACGGAAATAAAAGAGCTAACTATGAGCACAAACCAAATAGAACAGGCACTCCTTGCCCCAAATGGTCTGACAGAACAAGACATTGCTGACACGCTTGCCAGCATTGCGACGCGCCAGATCGATTATGCGGACATTTACTTTCAGTCCAGCTGGCATGAGTCTCTGGTTCTAGAAGACAGCATCATCAAAGATGGCTCTTTTAACATTGATTGTGGTGTTGGTGTCCGTGCAGTAACTGGCGAGAAAACCGGCTTTGCCTACTCTGATCAAATCCAGCCTGAAGGCCTGAAGCAGAGTGCAATGGCGGCGCGCGGTATTGCTCAGCAAGGGCAAAATGGCAAAGTCCAAGCGTTTAAACGCACCGAAAACCAAGCGTACTACGCGGCTGTGAATCCACTAGCTGAATGGGAAAAGCAGCAAAAAACAGAATTACTCAAATCTCTAGATGCTTACATCCGCACTAAAGAACCATTGATTAAAGAAGTTTCGATCAGCATCAGCGGTGTGCATGAGCAGATGCTTGTTGCGGCAACAGACGGTACTTATGCAGGCGATATTCGTCCTTTGGTGCGTTTGTCTATTAGCGTGCTCGCACAAAAAGGTGAACGACGTGAACGCGGTAGTGCTGGTGGCGGCGGCCGTTTCGGTTACGATTTCTTTTTAACGGAAAGCAATGGTGTGAAACAAGCTTTTCATTACGCAGACGAAGCGATTCGCATGGCGTTAATCAACCTTGAAGCAGAAGCCGCACCAGCTGGCATGATGCCAGTGGTATTGGGTTCTGGCTGGCCTGGCGTGTTGCTACACGAAGCGGTAGGTCATGGCCTAGAAGGTGACTTTAACCGGAAGGAATCTTCGGTTTTCTCTGGCAAAATGGGTCAACAAGTGACGTCTTCGTTGTGTACCATCGTCGATGATGGCACGTTAAAAGACCTTCGTGGTTCACTGAATGTGGATGATGAAGGGGTAAACGGTCAGTACAACACGCTTATCGAGAATGGTGTGCTGAAAGGCTATATGCAAGACAAGCTAAACGCGCGGCTAATGGGTGTAAATCCAACGGGTAACGGTCGTCGTGAATCGTATGCACACTTGCCAATGCCTCGTATGACCAACACCTACATGCTTCCAGGTGAACATACGCCAGAAGAAATTATCTCGACGGTCGAGAAAGGGTTGTATGCGCCAAACTTTGGTGGCGGCCAGGTGGACATTACTTCGGGTAAGTTTGTGTTCTCTGCATCGGAAGCGTACTTGATTGAAAACGGTAAAATTACGCGCCCTGTTAAAGGTGCGACGTTGATTGGCTCAGGTATCGAAGCAATGCAGCAAGTGTCTATGGTCGGTAACGACCTAAGTATCGACAAGGGCGTTGGCGTATGTGGTAAAGCAGGTCAAAGTGTGCCAGTTGGTGTTGGTCAGCCGACCTTGAAGCTGGACTCACTGACAGTGGGTGGCACGGAGTAACTCAGTCGAATCGTTATAAAAAGAGCGCTCATTAGAGCGCTCTTTTGCTTTGTGAGTCGGTGTCAATTACAGGTTTTCTTCAGCAAATTCCGCCAAGCGGCTACGAACCACGCCGTTGAGGTGAATATTTGCGCTGCCTTCAAAGTTCTTGAAGCGCTCAACCATGTACGTCAATCCTGATGTCACTGGGGTGAGGTAATGAGAGTCAATCTGCGCCAAGTTACCGGAGCAGACGATTTTGGTTCCTTCGCCACAGCGGGTAATGATGGTTTTGATTTGTGATGCAGTGAGGTTTTGACACTCATCAAGCAGTACAAACGCATTTTGAATCGAACGGCCACGCATAAAGTTGATCGATTTAAATTGAATGTTGGCTTTATCGCAGATGTACTTCAATGAGCCTTCAGTGCAGTGATCGTGTTTATGTAGTGCTTCCAAGGTATCGGTCACCGCCGCTAACCACGGCATCATTTTCTCCTCTTCGGAGCCGGGTAAGAAGCCGATGGATTCACCGATATCTGGCGTGTTACGTGTTACGATAATTTTATCGAACATGCTTTTTTCAATGGTTTGCTCCAATGCTGCTGCCATTGCCAGTAATGTCTTACCACTACCCGCCGCACCCGTTAGAATCACCAAGTCAATTTCTGGATCGAGTAAGGCATCTAACGCCATTCCCTGGTAGATATTTTTAGGTGTGATGTCCCAAGCCTTACGATGCATTAGACGTTCGCGGCTCAGGTCGAGAAGCGTTAGCTTGTCTTCATTGATGGTTTCTACGCGACCAGCAAAGTCACTGTCTTCATCAATAACGTATTGGTTGATAAAGGTTGGGTCGAAGGGTTCGCGACTGAGTTTGTGGTAAGTTTTTCCGCCCAGAGCATAGCTTTCTACTTCCTCAATACCGCTCCAGAAATCACCTTCACGCAATTGAAAGCCTTTGGTTAGGTATTGAATGTCGTCAATCAGTTGGTCGGTTCTATAGTCCTCAACAAAGCGTACACCAGCCCCTTTGGCTCGCAGACGCATGTTGATGTCTTTCGTGATCAGTACCACTTCACGTGGTGCACGTTTATTTTGCAGATAAAGCACCGCGTTGAGAATACGGTTGTCACCGGCTTTGTCGGCGAAGGCTTTGACAGTTTCCTGCAGTTCAAAATCCGCCAAAATGGAAATAGTACCTTGGTCGGGGTTGTCTTTAGAAACAGGAATGCCTTCAGAGATTTCATCTGGCGTTGCTTCTTTAAACAAATCTTCCAAGGTGCGAATAGCCACGCGCGCATCTCTTGCAACGTCGCGCTTACTGTCTTTGATTCGGTCGAGTTCTTCCAACACGGTCATGGGGATAACGACATCGTGTTCTTGGAAAGAGAAGATGGCAAAGGGTTCATGAAGAAGAATGTTGGTATCGAGTACAAACAGTTTCCGATCGGTATCGCCCATAGCGTCTCCTTGCCGTAGTACGGCTCTGCATGCGAGTTGTTAGGTCGTTTCCAAATAGGTGTGAAGTGACCTAACTCTGATTGCTTGCAATAGAGGTTGTCGGGCTGATGTCGGCTAGTGTGCAACCGAGTAGCAAGACAACTTACTGCAAACCCGTGTTGATCCTAATCGTGTACTAACGCGCTTAAATCATATGCAATGGTTTTAAACGCCCCTCATTAGAAGTATACGTAATATTTACGTTCTACAACTTAATAATTGGCATGAGTATTTTACAATTTGATTGCATTTAGAGTTTGGGAAAAAAAGTTTCTGCTTGGTGCGGTTTCGGCGTGACCTAAATCACAGCTTCAAGTAAGATTAGCGACCTTTTTCTGCGTATAGGCTACGTCCGATTTATCATGTTGAGCTGGCTTAAAAAATACTCAGTTCATACTGAAATGACGAATGCTATCGGCATAGCAGAAGCCAGAATCAGATCTAAACTATTATCCATGCCCACGGGCATGAGTAGACCAACAAGAAATACGAATCAAGAACTAATAACGAGGTAGTCAATTCATGACATTTGCTTTGGGGCAGCGCTGGATTAGCGATACGGAAAGCGATTTAGGTTTAGGTACCGTTGTAGCAATGGATGCTCGTACTGTGACATTGATGTTTGCAGCGTCAGAGGAAAACCGAGTTTACGCACGTAACGATGCACCTGTTACCCGAGTCACCTTTAATGTTGGGGATGTCATCGATTGCCAAGAAGGTTGGTCTCTAAAAGTAGAAGAAGTACTGGAAGATGAAGGTCTTTACACCTATTTCGGTACTCGTGAAGACACGCAAGAAACCGCTGTTGTTCTGCGTGAGATTTTCCTTAGCAACCAAATTCGTTTTAACAAACCTCAAGATAAGTTGTACGCCGGTCAAATCGACCGTATGGACAACTTTGTTCTGCGTTACCGTGCGCTAACCAACCAGTTTGAGCAGCATAAGAGCCCAATGCGTGGCCTATGTGGTATGCGTGCAGGTTTGATCCCTCATCAGCTTTACATCGCGCACGAAGTTGGCCGTCGTCACGCGCCACGCGTCTTGTTGGCGGATGAGGTAGGTTTGGGTAAAACCATCGAAGCGGGCATGATCATCCACCAACAAGTTCTGTCTGGTCGTGCCGAACGCATTTTGATTGTGGTGCCTGAAACACTGCAGCATCAATGGTTGGTTGAGATGATGCGTCGTTTCAATCTGCATTTCTCTATCTTTGACGAAGAGCGCTGTATCGAAGCTTTTGCGGATGCAGAAAACCCATTTGATACTCAGCAATATGTGCTGTGTTCTTTGGA
This sequence comes from Vibrio sp. 1288, assembly GCF_033344475.1. Taxonomy (NCBI): domain Bacteria; kingdom Pseudomonadati; phylum Pseudomonadota; class Gammaproteobacteria; order Vibrionales; family Vibrionaceae; genus Vibrio; species Vibrio sp. 1288. Next base: position 15,082 of record NZ_JAWPOX010000027.1, read on the forward strand.
TTTCCTACGCAAGAGCCGCAAGCGTTTTGAACAAGCACTGGAAGGTGAATGGGACCTACTGGTTGTCGATGAAGCGCATCACCTTGAATGGAGTCAAGATAAACCGAGCCGTGAATATCAAGTGGTAGAAGGTTTGGCTGAACGTGCTCCAGGTGTGTTGTTACTGACTGCAACGCCAGAGCAACTTGGTCGTGAGAGCCACTTTGCTCGTCTGCGTTTGTTGGATCCAGACCGCTTCTATGATTACGAAGCATTCGTTGAGGAAGAAGATCAATACGCGCCCGTAGCGGATGCGATTACTTCACTCTTTTCCGGTGAAAAGCTACCTAATGAAGCAAAAAACCAGATCACTGAGTTGTTGTCTGAACAAGACGTAGAACCACTTTTCCGTATTATCGAAAGTGAAGCGGACGAAGAAGCTAAAGCGTCGGCACGCCAAGAGCTGATCGATAACTTGATGGATCGTCATGGTACAGGGCGTGTTCTGTTCCGTAACACGCGCGCGGCCATCAAAGGCTTCCCTACGCGTAACGTGCATCTGATGCCAATGGATATTCCACCGCAATACACTACATCAATGCGTGTTGCTGGGATGATTGGCGGTAAGATGAGTTCTGAAGCACGTGCGATGAAGAACCTTTACCCGGAAGAAATTTTCCAAGAATTTGAAGGCGATGACGCGAGCTGGTGGCAGTTTGACTCGCGTGTGAATTGGTTGCTTGAAAAAGTAAAAGAGAAGCGCAGCGAGAAAATCCTCGTGATTGCTTCTCGTGCGAGTACCGCACTGCAATTGGAGCAAGCACTGCGTGAGCGTGAAGGTATCCGCGCCACCGTTTTCCACGAAGGTATGTCGATTCTTGAACGTGACAAAGCGGCGGCTTACTTTGCGCAAGAAGAAGGTGGAGCACAAGTTCTTATCTGTAGCGAAATCGGCTCTGAAGGTCGTAACTTCCAGTTTGCCAACCAACTTGTCATGTTCGACTTGCCATTTAACCCAGACTTGCTTGAGCAACGTATTGGTCGTTTGGACCGTATCGGTCAAAATCGCGATATCGACATTCATGTTCCTTACCTGAAAGGCACATCGCAAGCGATCCTAGCACGTTGGTTCGATGAAGGCCTGAACGCTTTTGCGGAAACCTGCCCAACAGGCCGTGCTGTTTACGATAAGTACTCCGATGATCTGATTGAAATTCTTGCCTCTGGTGATACCAGCACGCTAGATGAGATCATTGAAGCGTCAGCAAAAATGAATAAAGAGCTGAAATCCCAATTGGAGCAAGGCCGTGATCGCCTATTAGAAATGCATTCAAATGGCGGGGAAAAAGCACAACAAATCGTTGAGAAAATTGAATCAACTGACGGCGATACCAATCTGGTCACCTTCGCACTTTCTCTTTTTGACACGATTGGCTTGAATCAAGACGATAAAGGTGAAAACGCCCTGATTGTGACCCCATCTGAGCACATGATGGTGCCAAGCTATCCAGGTCTGCCATACGAAGGAGCGACGATCACGTTTGATCGTGATACGGCTTTATCTCGTGAAGATATGCACTTTATCAGTTGGGAACACCCAATGATCCAGGGTGGTATCGATCTTCTTATGAGTGAAGGGGTGGGGACGTCTGCGGTATCTCTATTGAAAAACAAAGCGTTACCAGTCGGGACTATTCTTCTTGAGTTGATTTACGCGGTAGATGCGCAAGCGCCAAAACGCAGTGGTATCGCGCGCTTCTTACCGAAAACGCCAATCCGTTTAATGATGGACTCGCGTGGTAATGATTTGTCTGCTCAAGTGGAGTTTGAAAGCTTTAACCGCCAGCTCAGCCCTGTAAACCGTCACTTAGGTAGCAAGTTGGTTACGTCGGTACAGAAAGACGTACACCGCTTAATTGAAGCCGGTGATGTTCTTATTGAAGAGAAGGTCGAAGAAGTACGCAAACAAGCTCATCAAGATATGCAGCACAGTTTGAATGCAGAGCTTGAGCGTTTGCAAGCACTGAAAGCGGTGAACCCAAATATTCGTGACGAAGAAATTGAAGCTATCGACGCACAAATTAAAGAGCTTACTGGTTATATCAACCAAGCTCAGGTTCAGCTCGACTCGCTGCGTTTGATTGTGGTGAGCCACAACTAAGTAAGTATTTATTGCTCATTAAAAAAGGTCTTCAGTTGAAGACCTTTTTCTTTATTTACGGTTTAGTTTCTTTATGCGGAATGCATTAATCACTGATAGCTATCTCATTTACATCAACCACTTCCACCAGATAAATACAGCCAAGAAGCCAAACAAGTAAATCAGGCCTGCAATCGACAACCACTTTAGTTTAGGTCCAACAGCCAAAGGCTCAGGTAACTCAGTTTTGCTCACTAAGGTGTAATTTAGCAGAGCAAAGAATGGCGTGGTCATAAAGGCGAGGATCATCGCAAAGTTCAGCATAGGCAATAACGCAGAAGCCCAGAAAACCACAATACCTAATGCAAGTAAGGAGACTACCAGCATGATCGCTGAAGTGGTTTTAGGGTTAGTGTCTGGTTGTGAGCGCAGTAGGCGTTGAGAATCCGAAATAACGCGCGAATAGCCATCAATAACGGTAATCGTGCTGCCAAAGATACAGAAAAACGCAATTACCGCGATCAAGTAACGAGACCATTCGCCAATCGTTGCCGCATATAAGCCAACCAATTGGTGGGAGAAGCCAACACCAGAGCTTTCAAGCGCAACGCCAGATCCATAAAGCATCAAAGAGCCTAGCGATACAAAGATAATGGCAAGAAACGCCGTGCCAATATAACCGACATTAAAGTCAAATAGAGCAGAGCGGTATGTTACTTCTTGCTGGCTTGATTGGCGTTTTAGCCACGCTGAGGTTAAACAGGAGATCTCAATCGGTGCAGGCATCCACCCCATTGTCACGACGATAAAACCAATAGCCGCAATAGACCAAGGTGATGGCGGCTCGAAGTTGGCTACTTGCTCAACAGGGTTTCCAACGGCGATAGAAACAGCGAGTAAAGTCGCGATGGTTAACACCGACATGATCACCTTAGATAGCGTATCGAGCGCTTTGTAATGGCCAGCAAATAATATAATCAGGCAGGTGACAATCACAATGATGCTGAGTGATGCCATTGATAGTGAAAACGGAATGAAGTAGCCCAGCAAGCTAGCGCTAAACATCAACAAAGCGGCGGTATTGATGACGGCCGATACCACGCTCAGAAATAGAAATAGCCATAGATAAGGCCGACCTAATTTCGCGTAGCCCTCAACCAAGGTGAGCCCTGTCCCCATGGTGTACTGTACGCCCGCTCGGAAAAAAGGGTATTTAAACAGGTTTACGAGCAGAATCAGTGCAGCCAATTGCCAACCATAAATCGCACCAGCCTTGGTTGATGCCACGAGGTGAGAGCCACCGACCGCAGCAGATGCCATTAATATGCCGGGGCCTAGCGAACGAAAAAATAAGGAAAGTTTGGATTGGGGTTTATCTATAACGGCGGAGTCCATTGCTTATTGTCCTTTTTATCTTATGTATCTTTCTAAAGAGATACATACCGCAGTACATGACAAGCTGAGCGATCGCCCTATACTGCGCAACGGTAATGTCTTTTAAATGCTGTGTTTTGATGTATTTATTTTAAGTATTCTTTGCGAATATCATGCTGTGTGCATCTAGCACTCTATTCAGTTATGCGTCTTGTTGTCAAACTAAATTTACAACGTGCTATTTTTAGTTTTTATGCTAAAGGATTGACTTTGTTTTATTGGGTTGAACTTTTCTTCAGAATCCTGCATCTGGGTGCTATTTGGGTATATAATCGCGGCGTTTTTATTTTGTAGAGATCTCCCATGGCAATGCTTGAATATACCCCTCCCACCGACCCTTGGGTTGATATCGTTTTTGAGGATGACGACATTCTGGCAGTGAATAAGCCATCAGGGCTGCTGTCTGTCCCTGGTCGCCTTGCAGAGCATTACGACAGCATGTGGAGCCGCCTCAAAGAGTTGCATCCAGAAATTCAAGTTGTGCATCGCTTGGATATGTCGACATCAGGGTTGATGTTGCTGGCGAAAAACAAACCCGCGGAGCGAGCATTAAAAAAGCAGTTCCAATATCGCCTCACTCACAAGGTGTATTACGCACGTGTTTGGGGGCATGTTGAGTCGCAAGAAGGGAATATTGATCTTCCATTAAATTGTGATTGGCCAAATCGTCCACGACAAAAAGTATGTTTTGACGACGGCAAACCATCTCAAACTTTATTCCAAGTAGTGAAGCGTGAAGTGCACCCTGATGGCACCCATACAACCGTTGTGCGACTACTGCCCATTACTGGTCGATCGCATCAGTTACGCGTGCATTTGATGGAGATTGGTCATGCGATTGTGGGTGATGAGTTTTATGCAAGCGAAGAGGCGTATCAGTTTTCAGAACGTTTAGAGTTGCACGCTGCGGAGCTAAGTTTTTATCATCCAGCTACGGATCAGCTGAGCAGTATTTTTGTACCCTGTGACTTTTATTCTGAAGCCGAGGCGATGATCTTTAACTATTTTTCGCCAGAGCGTACATTGCCTGATTATAAAACGTTACCACACCCTTAATGCCAATTGCACTCAACAGCGGTTCTTTCTAGTTCGCTATTTTTGGCTATTTCGTTACTGTGGTTGATGTATCCTGTCTTTCAGCCGTGAACAAGGAGTTGTTATGTCTTTGCCAAGCATCGTATTTTTAGACCGAGCGACCATCCCAGAACATATTGAGGTCCCACGACCTGGCTTTCCGCACCACTGGCGTGAGTACGACCTAACTGCGCCTGAGCAGGTAATAGAAAGGTTAGCAGATGCCGATATCGTGATTAGCAATAAAGTCCTGCTTGACCAACATGTATTAGAGCAACTACCAAAATTACGGATGATCGCGGTTGCCGCAACTGGTTTTAACAACGTCGATGTGAACTACTGTGCTAATCATGATATTGCGGTTGCTAATGTACGTGGTTACGCGACGCGTTCGGTGCCCGAGCACGTGATGGCAATGTTATTCGCTTTAAGACGGAATTTATTTGGGTACCACCAAGATATTGCCGCAGGTGAGTGGCAGCGTAACCAGCAGTTTTGTTTTTTTACTCACCCAATCGGGGATATTGGTGGTAGCACGTTAGGTGTTGTTGGTAGTGGGGCACTAGGGCAAGCGACGGCGAATCTGGCTCAAGCGTTAGGAATGACCGTGTTGTTTTCTGAGCGTAAAGGGGCGGCAGAATGTAGACCAGGTTATGTGTCGTTTGAGGAAGTATTAAAACGCTCCGATGCGCTGACTTTGCATTGCCCGCTCAACGATCATACTCAGAATTTAATTGGTCAAGCAGAGTTGAAACAAATGAAGTCCAACGCCATTTTGATTAATACAGGGCGTGGAGGTTTGGTGGATGAGAGCGCACTGGTGGATGCCTTAAAACAGCAAGAAATTGCAGCGGCTGGTTTTGATGTTTTTACACAAGAACCGGCTGATGAGAGCAATCCGCTGATTGCCAATATGAGTTTACCTAATTTGTTACTGACACCGCATGTTGCATGGGGCAGCGACTCATCTATCCAACGTTTAGCGGAAATCTTGATTGAGAACATTAACGCTTTCGAGCGCGGAGACCGCGTTAATCGCTTAGTGTAACGCTGACTGTAAAACCAAAGATAAAAAAAGCAGACATTGACGTCTGCTTTTTGCGTTTAAATCGAATGCTCATTGCGTGAGCCCTCGAATTAAAACTCTTCTTCGTTTAGACCTTTAAGGATCTGAAAGATTTCGCGGTACGCTTTTGCTGGTTTCCCAGCTTTTTTCTCTTTCGCTGCTTGGCGAGCAAGTTGGCGTAGACGCTGACGATCCGCTTCTGGGTACATTTCCATTACGTCATCAATGGCTTTGTCACCTTCTTCCACTACGCGATCACGCAACGCTTCAAGTTTGTGGAATACCGCCGTTAATTGAGAGTGCTTATTACGAATTTTATCCAGTGCGGCTTGGATTGGCTCTGGATCTTCGTAACGCATCAATTTACCGATACGTTGTAATTGGCGACGACGCGCTTCATTTTTAAAGCGTTGCGCGTCAGCAATTGCTTCTCGCAAATCTTCGCTCAATGGAAACTTTTCTAGAACTGAAGGTTTGAGGCCGACAAGCTCCTCACCTAGCTTTTGCAGTTCTTCCATGTCTCGCTTCATCTCGGATTTACTTACCCAGATGATCTCTTCTTCTGGTTCCCATGGCGCTTTTTGATTCTTACGTGCCATTTCAGTTGCCTGTGTTTTGATTAATATTATGACTATTTTAACAAGAATCATGGGGAGAAAGCGAAATTCTTGTTATCCTATTGTTCATCAAAGACAAGATGTGAAAGACAATGGATATTAAACAGCAGGTTGCTGAGCAACGTACCGAGCTAGAGCAAGCCGTCGCAAGAGCCTTAAAGCTTGCATCGGCAAAATCTGACGCCGCCGAAGTCGCAATTACTAAAAGCACTGGTTTAAGTGTTTCAACTCGTATGGGTGAAGTAGAAAATGTCGAGTTCAACAGCGATGGTGCGCTGGGCATTACCGTTTACCGAGGTCAACGCAAAGGCAGTGCTTCCACGTCTGATTTAAGTGAAGCGGCAATCGAGCAAACCGTTATAGCGGCGCTAGATATTGCACATTACACATCTGAAGACCCATTTGCAGGCCCTGCAGCAAAAGAATACATGGTGCAAGAGATCCCGGAGCTTGATCTTTTCCACCCTGACGCACCCGATCCAGACTATGCTGCCGATGTGGCGATTGCCGCTGAGAAAGAAGCGCTAAGTTATGACAGAGCAATCAAGCAAAGTGATGGCGCGAGTTATGATAGTCATTACGGCGTGAAAGTGTATGGCAATAGCCATGGCTTATTAGCTAGTTATGCGTCTAGCCGCCATAGTACTAGCTGTTGTGTAATTGGCGTTGGTCAAAACGGCGAGATGGAACGTGATTACAGCTACACCGTGGCACGTCATCGTGATGACTTATGGACCCCAGAAACGGTGGGTCGTAAGGCGGCAGAGAATACGGTTAACCGCTTAGATGCGCAGCGTCTAAAAACAGGTCAATACCCAATCATGTTTGCGGCTGATGTTGCGACAGGCTTGATTGGCCATCTCGTTATGGCGATCAGCGGTGGTAACCTGTACCGAAAATCTTCTTTCTTACTTGACCATCTAGGCAAACAAGTGCTTCCTGAATGGTTCAATATCTCAGAACGTCCGCATGTATTGCGTGGTTTGGCATCAAGTCCATTCGATAGTGAAGGTGTGTACACTCAAGACCGTGAGATCATTACCGACGGTGTGCTAGCAACTTATCTGTTAACCAGTTATGCCGCACGTAAAATGAAGATGACGCCGACAGGTCACGCTGGTGGGATTCATAACTGGTACGTGAAGTCGACAGGCCAAAACTTCGAACAAATGCTTAAAGAGCTCGGTACTGGTCTTCTAGTGACAGAAGTCATGGGACAAGGTGTGAACGTGGTAACGGGGGATTACTCTCGCGGTGCCGCAGGCTTCTGGGTTGAGAATGGTGAAATCCAATACCCAGTATCAGAAATTACCATCGCAGGTAATCTAAAAGACATGTTCACCAAGATTGTGGCGGTTGGTAGTGATATTGAAACGCGCTCACAAATCCAAACGGGCTCTATCCTACTGGATACCATGAAAGTGGCGGGTGAATAAGCTTTTCTAGCAATTCAGAATCAAAAAAGCCTGATGTGTTCATCAGGCTTTTTCGTTTTTTCTGTTAGGTAATCAGTATTGTGGCAAGCCCTAAGAAGACAGATAAACCAATCACATCCGTCACCGTTGTTAATGCCATACCACCAGCTAAAGCAGGATCGATGTTCATTTTTTTCAATAGGATTGGAATCGTTACTCCTGCAATACCTGCGACCAATAAGTTGGTCAGCATGGCGGCGGAAATGATTCCTCCGAGCATCCAGTTACCTTTCCAAGCAACAACAATACCACCAATAATCAGCGCCCACATGATACCGTTGAGTAAGCCTATCGAGGCTTCTTTCATTAACAGTTCGCGTTTGTTTGAGTCACCGATATGACCAAGAGCAAGGCCACGAATCACTAGTGCGACGGTTTGGTTACCAGCGACACCACCCATGGACGGAACAATCGTCATCAATACTGCAATGGCCGCCATTTGATCTAATGTGGCCTCAAACATATTAGAAACGGAAGCAGCAGCAAGGGCGGCTAATACGTTAGCGCCAAGCCAGATACTGCGTTTGCGAGCTGATTTTACAACAGGCGCGAAAGTATCTTCGTCATCGTCCATACCCGCCATACTCATCATCGAGTGTTCCGCGTCTTCACGAATAACGTCAACCACGTCATCGATGGTGATACGACCGACCAAATGCAAGTTTTCATCAACAACAGGTGCAGATACCCAATTACGGCGTTCGAACAGACTCGCAACATCTGAGTCGCTAGTATCGACGGTGATGGCCTCGTCCGCGTCTTCCATTACATCAATGATTTTTACGTCTGGCTGAGTGGTAATAAGCGTCGTGATCGGCAGTTCACCGATGAGCTTACTCTCTTCATCGATCACATACAGGGCATCCGTAGCTTCTGGAAGCTCGCCTTTCATACGTAGATAACGCAAAACTACGTCCACATCGACGTCACCACGAATTGTGATGACGTCGGTGTTCATCAGTCCACCCGCAGTGTCTTCTGGGTAGGATAGGGCGGTTTCGACCCGTAGACGGTCAGAGGAGTCCATTTGCGACAGGACTTCGCGTGACAGGTTGTCAGGCAAGCTACGCAGTACGTAAGCCACGTCATCGGTATCCATGCCTTCTGTCGCTTCTGCAAGCGCTTCTGGTGCCATTTTGGATACGAGGCTGTCTTTGACGTCTTCGTTCAGCTCGTCAAGGATTTCACCATAATCTTCAGGGTCGGTGAGTTGCCAAAGAACTTCACGGCTCTTCCGTGGGGAGGCTTCTAAAAGGTGAGCGATATCCTCAGGTTCCATGTCCTGTAATTGACGACGAACATGGACGAAGCGACCATTTTCTAGCGCTTCTGTGACTTCTTGGAGGGCTTGGTGAGCTTGGTCGAATTCAATTTGCTCTGCCATTCATTCCTCCCAATTCCTGATATTTACAATGCGTTGAATAATAACTTAATTCTAGGCGCCTTTTAATAACAACTTATGATACTAAGCAAATTTATTTATTAGGTCAGGGAAGAGAAAGATAATGGGAGGTAAGAAAAAAGCGAGTAAACTACTCGCCTTCATCAAATTTATCTTCGATCAAGTGGCAAACGGCATCCAGTGCTTCTTCCGCTTGCCCACCCGTTGCGTGGATCGTGACGTATTGTCCTTGAGCGGACTCTAGCATTAACAGGCCCATTACGCTGTCTGCTGTGGCGGTTTTGTCTTCTTCATTGTCGATGGTGATGACCGCTTCAAAGCTCTGTGCCAGTTCGACCAGTTTGACTGCTGCACGAGCATGTAAGCCAAGGCGGTTTTGAATCAATACTTTACGACTTAACTCCACGGCTAATCCTTAGCGTTTTTCTCTAGTGAGGTATGGCGAATTTGTACTTGGTGTCCTTTGTTGGCGAAGTATTCACCGATTTGCTGAGTTAAGTACACCGAGCGGTGCTTACCACCAGTACAACCGATTGCAACGGTCAGGTAGCTGCGGTTGTTTTTCTCAAGCAGAGGTAACCAATTCTCTATAAAGCTTTCAATTTGATATTTCAAACTTAACACCGATTGGTGTTGCTCTAAAAATGCGGCGATAGGAGCATCCAGACCTGTAAGCGGGCGTAGTGCTGGTTCCCAATGTGGGTTAGGTAAGAAGCGAACGTCAAATACGTAATCGGCATCGGAAGGCAGGCCGTATTTAAAACCAAAAGACTCAAATACCATAACGAGCCCTTTGCGATCTCTGCCTTCAACGCGCATACGCACGGTTTCACTCAATTCATGCAAAGACTGCCCACTACTATTTAGGACCAGATCTGCATGCGCTTTGAGTGGCGTCAAAATTTGTTTCTCACGCTCGATGGCTTGATCGAGCGAGAGGGAGGTGCCACCTAAAGATAACGGGTGAATTCGGCGTGTTTCGCTGTAGCGTTTGAGTAGCGTTTCTTTATTGGCGTCCAAGAAAAGCATGGTCACATCAAGCTCAGTTTTTAACTGTTCTAGTGTACTCGTCAGTTCTTTTAGCTTTTTAGGAATATTACGAATATCAATGCTGACTGCAACATTCTGTTTGCTGTCAGCAACAGAATGAACAAATGCGTCCAGCAAGTTAACTGGCAGGTTATCAACACAGTAGTAACCTAAGTCTTCCAGTACACGAAGCGCAATACTTTTACCGGCACCTGAGTGCCCGCTAACAACGATTAGTCGCATGGAGTTAGTCCTGCTTATTGGTGAATCATGATGTCGTAAAGTTCTTCATCACTCTGAGCATTACGCAGTAGTTTTAATACTTGCTTATCGCTCAGACGTTCTGCCATAGAGGATAGAGTCTTGAGGTGCTCTTTGCACTGTTCTTCTGGTACAAGGAGCGCAAAAAGAAGATCGACAGGTCGATTGTCAATCGCATCAAATTCGATTGCTTCATCACATTGCAGTAAGACAGCAATGGCCTTGTCGCTTGATTGCATTCTCGCGTGAGGGATCGCAATACCGTTTCCGATACCGGTACTGCCCATTTTTTCTCTATTGAGCATGCATTCGAACAGCTCGGTAGAATCTTGGCCCGTTTGATCAGCCACGATACGGCTGATCATTTCAAGGGCGCGTTTTTTACTCGTGCAGTGGACCGCACTTTTGGTGCAGTCCAATGACAGTATTTCGCTCAGTTGCATGATTAATGACTGTTTAGTTTTTCTTTGTGCTTATTAAGTTGGCGAACCAATTTATCTACCAGCGAATCGATCGCGGCATACATATTTTCGTCATCGGCTGATGCGTGGATTTCGCCTTGATTTATGTGAAGCGTAGCTTCCGCGATTTGAGTAATTTTTTCAACTTTTAGTACAACATGCACTTGATTGATATGGTCGAAGAACCTTTCGAGCTTCTGAAACTTAGAATTTACATAGTCTTGCATTGAATCGGTAAGATCAACGTGATGGCCTTGAATATTGATTTGCATAGACTTTCCTTTTCAGTTAGTGCCTTATAATAGGCGTTTACGCTGACTTGAAGGGGCAATTCCCAAGGATTCGCGATATTTGGCTATCGTACGTCTTGCGACCTGAATCCCTTGGTCAGCCAGAAGAGCAGCAATCTTGCTATCACTCAGTGGTTTGGCAGTATTCTCTGCTGCGACCAGTTTTTTAATGAGTGCACGAATTGCTGTTGACGAACATTCTCCGCCGTTGTCAGTACTAACATGGCTAGAGAAGAAGTACTTCAATTCAAAAATACCACGTGGTGTATGCATAAATTTTTGCGTTGTTACACGAGAAATCGTGGATTCATGCATGTCCACAGCCAAAGCGACATCATTGAGTACCATTGGCTTCATGGCTTCCTCACCATACTCGAAGAAATCTTGTTGATGTTCAACAATACATCTTGCAACTTTGAGTAGCGTCTCGTTTCTACTCTCTAAGCTCTTAATTAACCATTTTGCCTCTTGCAAATTGCTGCGGATGTACTGGCTATCCGCGCTATTACCTTTGCCTAATTGAGCATATTGTTGATTTACTTTTAATTTTGGCACGCTATCCGGGTTTATAGAAACGGTCCATTTGCCATTGTCTTTAAAAACGGATACGTCTGGAATTACGTACTCGGTATCATCAGGAGTGATGCGACTACCTGGACGAGGATCTAACTGTTGGATAAGCTTTAAGACTTCACGCAGATCGGCTTCTTTCAGCTTAGTCTCTTTGATGACGAGCTTGTAGTCACGGTTGCCTAGGTGATCAATATGATCCGCAAGTATCATTTTGGCTTCAGCAAGCCATGGCGTGTCTTCTGGGAAGGTCGTCAGTTGCAGTAACAAACATTCTTGTAAGTTACGCGATGCAACGCCAAGAGGATCGAATTGTTGAATGCGTTTACGAACGGCTTCTACTTCGTCTAACTCTATCTCTTCATTATCGAAGCTCTCATGAATCTCTTCAGGCGACAAAGTTAAATAGCCGTAGTCGTCAACAGCGTCAATAATCGCTAATGCAATCGTGCGGTCGGTTTCACTGAATGGTGTTAGGTCAAGCTGCCACATGAGGTAATCATGTAATGATTCAGTGGTTTCGCCTTGGTAGACGGGCATATCATCATCAAGAGCTAAGCCAGTGCTACCAGTATTCGCGCTGTAGACGTCATCCCAAGTCGTGTCGATTTCAAGTTCAGAGCTAATTTCTGATTTCTCTATCACATCGGAGCTATCTGGAACGTCAATTTCTGTTGGTTCGCTAGCACTGTTGCTATCAGCAGCCTCGACCGCTGACTTATCTTCACCGTTTGCTAGAGGCTCGTCTTGGCCTTCTTCAACTTCCAATAATGGGTTTGAGTCCAACGCTTCTTGGATTTCTTGTTGAAGATCGAGTGTCGACAATTGCAATAAGCGAATCGCTTGCTGCAACTGTGGCGTCATGGCTAACTGCTGACCTAGCTTGAGTTGTAATGAAGGTTTCATTCAGTGTTACTTACCTTGTAATGCTCAGAATCTTACCGTTCCTAATATAATCATAGACGGAATTGTTCGCCGAGATAAACTTGTTTCACCTGTTCATTATTGAGAACTTCTGCCGGAGTTCCCGATGCAATTAGGTGCCCTTGGCTCACGATATAGGCTTTTTCACATACGTCCAGTGTTTCACGTACATTATGGTCAGTGATTAACACTCCGAGACCACGATCGCGCAGATGCTCAATGATTTTCTTGATGTCATTAACCGAAATTGGGTCAACACCAGCGAAAGGTTCATCCAATAAAATGAACTGAGGGTTGGCCGCTAAAGCTCGAGCGATTTCCACCCTGCGTCGCTCACCCCCTGATAGTGCCATACCAGCACTGGTTCTGATGTGCTGGATGTGGAATTCTTCCAACAAATCTTCCAGTTTATCTTGGCGCTCTTCCCTCGTCATTTCTTGACGAGTTTCAAGTACGGCCATGATGTTATCTTCTACTGAAAGCTTACGGAAAATCGACGCTTCTTGCGGAAGATAGCCAATGCCAAGTCGTGAACGGCTATGCATCGGCAAAATACTGATGTCATTGTCGTCAATGGTAATGGTGCCTTCATCGCGAGGTACTAAGCCGACAATCATGTAAAACGAGGTGGTTTTACCCGCACCGTTTGGACCGAGCAGCCCAACAATCTGACCAGATTCAACTTCTAAGCTAACATCAGTGACGACTTTGCGTTTTTTGTAGCTTTTCGCCAAGTTTTTCGCACTCAGTACTGCCATATTAGTTCTCTATCTGATTGGGTTGCAAAATGGTCGTAACGCGCTCTTCCTTAGAGCTATCTGCGACTAGCTTTTGTTTACCAATTTGGTAACGAATCGAAGAACCTTTGATGGTGTTGTTGTCTTGCGCCAGCTGCGCTTGACCTTTCATGGTCAGTTCGTCTGTAGAAATACGGTAATCCAACTCCGTAGCTTGACCACTAAGTGTTTTACCATCGTCCATCAGCTGAGAAAACTTCGCAGGTTTACCAAATGCTTGAATCTGTTTAATTGCTTCGGTTTTAGGATCGCGAGTTACCACGATTCTATCAGCATCGATATTGATGCTCCCTTGCTTAAGAGATACATCGCCTTCAAAAACAACCTGGTTACTCTTCATATCCACCTGTTGGGTGTCAGAGTTTATGTAAACCGGCTGTTGAGTATCCGACTTGAGTGCCAGCGCTTGAGGCGCCGCCAATACCAGTGCCAGTAGGCTAAGGTGTAACGGTTTCATATCGACCTTGAACTTCATCTGTCAGAGTCGCAGTATGCTGTTTTAAGTTGCCTTGCATTGCGCCTCCAGTAGTTTCAAATTGTGGTCCAACCAACATCACTTGTTGGTCAGCTTTAAAATCACGATTGGTTAGATTAATGACCAATTTGTCTGTTGCCATGGTATCAAAACTCGCACCAGGCAGAAGATTTTGCATTAAGACTTTGTCATATAAAGTCAAAACTTGGTCTTCATCTAACACTGCTCTTGTGGCAGTCACCTTCCATTCAATGACGCTACCTTCACGGTAAACCATCAAAGTCGGGTTATTAAAAATAGTATCTCCACTCTTAGCATAATGGTCTAAGTTAGTGGAGCGAATGATGTAACTGCGGACACCATCTTCACCGTAGGTGATGTTTTCTAATCCAGAACCACTGAACATGGGCAGTTCAGAATCTGGTGCTACTTGAATTGCGTCGTTGCCTTTAGGGGTTAGTAGGTAATAACCGCACCACGCTACAACGAAGATCAAGAGCAAATAAATAAGGCGAGTAAAACTCATATAATGAAGGCCTATCGTTTAGCTCAGTACTTCCCTGACCATTGCCTTTATTCGTCTAATAAATGATTTAAATGTTTGTGCTGATATTACATCACGCCAGCTTTTAGTAAATCGTGCATGTTCAGTGCACCCACAATTTTTTCGTCTTTACATAAAATCAGAGCGTTAATGTTTTTATTCTGCATCAAGTTCAAACCTTCAACCGCCAGCATATCAGGGTGTGCTGTGGTTGGGTTTGTCGTCATGACCTCGCCAATTGCCGTCGTATGAATATCGATACGCTTGTCTAAGGTACGACGTAAATCACCATCGGTGAATATACCAAGCATAGCATCGTGCTCATCGACGATGGCTGTCATGCCTAACCCCTTTTCTGAAATTTCAAGCAGGGCATCGCGAATTAATGCGTCAGGAGAAACTTTAGGTAACGCTTCTCCAAAGTGCATAATATCAGACAACTTAAGTAGCAGTTTTCTCCCCAGTGCACCACCTGGGTGAGATAGGGCAAAATCTTCGGCAGAAAAACCACGAGCTTGAAGCAGAGCTACGGCTAATGCATCTCCCATCACTAATGTGGCAGTCGTACTGCTAGTTGGCGCCAGGCCTAACGGACAAGCTTCTTGAGGTACCGTAATTTGCAGGTGTAAGTCAGACAGCTTGGCCATATTTGATTCTGGCTTACCTGTCATGCTGATGATCTTAATATTTAGGCGCTTTAATACTGGAAATAGAGACAGAATTTCGTTTGATTCACCAGAGTTAGAAATTGCCAGCACGATGTCACCAGGGCTGATCATACCCAAGTCACCATGTGCGGCTTCGCCTGGATGAACGAAAAACGCCGAAGTCCCAGTGCTTGCCAGAGTGGCGGCAATCTTGTTACCAATATGGCCTGACTTGCCAATACCCATAACGACAACTTTGCCGTTGTTGGAAAGGATAAGTTCACACGCTTTTTCAAATTGATCATCAAAGTAGGTATCTAGCTCTTGCAGAGCAGCAACTTCGATATCAAGAACTTGTTTAGCAGCAGCGCGAAAATCAAATTGATTGGACATATCAGATCTCTACTTATTGATCGTGGTAATTAAGCGGTCATGTTTGCGAATAAGTACACTTGGTAACCTAAGAAGCACACAAACAAGATGGCACCTTCAATACGGTTAATACTGCGTGATTTACCCAAACACATCGCGACAAGTAACAATGAAACGCCTAACATGACCCAGAAGTCACGTCCCATCGCGTACTCACTGAGCACCGATGGATTAATGATGCCAGGAATCCCCATTACCGCCAGAATGTTAAACACATTCGAACCGATAATGTTACCGACAGCCATGTCGTCTTCACCCTTTAAAACTCCCGCAAGTGATGCGGCCAGTTCAGGCAGGCTAGTGCCAATGGCGATAATAGTTAGACCGATAACAAGGTCGCTCATACCAAAGTGTTTAGCAATAATTACCGCGTTATCAACCAGCATGCTGGCTGCCAAAGGAAGCAGTATCAAGCCAATAACCACCCACATGATTGCTTTAGGGTTACTGACGCCTTCAGGGATCTCTGACTCTTGGTCATCAAGAAAAACATCACCTGATTTTTGCTCTTTGCGGCTGATTTGCAACATAGCAAATAAAAATGCCCCAAAGAGTACAAACAATAAGACACCCTCATAAAAACCGAGATGGCTATTCCAAAGCAGAATACCAGCGAGTACGGTTACGGCTATCATGAGTGGAAGTTCTCGGCGGATGACGGCGGAGCTAATCGACAAAGGCTTGATCAGCGCTGTAATACCTAGGATTAACGCAATGTTCGCTATGTTTGAGCCTAATACGTTACCCACCGCTGTATCTGTTTTACCATCCCAAGCAGCGGTTGCAGATACCATCATCTCAGGGGCAGATGAGCCCATCGCAAGGATTGTCATGCCGATGACAAGCGGGGAAATACCGACGTTGCGGGCTATCGCTGCAGAGCCAAAAACAAGTTTATCTGCACTCCAAACAAGCAAAACAAGACCGACTATAAGCAACGCAACGGCTTCGAGCATGAGAATTCCTAAGTATTAAATAAGTAAAATGAATAACCGCTAATTTTGACCTTTTGCGGCCTAAAATGGAAGATAAACGAAGAATAAATTAAAGGTTAGTAACGAAAATGTATGTAAATCTCACTCATTTAAATGAGCAATTCTGGTCTAGGATTTAAACACTTCGTGCTAATTAGGTCATAAACCATGAGAAATTGCAGGGATATAGTCGACTTTATTTAATTGAACAGTGCTTTAAATTCAACGCCAATGTGCTTATGATTGCAGCCTAATAAATGTACCGACGTTACTTTATTAAACGTAGAATTCAACTCCGATGAGTATCTGCTTGATGATTCCGTGAGTTGCAACGCTCCTACAGTAGAAGAGATGATATGTCGAACAACGATTTAGTCACCGTGAACAACCTCACTTTTTCACGGGGAGAACGCATGATCTTTGATGATATTGATCTGCATGTTCCTGAGGGCAAAGTGACGGCCATTATGGGACCATCGGGAATTGGTAAAACAACACTGCTGCGTTTGATTGGTGGTCAGTTGTATCCCGAGCAAGGAGAGATCTGGTTTGATGGCGACAATATTCCCTCTCTCTCGCGTAAAAAACTCTACCATGCTCGAAAGAAAATGAGCATGTTGTTCCAGTCAGGGGCTTTATTCACTGATTTGAATGTTTTTGATAATGTCGCCTTTCCATTGAGAGAGCATACCGATTTATCGGAAGATTTGATTCGCACCATGGTGTTACTCAAGCTCGAAGCTGTCGGTCTGCGCGGCGCGGCGCAATTAATGCCGAGTGAGCTTTCAGGTGGTATGGCAAGACGCGCTGCTTTGGCTCGTGCAATCGCACTTGATCCTGACCTGATCATGTACGATGAGCCGTTTGTGGGGCAAGACCCAATCACTATGGGCGTTTTGGTTGAGCTAATTAGCAATCTAAACCAAGCGTTAGGTTTGACCTCTATTGTGGTTTCTCACGACGTACCTGAAGTCATGAGTATTGCTGACTGGGTATACCTGATGGCCGATGGAAAAATCATCGCCTATGGTACGCCAGAAGAGCTGACTCAAAACTCTGATCCTCGTGTCCAGCAGTTCTTACAAGGTGATGCCGACGGTCCTGTACCGTTTCGTTTCCCTTCTCAAAGTATCGAAAAGGACTTATTTGATGGTCGATAACTTCATTCACTTTGTCGCCTCGCTGGGTCGACGCACGCTTTCTATTTGCGGAGCATTTGGTCGTGCGACTTTCATGTTGATTGGGGCGCTATTTTCTAAGCCACAACCGATCAGAAGCTTTCCTCTGCTTGTTAAGCAACTTTATTCTGTTGGTGTTCAGTCGCTGGCGATCATCGTCGTATCTGGTCTGTTCATTGGAATGGTTTTGAGTCTACAAGGCTATGTTGTGTTGGTGGATTACGGCGCAGAAGGCAGTTTGGGGCAAATGGTAGCGCTTTCGTTACTCCGTGAATTAGGACCCGTTGTTACTGCACTTTTGTTTGCTGGTCGTGCCGGTTCTGCGTTAACCGCAGAGATAGGTCTAATGAAAGCAACGGAACAACTGTCTAGCCTTGAAATGATGGCGGTAGACCCATTGAAACGAGTGATTGCACCACGGTTTTGGGCTGGGGTTATCTCAATGCCTTTACTGGCTATGATTTTCATGGCTGTGGGAATTTGGGGCGCTCAGCTTGTTGGTGTTGACTGGAAAGGCGTTGATCACGGCAGTTTTTGGTCAGCGATGCAGTCCTCTGTTGAGCTAGGGCAAGACATTGGTAACAGTATGATCAAATGTTTTGCGTTTGCAATTACGGTTACTTGGGTCGCTCTATTTAACGGTTATGATGCTATTCCAACATCGGAAGGGATCAGCCGAGCAACTACGCGCACTGTTGTGCATTCTTCTTTAGCAGTACTAGGATTAGACTTTGTACTGACCGCATTGATGTTTGGGAATTAATCATGCAACAAACACGTAAAACTGAATTATGGGTTGGCAGCTTTGTATTAGCGGGAATTTGCGCGATTCTTGTGATGATTTTTCAAGTTGCTGACGTAAAAAGCATTGGCTCTGGTGATACTTATACCCTCAAAGCCGAGTTCGATAATATTGGCAGTTTAAAAGTTCGTTCGCCCGTAAAAGTGGGGGGCGTTGTGATTGGTCGAGTAAGTAGTATTTCGCTTAACCCAGACAACTTATTGCCAGTTGTAACACTATCTATCAATAGTAAATACAATCAGTTCCCAGAAACGTCGAGCGTACAAATTTTGACATCTGGCCTGATTGGTGAGCAATACATTGGTTTAGTACCTGGCTTCGTTTTTGATGATGAAGTCATGCTGGTGGATGGTGATACCATCGAAGACACCAAATCGGCGCTTGTGCTTGAAGACTTAATTGGTCAAGTACTATACAGCGTAGGTGGTTCAGACGACTCAAGTAAGGAATAACTATGTTAGCGAGATTACTACTTTCAGTTTGTGCTGTGTTTAGCGTATTTGGAGCAACAGCAGCAGAGGTGGATAAAACTGAACCTTATAAGATGATGAAGCAGGTAGCTGAAGTCACGTTCGAAAGATTGAAAGCCGAACAGCCGAAAATCAAACAAGATCCAAATTTACTTAAAGTGATCGTTGAAGAAGAGCTAATGCCTTACGTCAACTACCGCTATGCAGGGTTAAAACTTCTTGGTCCAAACTTAAAAGGTGCTAAGCGTGAAGATGTACTTGAGTTTATCGATGCATTTCGTGCTTACCTGATTGCGTCTTATGCACAAGTGTTGACGCAATACTCTGACCAAAAAATTGAGTTTGGTCCTGAGCCTAGCATTGATGACTCTAAGCGTATTACAAGCATTAAAGTTGATATCATCGATACTCCGCGTCCAAACATCAAACTTGAGTTTAAACTGCGTAAAGACAACCAGTCTGGTGAGTGGGAAGCATTCGATATGATTGCAGAGGGCATTAGTTTGCTTTCTAGTAAACAATCCGAATGGAACAGTAAAATTCGTCAAGAAGGCATTCTATCTGTTGCTAAAGACCTAGAAAAATTGGCCGCAGAACCGATCCGCTTCGAGGCGAAGAAATAATGGCCCAGACTCCCGCTCAGTGGCAATTGGATCAAAACATTCTTAAGCTAACAGGGGCACTTGATAGAGATACAGTGCCTTCATTGTGGGCGTATGCACAGCAATGGCAACCTGCTGAATCGGAGCTGGAATGCTCGCTAAAAGAGATAGAGCGAGTCGACTCTGCAGGAATGGTGATGTTAATCCACTTATTAGAGCATGCAAAAAAGCAAAACTGTCATATAATGCTCAGTTTCGTGCCGGCGCAACTGCGCACTTTGTTTCAACTGAGCAATGTTGAATCTTTAGTGGCCAAACACGTACAGAATTATCAGGGGTAAATTGTGGATAGCGCAAAAGTACAACAGTTATTAGAAGAAGCACTAAACCTTCAAGAAGTGCATGTGAAAGGTGAAGGTAGCCACTATGAAGTGGTTGCTGTTGATGCTTGTTTCGATGGAATGAGCCGCGTTAAGAAGCAGCAGCTAATTTATGCTCCTCTGATGGAATACATCCAGCGTAACGACATTCACGCATTATCAATCAAAGCGTTCACACCAGAAGAGTGGGCTCGTGATAAGAAATTGATGTCGCTTTAAGGTTTATTGATGGAAAAGTTTCGAGTTATTGGGTCAGATAAACCACTAGTTGGTGAAGTGACCATTTCAGGTGCAAAAAACGCAGCACTGCCGATTTTATTTGCGTCTATCTTGGCGGAAGAGCCAGTAGAAGTGGCAAACGTACCACACCTTCGTGATATCGATACAACCATGGAATTGCTTAAGCGTTTAGGCGCGAAAGTAAGCCGCAATGGCTCTGTTCATGTTGACCCAAGCAGTATTACAGAATACTGCGCGCCTTATGATTTGGTGAAAACCATGCGTGCTTCTATTTGGGCTTTAGGTCCTTTGGTGGCGCGCTTTGGTCAAGGTCAGGTTTCTTTACCAGGCGGTTGTGCTATTGGCGCTCGTCCTGTGGATCTGCATATTTCTGGTTTAGAGCAGCTTGGCGCAACCATTACATTAGAAGATGGTTATGTGAAAGCAGAAGCGGATGGTCGGCTAAAAGGCGCACACATCGTGATGGATAAAGTCAGCGTAGGCGCGACGATCACCATCATGTGTGCCGCAACGCTGGCGGAAGGCACAACAACACTAGATAACGCTGCGCGTGAGCCTGAAATCGTCGATACCGCTGATTTCCTAAATAAGCTTGGCGCAAAAATCTCTGGCGCTGGCACAGATACCATTACGATTGAAGGTGTTGAGCGCCTAGGCGGTTGTAAACACAACGTGGTTGCTGACCGTATTGAGACGGGAACATTCCTTGTCGCAGCAGCAGTATCTGGCGGTAAAGTGGTATGTCGCAACACTAATGCTCATTTGCTTGAAGCGGTTCTCGCCAAGCTGGAAGAAGCTGGCGCGCTTGTCGAAACGGGTGAAGATTGGATCTCCGTTGATATGACCGACCGCGAGCTAAAAGCGGTAAGTGTACGTACTGCGCCACATCCTGGTTTCCCGACGGATATGCAAGCTCAATTTACGCTTCTGAACATGATGGCGAAAGGTGGCGGCGTGATCACAGAGACTATCTTTGAAAACCGCTTTATGCACGTACCAGAACTCATGCGTATGGGCGCTAAAGCTGAGATCGAAGGCAATACGGTTATCTGTGGTGATGTTGAGTCACTCAGCGGTGCGCAAGTGATGGCAACCGATCTACGAGCTTCGGCTAGTTTGGTTATTGCAGGTTGCATTGCTAAAGGCGAAACCGTCGTTGATCGTATTTACCATATCGACCGTGGTTACGACAAAATCGAAAATAAACTGGCTGCACTTGGCGCAAATATTGAGCGAGTGAGCTAGGCAAGTTAAACTGCACCGCAGGTAACTTGGATATCAAGAGAGCCGAAACCTGAGTTTCGGCTTTTTTATATCACTCTCATGACCATATTTTCCCTTTATGGAAAGAGAGATATTAATAGCTGTATCTGGCAAAAGCCGGTTCCTGGAGAACAAGAATGATTGCACTGTTACGTGTATTTGCTGTCGCTATCTTTGCGATTGTTATGTTTATTGGTGGTTGTGGTTACTGCCTATTAAGCCCTAGAAACCCTAAGCACGTTTTCACTTTTGGCCGTTTGTTTGCCAAGATGTCTCGTGTGTTTGGGATTAAGTTAGAGTTGCGTATCCCTGAAGATGCGTATTCACGCGGCCAACATGTTTACATTGCTAACCACCAGAACAACTGGGACATGTTTACTGTTTCTGCGGCTGTGACTCCGAAAGTTGTGACAGTAGGTAAAAAGAGCTTGGCTTGGATGCCACTGTTTGGTCAGCTTTACTGGCTTACGGGTAACATTCTGATTGACCGAGCGAATCGTTCTAAAGCAAAAGGTACTATCGATCAGGTCGTGAGCAGCATGAAAGAAAGTGATGTTTCGGTGTGGATGTTCCCAGAAGGCACGCGTTCTCGTGGACGTGGTTTGCTGCCATTCAAAACAGGTGCTTTTCATGCGGCAATTGGTGCAGGTGTGCCAATCATTCCTATCGTATGTAGCTCGACGAATAAAATTAAGCTGAACCGTTGGAACAATGGTCATGTGATTGTTGAAATGCTACCTCCAATCAGCACTGAAGGCTATGGTAAAGAGGGCATTCGCGAGTTAGCGAATATCTGTCGTGAACAGATGAAAGAGAAGCTTGAATCGTTAGATGAAGAAGTCAAACAGCGCAACGCTGCTTAAGTTTTACTGCGATATCATCACGAAAAGACAATAAAAAACGGGTAGCCTGAGCTACCCGTTTTTTATTGTTTGTCAGTAAGTGCAATTATTTGCGAACAGCGATTGCTTCAATCTCGATGCCAACATCTTTTGGTAGGCGAGCCACTTCTACACAAGAGCGTGCAGGGTAGTTTGCTACGCCGTGCTCATCAAAGAACTTGCCGTAAACTTCGTTCACTGTGCCAAAGTCATTTAGGTCTTTAACAAAAACCGTTAGCTTTACAATATCAGATACTTTAAGACCTGAAGATTCAACTACAGCCTTTACGTTTTCTAGAGACTGACGAGCTTGTTCTGCGATATCAGCAGACACTTCACCTGTTGCTGGGTTTACTGGGATTTGGCCTGAAGTAAGAACCATGTTACCTAGATCTACGCCTTGAACGTAAGGACCGATTGCTGCTGGTGCAGACTCAGTGTGAAGTACTTTCGTCATTTGATTTTTCCATCAGTTGTAGGGAATAAAGATTCTCAGTTTGCCTCTAAACCCTCGGTAGGTAAAGAGCAAAATACCCTGACATTGCAGGGTATTTTAAACGTATCACAGCCTAGTCGTGCGGCGTGTTTATCGCTCGGTTACGATCTCGCGTGAGAACACTTTCTCGCAGTATTTACACTTTAGGCGGATTTCTTGTTTTTTCTCGAACACGCTAAAGCTGCTTTCTACTGGTTCATTATGAGAAATACAGTTTGAATTCGGGCATTCAAATACATCATTGATGCGCTCAGGAAGCTCTAACGCGAGCTTTTTCACCACTTCATAATTCTCGATTTGATTCACGGTCGCGTGAGGAGCATACAACGCTAGCTTGCTCGCTTGCTCTTCATTGATAAACACATTTTCGATTTTGAGTAGATCTTTATGACCGAGTGCTGATGATGGCAAGTTCAGTCCAATCGTTACGCGTTGTGATGAATTGTGCATATCGAACAGTCTTAATACTTTGATGCCGATTTGCGCAGGGATGTGGTCGATGACCGTACCATTTTTGATTGCTTCTACCTGCAATTGAGTTTCTTTAGCCATGATTTTTCCCCTCGATTACAGTGTTTCGTTTAGAACAAGCGCCAGCAGTGCTTGGCGAGCATACACGCCATTTTGAGCTTGCTGGAAGAAGTAGGCATGAGGCGTTTTATCAACATCAGTTGTAATTTCATCCACACGTGGTAGTGGGTGCAGTACTTTCAAGTTCTCACGCGCGCCTTCTAGTAGTGCCGCCGTTAGGATGTAAGCCGACTTAATATGTGCGTATTCCGATTCGTCAAAACGTTCTTTCTGTACGCGTGTCATGTACAGAATATCCAGTTCAGGAATCACACTTTCCATGTCTGTGTGTAGGCTATATTGAATGCCAGCTTCGTCTAGTTCTTCGCAGATGTAATCTGGCATTGCCAGCGCATCTGGTGCAACAAAGAAGAAGCGGATGTTGTTAAACTTTGCTAAGGCTTGAGTCAGTGAGTGCACTGTGCGGCCATATTTTAGGTCACCTACGAATGCGACGTTCAGGTTGTCTAGACGCCCTTGTGTTTCCGCTATGGTGTATAGGTCGAGTAGCGTTTGAGTTGGGTGTTGGTTTGCACCGTCGCCCGCGTTGATCACTGGCACGCCATTTGAAAATTCAGAGGCCAAGCGAGCGGCGCCTTCTTGTGGATGACGCATCACAAAGGCATCGACGTAAGAAGAGATGACTTGTACTGAATCTGCGAGTGTTTCGCCTTTTTTCGCCAGAGAGGTATTACCATCATTATCAAAGCCAATCACGTCACCACCAATGCGCTGAATCGCTGTTTCAAACGATAAACGTGTACGTGTTGATGGTTCAAAGAAACAACTTGCAACGACTTTGTTTTTAATCAGTTCTGGTCGAGGTGCTTTTTTAAGGCTACCTGCTGTTTCTACGATAAGTTCCAGTTCTTCGCGTGAAAGCTCTGGAATAGAGATGATGTGCTTCTGGTAAAGCGAGTTCGCCATGATCTTCTTCCCTATAACATTGATGACTACATCCAAATAACCGAAAGGAATTTTGGACATAAAAAAACCTCCCCAATGGGGAGGTTTTAAAATTCAATAGAATTAACGAAAATAACACCACGTAAGCGTAGTCGCTTAGCGAGAGCAAATCGCGTTTTTAAGTCAGCAATCAGCGTGGTCATTTCTTAATCCTCAGACAAATTGCCGAGCATTATACGCTTAACTTTCGTGAGCGCAAGCGATTACATCATGGTTTTTAGCGGCTGTTTTTGCGCGCTGGTTAGCTTCCTAGCGTCGCAACCATTACGGCTTTGATGGTATGCATACGGTTTTCAGCTTCGTCGAATACGATGGAGTATTCCGATTCAAATACCTCTTCTGTTACTTCAAGGCCTTTCATGCCGTATTTTTCAGCGACTTCTTTGCCGACGGTGGTTTCATCATTGTGGAAAGCTGGAAGGCAGTGCATGAATTTCACATGTTGATTGCCCGTTTGCTTAATCACGTTCATATTGATTTGATAAGGTGTCATTAACGCTACACGCTCATCCCATGCCTCGGCAGACTCACCCATAGACACCCAAACGTCGGTGTATAGGAAGTCACAACCTTTCACACCTTCTTCAACGCTTTCTGTTAACGTGATTTTTGCACCGGTTTGTTGCGCGATAGTTTGACAAGTTGCCACGAGCTCTTCTTCAGGCCAGAACGCTTTTGGCGCGACAAGGCGAATATCCATGCCCATTTTCGCTGCGCCCACCATAAGTGAGTTCCCCATGTTGTTGCGCGCATCACCTAGGTAAGCGAAGGTTATTTCATGCAGCTGTTTACCACGGCCGTGCTCTTGCATGGTCAGGAAGTCAGCAAGGATCTGGGTTGGGTGGAACTCATCCGTTAAACCATTCCACACAGGAACACCAGCATAAGTACCAAGCTCTTCAACAATGGATTGGCCAAAGCCTCGGTATTCAATCCCGTCGTACATACGACCAAGAACGCGAGCGGTGTCTTTCATCGATTCCTTATGACCGATCTGCGAGCCAGAAGGGCCGATGTAAGAGACTTGAGCACCTTGGTCAAAGGCAGCGACTTCAAACGCACATCGGGTACGAGTCGAAGATTTCTCAAAGATTAGTGCGATGTTTTTACCTTGAAGTTTCTTCTGCTCTGTTCCTGCATATTTAGCTTTTTTCAGCTCTGCAGACAGTTCGAGCAAAAACTGGATTTCTTTGGTTGAGAAGTCCAATAGCTTCAAAAAGTTGCGGTTACGTAAATTGAAAGCCATAGCTCGTCCCTTAGTACATGTGATTAGATTAATAGAATTCATTAAAACATATAAATGCTTTTATTGTGAATAATTATTTTCAATTAAAGCTAAAAAAGGTTGATGTATTCACATCAACCTTAGTTTTGATTCACCTAATGTAAAGGGACGAGTAAGTTATATATCGTCTCGTTCTATTGGACAGCTCATACAGCGAGCGCCACCGCGACCACGACCAAGCTCGTTACCAGGTACTGTCAGTACTTTGATGCCAGCTTTATCGTATTTTTCGTTGGTGTATACGTTGCGTTCGTAACCAATTACTACGCCCGGTTTTACAGTTAGAACGTTATTGGCATCATTCCATTGTTCGCGTTCCGCTTCATAGCTGTCGCCACCAGTAGTGATGATTTTCAGCTGATCTAAGCCAAGAGCGGACTCAATCGCGTGCAGATAGTTATGTGAGGCTTCAACATGCATTTCACCGTTGCCTTTTGGTGTTAAGCGCCATGTGTCGAGATCTTTGCGCATGATCTCTGGGTAGACAGAGAAAGTATCTACATCCATATGGGTCATCACAGTGTCTAAATGCATACATGAGCGGTGTTTAGGCAGATCAATTGCAATAACCTCGGTAGCTTGGCCTGCTTTAAATAGGCTCGCTGCAAGGTTCTCTACGCCTTGCGCGGTCGTACGCTCAGACATACCGATCAGAACTGCACCTTTACCAATAACCAACACATCACCGCCTTCGACATTCGCATTATCATAATGCAGATCATCGTCACCGAAGTATTTGATAAAATCTTGGCCAGAAAAAATTGGGTGCCAACGATAAATCGCACGTAGGTGGTTTGTTTCACGTTGACGTGCAGGCATCATCATCGGGTTAAGAGAAACGCCGCCATAAACCCAACATGAGGTATCACGAGTAAAGAGGTGATTAGGCAGTGGCTCAATAACAAAGTCGAGAGGACGCTTCATTTTTGGCAGCATAGAAGATGAGGAGATCGGTAGCTCTGAGTAAGCTAAGCCACCTAAAAAGATGCAGGCAAGATGTTCATCATCCATTTCTGAAAAGTATTGGCGTAGGTCTCGCGCAAATGTTGGCCCGTAGCGAAAGTCAGAAATCTGAGTGTTCAGCAGCCATTGTTTTGCTTCTGGAACGGCGAGGGTTTCGACCAGTAAATCGTGGAGGAGAAGCACTTCAACGTCTTGCTCGCGCAGCGTACGTGCGAATGCATCGTGCTCTTCACCTGCCGCTTCTACAGCAAGAACGTCATCAAATAGCAACTCATGACAGTTTGACGGAGTTAAGTGGGTTAGGGCGCGTTCAGGGCGATTTAATAGAACTCGTCGAAGTTGACCAACTTCTGATCCAACGTACAGCTTGCTCATTTTGTATCCTTACAAATTTTCCAGCCATTAGTTATGACAAGCTTCCTAGAAAGATGCAAGTTATCAAGCTTTGTTTATATTCTGGTGTTTATGGTTTTGTGAGTTTTTTATTTTTATTTTTATTCTTATGAAATTCATTATTAGATATAAATGCTATTTTACTAAAATTAGAGTGCGTGCGTTTTTATTCTAATTTTCCCGTTGAGAAAGAATACACGCACAGTGCATAAAACGTGCATTTTTATTCTAAATTATGCATTATTAAAGTGAATTTATTCGTTATGCTTCTTCGTTTTACACGTGAGTGTATTCAAGAAAGCATCATAAACACGCATAGAAAGAGAAAATAACCACATTAAGTGTCAATTAGGATGTTCTGAATATTAAAAAATGCCATTCTTTGTTAATTTTTTGTTTCTTTGTGTGGTCGGTTTAATATTTAGATTCAAATAACCGATAAGAATCGCAGTGGTATGATGTTTGTTTGTGGCTTTTCATCGCAATCCATGCCATATTTCACCAGATCAGCATACTCAGTATCGGGTATTGTGTTTCCATCAAGTAACTAATCTGGAGCCAAAACATGTCTCACGAAGATGAATATCTATCAGTAGAAGAATTAATTGAGATTCAAAAGGAAGAGACTCGCGATATCATTGCAGCATTGCTAGAAGATGGCAGCGATCCAGATTCGCTATACGAAATTGAGCACCACCTGTTTGCAGAAGATTTTGACACGCTAGAAAAAGCGGTAGTTGAAGCATTCAAGATGGGCTTTGAAGTTCTTGAAGCAGAAGAAACTGAAGATGAAGATGGTAACAAGTTGCTTTGCTGTGATGCGACTATGGAGTCCGCACTAGACGCAGAAGCGATTGATGCGCAAGTTGAAAAATTGATTCACTTGGCAGAAAAATACGACATCATCTATGACGGTTGGGGTACGTACTACGAAGGCGAAGATGCGCTTTACCCTGAAGAAGATGAAGACGACGAGTAATCAAAGCTCACTACTTTTGGAAAAACCAGCGTTTAACGCTGGTTTTTTTATTCCTTGAAAAACTGACGAATGTGGAGGCGATAAATAATTCACATTGAGTTTATAGGGGATTTCTCCCTATAATGCGTGAAAATTGATCTAGCTCAAGGTGTATATGCAACTCTCACTCGCCGGTTTATGGCAAGTCTCTCCACTGACGGACCTTTCTATCCCACAGGATGACATTACTTTCCCTGCTCCTTTGAGTCAGGTATTGCCAGCTGAACTGACAGAAGAAGCAATTCGTCAGCAAGAGTGGCACCTGATGCATGACATTGAAGTGGACGAATCCATGATGGCATTCCCAGCGGTAGAAATGGTGTTGGGTGGTGTGGATTACCATGCAGAAGTGCGTTTGAACGGAGTAGCATTGTTCGACTGTGACGGTTCTCAAAATGTCTACAAGAAAGACATTCGTCCGTTCATGCAAATGGGGCGTAACCGCTTTGAAATCTTGTTCTTAGAGGAAGAAGAGGATCTTCTGTTTGATGAAGATAAACCTGAGCTGTGCTCTCTGTCCGATCATGAATATAAAAAAAGTGATGAGCGCTTAGGGGTATGGCAAGAACCGTATCTGCAGTTCATTCGCAATGTACGTTTAGACCGCGTGGCAACCGAGCAGATTTGGCACCACGGTGGTGGTTGCGAGTTTAAAGTAGACTTGTACTATCAAACTTTTGCGCCGGGTCTGGTCTCTGCATCGGTTAAGTTTAATGCTATGACTTACCATATTCCTATTGATGTCCGAGCGGAGCATGCGAGCGCTTTATTCCAGATCGAAGCGCCAAAGTATGCCGATCTTACTGATCCTGATCCAAGTGATCTCTACCAATTGTCTGTTGAGTTGGATGGGCAGCACCAAAACTTCACTGTTGCCTTGAGCCAGGAGCTTTGTGTTACCCATGTTGTGCTTTAACTTCTAATAATATTATCTATTACAGCATCTTAAGCATTACGACTTCACATGCATCATGCCCTGTTTGTCCAAGCGGGGCATCGAGATGCTCAAAGCCTAGCTTTTCATACAAGCTTACCGCTTCTCTCAGACATTCAGTTGTCTCTAAATAGCACTGCTGATACCCAAATTGTTTCGCCAATTGTAAGCTCAATGCGACGATGCGTTTGGCTAAACCGTGTCCTCGTGTTTGAGGTAAGAAGTACATCTTTTGTAGTTCACACACATTTGGCTCGCCAGCTAAAGGGGCAAAGCCACCGCCACCAACGATCTCTCCGCGATGTTCAATGACCCAATAGGCGGCCCCGCATTGATTGTAAACCGAATACATATCATCAAGCGTTGGATCGGCCACACCATAACCTTTGTCTGCGGTTAAGCCGTATTCTGCAGAGACTTTACGAATCACATCTGCGACTTGCGGGTTGTCTGCTTTAGTAAGAGGTCGAAGAACGTATTCCTCAGACTGACACACTTTTGTTAGCCCTTTTAGGTAAGTCTCTAGACCAAGTTTGAGTTGCTCTTGCTCGCTGTCATCGAGTTGGGTAAGCAGTTGTTCAAAGAAGTGGTTTTGCTGTTGGTCCAGTTGCGATAACGCCAGTTGGCCTTGCTCTGTAATCGCGACGAGTTGACTACGTTTGTCTTTTGGGTTTTCGATGCTCTCGACCAAACCTAATTTAATCAAACCAGTAACGGTTCGGCTCGCGTTGGACTTGTCGACATTAAGCTGCTGTGCCAGCTGATTGATGGTCAATGGCTGCAATTGGATTTCACCCAATGCGTGCGCTTGCACTGGAGTGAGAGCGACATCGCCGCATTGTTTATCAAGCATACCAAGCAATCGGACGGCTTGACGGGAGTAGTGTCGAAGTTGACGAGCGTTCATTATCACTTACCTCTAAAAATAAAGTTGCGTACCGCAATTAAATTAATTGCGGTGCGCAACCTTGTCAATGGTAAATGTCATTTTGCTCGTTAGGAGACGTAGTGAGCCTCCATGTTTAAGCGTGGTGATGTAAACAAAACTGCGGTGCTGGAGTTTTTTCTGATGATTTACGCATCCATACTTTCTCGTGGAAGTAGTAAGCCACCGTGTTCAAACTTGGCTCTAACATCGCCATTACGCCGCCGACAAATGCATCACCTGTTAGTAAGTAAACCACGGTAAAAGCGACGCTGAAGTGCACGGTCGCAAAGCTTGCGGTTTTTAATTTGGTCATCCACTGACGAGCTTTAAGTGCTGGGACTTTTGCCCATGCCTTTTCATGAAAGTAGAAGGCTACGGTGTTCACTGAAGGCTCAATCATGGCAATTAAACTACCAATTAGAATGTCGCCTGTGAGTACGTAAGCGACACTAAATGCGATAGTAAAATGCAGTGCTGCGAAAGTTAGTGTCTTTTTCATGATAATTACTCAATCGTGTTTGTTTCGATGAGCTTATTATCGATAATAATTCTCATTAATGCTAATGGGTAATGAGTATTGTTGTGATAGGGGGAAGCTATTGATGATGGTTTTGGTGAAATGTATACAAAAAAGGTTGGCCATGATGACCAACCTTTTGAACCAAAAAGTGAGAAGTGCTAATTCTTCTCTTTCACTGAGGCTTAAAGCGCAGCGATCGTTGTCTTCTGCTCTTCTAGCTTAGCTAGCGTTTCTTTGTAGCCTTCAAGCTTCTCACGCTCTTTAGCAACAACTGCTTCAGGTGCTTTCGCTACGAAGCCTTCGTTACCTAGTTTGCCTTCGATACGCTTGATTTCGCCGTGAGTCTTCTTGATTTCGCCATCTAGACGAGCAAGCTCAGCATCTTTGTCGATCAGACCTGCCATTGGGATCATCAGCTCAGACTTACCAACCAGTGCTGTCGCACATGCAGGAGTTTGTTCGCCAGCTTCAAGCACGCGTACTGCTTCTAGCTTCGCTAGTGACATCAGTACTTGCTTGCTTGCTTCTAGACGAGAGGCATCTTCTGCATTTGCTGCTTTCAGCATAACGTCAAGCGGCTTACCAGGGTTGATGTCGTATTCAGCACGTAGGTTACGGATGCTGGTAATGAACGCCTTCACCCATTCGATATCATCTAGCGCTTCTTGGTTGAAGTTTGCTTCGTCGAATTGAGGCAGTGCTTGAAGCATGATTGTCTCACCTTCTACACCTTCAACTAGTGGCTTGATGCTTTGCCAGATAGTTTCAGTGATGTAAGGAATCACAGGATGAGCCAGACGTAGAGTCTTCTCAAGTACCGTGATTAGTGTACGGCGAGTACCACGCTGTTGCGCTTCAGTACCTTTCCATAGAACGGGTTTAGTTAGCTCTAGGTACCAGTCACAGAATTGGTTCCAGATGAATTCGTAAAGCGTGTTCGCAGCCATATCTAGACGGAAGTTGTCGATATGGTTGTTGAACGCTTTCGCTGCAAGTTCAAACTGAGACTCGATCCATTTGTCTGCTAGTGAGTATTCAATCTCACCACCGTTGAAGCCACAATCTTGCTCTTCTGTGTTCATCATTACGTAACGGCTTGCGTTCCATAGTTTGTTACAGAAGTTACGGTAACCCTCAAGACGCTTCATATCCCAGTTGATATCACGACCTGTTGATGCCATTGCTGCAAGAGTGAAACGTAGTGCGTCTGTACCGTATGCTTCGATACCGTTTTCAAACGTCTTACGAGTGTTCTTCTCGATCTTCTTCGCTAGCTGAGGTTGCATCATGTTGCCACAACGCTTCTCTACTAGAGACTCTAGGTCGATACCATCGATCATGTCGATTGGGTCAAGTACGTTACCTTTCGACTTAGACATCTTGTCGCCGTTTTCATCACGGATTAGACCAGTAACGTAAACCGTCTTAAATGGTACTTGTGGTTTGCCGTTTTCGTCTTTCACGAAGTGCATGGTCATCATGATCATGCGCGCAACCCAGAAGAAGATGATGTCGAAACCAGTTACTAGAACGTCTGAAGGGTGGAATACTTTCAGGTCGTCAGTTTGCTCTGGCCAACCTTGAGTACCGAATGTCCATAGTGCAGAAGAGAACCACGTATCCAGTACGTCTTCGTCTTGGTGCAGTTCAATGACTGACTCTAGGTTGTTGTTCTTACGAACTTCTTCTTCAGTGCGACCTACGTAAACATTACCTTGGTTGTCGTACCAAGCTGGGATGCGGTGACCCCACCATAGCTGACGAGAGATACACCAGTCTTGAACGTCACGCATCCAAGAGAAGTACATGTTTTCGTACTGCTTAGGAACAAATTGGATGTCGCCGTTTTCTACTGCTTCAACTGCAGTTTTCGCTAGAGGCGCAGTACGTACGTACCATTGGTCAGTTAGCATTGGTTCGATAACCACGCCACCACGGTCGCCGTAAGGAACTTGTAGATCGTGATCTTTCACTTCTTCAAGTAGGCCTAGCTCGTCGAATTCAGCAACGATAGCTTTACGAGCGGCAAAACGCTCCATACCGTGGTATTTAGCTGGTAGCTCAGTGCTGTAAGCGTCGCTTGCTTCGCCGTTGGTGTTGAATACTTCAGAAGCATCACGGATGTTTGCGTCGAAAGTCAGAATGTTGATCATTGGTAGCTGGTGGCGCTTACCTACTTCGTAGTCGTTGAAGTCGTGCGCAGGTGTGATTTTCACACAGCCAGTACCTTTTTCCATATCTGCGTGCTCATCGCCCACGATTGGGATGCGACGATCAACGATAGGAAGGATGATTTCTTTACCGATAAGATCTTTGTAACGTGGATCTTCTGGGTTAACTGCAACACCTGTATCGCCTAGCACGGTCTCTGGACGAGTCGTTGCAACAACGATGTAGTCTTTGCCATCGGCTGTTCTAGCGCCATCTGCTAGTGGGTAGCGGAAGTGCCACATGTGGCCTTTAGTGTCTTTGTTCTCTACTTCTAGATCTGAAATCGCTGTGTGTAGCTTTGGATCCCAGTTAACTAGACGCTTACCGCGGTAGATTAGATCGTCTTCGTACAGACGTACGAACACTTCTTGGACGGCGTTAGATAGACCATCGTCCATCGTGAAGCGTTCACGATCCCAGTCTACAGATGCGCCAAGACGACGAAGCTGCTTAGTGATAGTGCCGCCAGATTCGCCTTTCCATTCCCAGATTTTGTCGATGAAAGCTTCACGACCGTAATCGTGTTTTGTTTTGCCTTCTTCTGCAGCGATCTTACGCTCAACAACCATCTGAGTTGCGATACCAGCGTGGTCAGTACCTACTTGCCAAAGGGTGTTTTTACCCTTCATACGTTCACAACGGATAAGCGTATCCATGATCGTATCTTGGAACGCGTGGCCCATGTGTAGGCTACCAGTGACGTTCGGTGGCGGGATCATGATGCTGTATGATTCTTTAGTAGTGTCACCGTGTGGCTTAAAGTAGCCTTTCTCTTCCCAAGTCTGATACAGAGCTTGTTCGATTGAAGTTGGGTTGTATGTCTTTTCCATAGCGCTCTTTTAATGGATACGTTGATGGTTGAATCTTAGTCAATCTTTATAAGTGAGGGATCTTAACAAGATCGCCTTAACTATAAGGATTGACCGTTAAGGATATTGAATTTCGATCGTTTGCAGCTGGTAACCTGCTTGACGGTAAATTTTATATCTTTCTCTTGCGAGTTGTTTAGCTTTTTCTTCGCAGGGCACGAAGTCTACCACTTGAGCAAACTTGTTCGCAAAGGTTGTCTCATTTTCCGCCAAATTAATTACCAGCTGGCGGTTCCAATTAGGTTTTACACCTTCATGGCCGATTTCAATATTGGTGGCGTATTTCGGTCCTTCGCCTACAAGATTATGTGCCATGAACTTGTCTGCATCAATTTGCCAAAAGGCTTCAGCGAGCTGCTCGGCATGCGGTTTGTCTTGGCAGTTCAGATACACTTTTGCGCCTTGACGAGCAAAGTGCTGAGCCAAAAACACGATGTATTCTTCAAAGCCAGTCACCGTTGCTTGCGGGCTCTCTTCATTAATGATGTAGAAGGTTGCTGTTTGCATCATTCTCTCACTTGCCGATGGTCTCTTCCAGAAACCATATTAAATCCGATTTTCAATCAAGAAAATCGAGGTAATAAAAAAGGGCCTTGCGGCCCTTTTAGATTCTGTTCAGAAATTACTCTTCTGTCTCTTGGCCGCTGCGGTTCAAAAGGAATTGGACAAGCATTGAGACAGGACGGCCCGTTGAGCCTTTCGCTGCGCCTGATTTCCACGCGGTACCTGCGATATCGACGTGTGCCCAGTTGTACTTCTTCGCGAACTTAGATAAGAAGCAACCCGCAGTAATTGTGCCACCAGGGCGACCACCAATGTTTGCCATATCCGCAAACGGGCTCTTCAACTGTTCGTGGTACTCGTCTGCCATTGGTAGACGCCATGCACGGTCACTCGCTTGCTCAGAAGCGTTTACTAGCTCATGAGAAAGAGGGTTGTGGTTAGAGATTACGCCGCTGATATGGTGGCCTAGTGCGATAACACAAGCACCAGTTAGCGTTGCAACGTCTACTACGCAGTCTGGTTCGAAACGCTCTACGTAAGTCAGTGCGTCACAAAGAACGAGACGACCTTCCGCATCCGTGTTCAGAACTTCTACAGTTTGACCAGACATGGTTGTAAGGATGTCACCTGGACGGTAAGCGTTGCTGCCAGGCATGTTTTCACAGCCCGCTAGAACACCAATAACGTTGATTGGTAGGTTTAGCTTCGCCAGAGCTTTCATTGTACCGAATACCGATGCCGCACCACACATGTCGTACTTCATCTCATCCATACCTTCGCCCGGCTTTAGAGAGATACCGCCTGAGTCGAAGGTTAGACCTTTACCTACGAGCACAATCGGTTTTGCATCCGAGTCAGGGTTACCTTTGTACTCGATGATAGACATCATAGATTCGTTTTTAGAACCACGGCCTACTGCTAGGTAAGAGGTCATACCCAGTTTTTCCATCTCTTGCTCACCAATGATTTTGGTGGTTACGGTTTCGTAATCGTCCGCTAGACGACGAGCTTGAGAAGCAAGGTAAGCTGGATTAGCTACGTTTGGCGGCATGTTGCCAAGGTCTTTTGAGGCTTTGACACCTGATGCGATAGCAAGACCATGAGTGATTGCTTTTTCACCCAAGTTCAATTCACGACGCGTTGGTACGTTGAAAACAAGCTTGCGCAGTGGGCGGCGAGTCTCAGGTTTCACGCTCTTGAATTGATTAAATGTGTATAGACCATCTTTAGTCGCTTCTACAGCCTGGCGCACTTTCCAGTATGTATCACGACCCTTAACATGCAGTTCAGTTAGGAAACATACTGCTTCCATTGAGCCTGTCTCGTTAAGTGTGCTGATCGTCTTTTGAATGATTTCCTTGTACTGGCGCTCGCCAAGTTCACGCTCTTTGCCGCAACCGACAAGTAAAACGCGCTCTGACAAAACACCTGGTACTTGATGCAGTAGCAGCATCTGACCAGGTTTACCCTCTAGATCACCACGGCGAAGTAGTGAACTGATGTAACCGTCACTGATTTTATCAAGTTGTTCGGCTACTGGAGAAAGGCGACGTGGTTCAAACACACCAACAACGATACATGCGCTACGTTGTTTCTCTGGACTGCCACTTTTTACACTGAACTCCATGCGTACTCCTACATCCTGAAGACAAATTGCTCTAAATGTTAGATAATGATCGCTTACTTGTTGAATTTTAGCTCCAGGCTTACATGCAGAGCTGATTAAGCGACTAACATCTAGTTTATAATTTTTAAAAAAATAAATGGTTCAACGGGAAACTATAGTGATTCGACCAAAAAAACAAGTTTTGTATAGGTAATTTCAGCGTGATTATTGTTAGATATTTGATCCGCGAAACACTCAAGAGCCAATTTGCGATTTTTTTCGTACTTTTTTTGGTGTTTGTAAGCCAGAAATTCATAAGTGTTCTTGCTGATGCTTCTGATGGGGATATTCCTGCTGGATTGATTTTCTCGATTGTTGGTTTGAACATGCCAGCAATGGGTCTGTTAATGCTGCCTTTAAGTCTGTATATCGGCATATTGATCACATTTGGTCGTCTGTATGCAGAGAGCGAAATTGTCGTAATGAACGCGACAGGTATTGGTAATAAATTCTTGGTTCAAGCGGCCTTATACCTAGCGTTGATTACTTCAGCGGTGGCGGCTTTCAATGCGTTGTGGCTATCGCCGTGGTCTCAAGACCGCGTTGAG
This sequence comes from Vibrio sp. 1288, assembly GCF_033344475.1. NCBI lineage: Bacteria > Pseudomonadati > Pseudomonadota > Gammaproteobacteria > Vibrionales > Vibrionaceae > Vibrio > Vibrio sp. 1288. Next base: position 51,360 of record NZ_JAWPOX010000027.1, read on the forward strand.
CAGCTTTATGAGCAGGTAGCGTCAGAAAACAGCGTTGACCTACTTAAAAAAGGTCAGTTCCAAGGTACACCAGACGGTTCATCGGTTGTGTTCATCGATGACATTAAAGACAATACCTTGAGCAACGTTTTTGTTGCGCAGATGCGCCCTCGAGATTCAGTGTTACCGAGTGTGATGTTCTCATCTTCTGGTGAAGTAAAAGAGCTTTCGGACGGTCGTCAGATCATCACTATGAAAGAAGGTACGCGTTATGAAGGTGTGCCTACTCGCGTTGAATATATGATCACGAAATTCGATGAATACGAAGGTGTTATCGGCCAACGTGAGGTCAAAGAGAAAGGGCGAGACTGGGAAGCATACCCAACGGTTGACTTGATAGGTCACCCAGATCCAGAGGCGCAAGCGGAGCTACAATGGCGAATTTCGTTATTTGTGTGTATTCCACTCTTAACAATGCTCGTTATTCCTTTGTCTGCGGTGAATCCGCGTCAGGGACGGTTTGCCAAAATGGGGCCTGCGATTCTGATCTATCTAGCGTATTTCTTGGCGATCAGTGCAACCAAATCTGCATTAGAAGATGGTGACATCCCGGCTGCTATTGGTATGTGGCCAATCAATGCGATGTTGCTGATTGTTGCTATCATGGCGAATATGATGGACAGCGTTGCTGCTAGACGAATAAAAGACAAATTCCGCAAGAAGAGGCTCGCGTAAGCTGTGTTCAAAATCTTAGACCTTTACATCGGTAGAACCATCATCTCTACCACTGCCTTGGTTTTAGCGACGTTTGTTGGCTTATCGGGCATCATCAAATATGTAGAACAGCTACGTAAAGTAGGGCGAGGTGTGTACGACCTCACTCATGCGTTGTACTTTGTGTTACTCAGTGTGCCGCGTGATATCGAAATGTTCTTTCCAATGGCGGCATTACTCGGTGCCCTGATCGGCTTAGGTATGTTGGCTTCAAGCTCTGAGCTGGTGGTGATGCAAGCTGCTGGTTTCTCTAAGCTGGATATCGGGTTATCGGTACTAAAAACGGCCGTCCCGCTCATGATTGTCGTTATGGCGTTAGGTCAATGGGGCGCTCCTGAGGCCCAGAAGATGGCCCGTGACTTACGTGCGTTTGCGATATCAGGTGGTAGCATTGTGTCTGTGCGCTCAGGTGTGTGGGCTCGTGACGCAAACGACTTTATCTTTATCGGTAAAGTCGAAGACGACAAGCTTTATGCTTTAAATATGTGGCGTTTTGATGATGATAAGAATCTACAAAAAGTTATTTTCGCCGAAGAAGTCGACTACCAACAAGATAACAACTGGCTGATGCGCTACGTACAAATTACGGACATGGAAAATGAAAACGTAATTTCAAAGCAAGACATCGAACAGATGGAGTGGCACACCTCTTTGGCACCAGATAAGCTAGCTGTGGTGACCGTGAAGCCAGAAGAACTGTCACTGAGCGGTTTGTATGATTATGTGACTTACCTGAAAGCATCGGAACAAGATGCATCTCGCTATGAGTTGGCGTTTTGGCGTAAGTTGACTCAGCCGCTTTCAATTGCTGTGATGATGTTAATGGCGCTATCTTTTGTTTTCGGGCCACTCAGAAGCGTGACCATGGGGGCAAGGGTATTGTCGGGCGTGGTTGCCGGGTTTACTTTTTACATATCCAGTGAGTTCTTTGGCCCATTAAGCTTGGTGTATGGCATATCCCCAGTGTTTGGTGCTTTGGCCCCGAGTTTGGTGTTCTTAGCTATTGCGATTGCACTGCTACGAAGAAAGCTATAACTGAAGCATCATCGAATAAACCAAGTTTTACCGAACCAAATGTAAAAGGAAGGCATTACGCCTTCCTTTTTTGTGTTCCTAGACAAGTTAATTTGCCTTAGGTAATACAACAACCTCTGTTTTGGCCCAAATGTCGTGGAAACCACGTTTCTTCGGATCAATCGGTACAGTCAAATTTGCCAAGCCAAAGCCAGATGTCGAAATACGAATCAGAGCTTGAGTTACCGTAATTGGTGCTCCGTCTTTGGCATTGCGAACTCGAAGCTTCCAAGCGCGCATCCCAAGAGTTTGTCCTGCTCGCGTCCAGAAGAACACAAAGAAATATATCCACACACCCGCAAGATAAAGTGTAAATAGAGGGCTGAATACAGGGTGCTTTCCGAGCATATCTGCGGCATCAGCGTACTCGCCATAGCTCAACAATCCTGCTGCATTTAGTGCAAACACAACGGCCATAACAATACCAGCGGCCATCATTTCAATTGCGATAATAATCAATGTGTCGTAAATCAACGCTGCAAGTCGACGAAAGAGACCAGCAGGTGGAAGAGTTGTAGACGTTGCCATTATTCCATCACTTACCTTAAAAATTGTGCGTCAGAATATAGATTCCCTCACCAAGAGAAAAGAGACCTAACGCACAGAGTCTTTAATTGTGTATAAACTAAGTGACTTTTCTGCCCTACGTTATCAGCACATGTCATGATACACGAGGCCGTGCAGCAATATGTTTCAACTGAATTCGACTCTCTTAACCATTGGCTCTTTGGTCTGTGACCAGATTAGATAGCTGAGAGAGTTGGTGTTTCTCATCTTCGGTATAATGTTGGCTTAACGAAAGCTCTAAAGCTTTTTCTGACAGCTTGATTGCTGGTGACAAAAATAACTTAGGGTGCATACTAGAGAGAGCTAGCAAGGCCTTTTGTAGGCGAATCTGTATTTGGAGTTGCGCTGCACCATCGTGTGCTATCGGCAAAAAGACATCATCAAACAAATCCTGGCAGCTCAATGCGGGCACAAATAGTCTAGGATATCGAGTTTTGGTAGGAGGCTCACTGAGTAGGTCTCCCCATAATGAAAGTGCTCGTACAGAACGCCCAAGAACGTCAATTGCGGTGCCATTATCATTTACAGCCGGAGATAGTGCTCGTGAGGCGATTTCCGCCATAACGACTAAACCAAAGCGAGGGTCCTGATCATATGAACGCTCCGTTCGAATCGTGAAGGCTGCCGTTACTTCGCTTTCGTCTGGCAATTCTCCACAAACCCAAGCCAATGGTTGACCTACGTACACAAAACTTCCCGGTTGTCGCTCAAGGTAGATGGTGCATTGGTTTGCTTCAGCAATACTATCGAGATGATGCATATCAACATGCTGTAAGTAGCCAATTTCTTGGCTCAAAATAGGTTTACTTCCTCTGGGTTTATGTTCTGGGTGGCTCCACGGGTGAGCACCTAGCCAACGCTCTTTGCCCCGTTTTCTTATCGCATCTAACAAGGCTTGCTCCACGTATGAAGTGGTTTCACTGACCCTTCCTAGTACGGAAAGGTGCTGAATCCAACGTAGCAGAGTGAGTATGATCATCACGATTACGGCGATAGTTACGATGAACAGATAAATTTGTGCTTGTTGATGATAGGCCCCAATACCTAGCGCGATAATTCCTACCAAACTAAATAGAAAAGAGCCAAGAAAGGTTGCTAAGGCATTTTGTGTTGTGCTGTCTTCCATCAACAGTTTTGTCGCTCGTGGCGTTACCCCCGCACTAGCGGCACTGTATGCTGAGACCATAATATTGAGAGAGAATGTAGTCACTGCAAGCATGGAGGTTGCGAGGATATTTAATATGTTGTTCAACAAATCCTTGCTGACGTTGATGGCAGGGGGCAGAGTAATGAACTGGTTTAAAACAATCGACATTAAGGCGGTAGCAACAGCTAGTAATGCGTAGAGTGACGTCCGGACCCACAGTTTTCGTGTCATCTGTTTCAGTAACCACTGCCATTTTGACCCAGTCATTCTTTGCTCCTATTCAGTTCTCACTAGAAAGTCGATAGAAAATTCAGAAAGTTATTCTTGCTTAAGCATAGGTTAAATGCCCGTCGTTCTGCTTGATATTTCATGCATCACGAAAGTAAGAAAGCTGCTTGCTTCAAAGAATGGTGCTCTTGAGGTGTGAATTACCACGATTCTGTTACCTTAATTGATAGATGAATTAAAAGTATGTGATTGAAAAGAGGTAGCGCATGATTGTAATTACAGGTGCAAGTAGCGGCTTAGGGGCGGAACTAGCAAAGCGTTATGATGCGGAAGGCAAAGAGACGTATGTAATAGGAAGAAATACAGAAAAACTATCCGCACTAGCAAAACAACTCTCTCATAACGTCGGCTATCAAGCTTGCAACCTCTCATTACATCAAGGTGTGAAACAGCTCTTTGATGGGATGAAACAGCCTCCTGAAATGGTCATTCATAGTGCAGGAAGTGGTTATTTTGGCTTACTGGAAGAGCAGGAGCCGGAAGAGGTTCAAAAGTTGATTGATAACAACCTGAATTCTGCGATTCATGTGTTAAGAGAGTTAGTAAAGCGTTACAAAGATCATCCAATAAAAGTGGTCATGATCATGTCCACAGCCGCGCAACAACCTAAAGCGCAAGAGTCTACGTATTGTGCAGTGAAATGGGCCGTCAAAGGATTAATTGAGTCGGTTCGTTTGGAGCTAAAAGGAAAACCTATGAAAATTATCGCGGTTTATCCTGGTGGAATGGATACGGAATTCTGGAAAACAAGCGGCAATACGATGGACACGAGTCACTTCATGCAAGCAGAAGATGCCGCAGAGATGCTCCATAATGCGTTGTCGAGCATTGGGAATGGTTATGTTTCTGATATTACAGTGAATAGAATTTAAAAAGAGTTTCGTATACTCACTTTCATCTGGAAGAGTAGTAGAAAATGGAGCGTACGTTTCTTATGAGTACAGCTTTGTCACACTTTGTGGCGAAATTATCAGCAAACGATAGTTATTTAAGGTATTTCTGCTTGCGCAGGTCAAAAGCTTACGTATAATGCCAACCATCAAAGGGCAATAGCCCAAAGATGCCGGTGTGGTGAAATTGGTATACACGACGGATTCAAAAGGCGTTGCGTTTCCAGTGTTATTATGCTAATGTGCATTAAAATCAATATGTTACATTGATTTTTCTATTCAAGTAAAAGTTGTATAGAGTTGTATAAAAAGCCTGCGTGATGGAATTGGTAGACATGAGGGATTCAAAATCCCTTTCCCTCGGGAGTGGCGGTTCAAGTCCGCCCGCAGGTACCATATTTAAAAGAACCGTTCTATATGAGCGGTTTTTTGCTATCTGCACTATATAAAATATTCTTGCCTTGCCTTGCCTTGCCTTGCCTTGCCTTGCCTTGCCTTAGTATTAGTATAAAATACACCCAAATATTTCAATCATTTGGTTTAGGCTTGTGCAGTTCAGAAAAGATATAAATGGTTTAAGAGCCATAGCAGTAATAGCCGTTGTGCTATTTCATTTCAATGCGAGTTGGATGCCCGGCGGTTTTGCAGGGGTAGACGTGTTTTTTGTTATTTCTGGTTTTTTAATGACAGGGATAATATTTAGAGGGATTGAGCAAGAAAACTTTTCTATTTTGAAGTTTTATGTTGCGAGAGCTAACAGGATCATACCAGCGTTAGCTGTTCTTTGTCTGCTCTTGTTGGTGTTCGGTTGGTTCTATCTTACTCCGCTTGATTACAGAGCATTAGGAAAGCACGTAGGCAGTAGTATGGGCTTTTTATCCAATATCATATATTGGAGGGAGTCTGGCTACTTTGACGCAGCTTCACACGAAAAGTGGCTTTTACATACTTGGTCTTTATCTGCTGAATGGCAGTTCTACATAATCTATCCATTAGTCCTTGTTGCTATGAGAAAGTTTATGTCGTTAAAGGCGATGAAAGCGACTGTTTTAGTTGGAACGGTGTTGGGCTTTATCTTCTGTGTGATAGCAACCTACAAATGGCCTAATCCTGCTTACTATCTATTACCTACCAGAGCGTGGGAAATGATGATTGGCGGTGTTGCATACCTTTACCCGTTAAAACTTGCAGAGAATAAAAAGAAAGTCTTTGAATGGGTTGGTTTAGCACTAATAATCCTATCTTATATTTTCATTTCAAAAGAAAACTTATGGCCTGGGTATTTGGCTTTAATTCCTGTTTTTGGTGCGTTTTTGCTAATCCAAGCTCAAAGGAATGATAGTATTGTAACAGATAATATTGTTTTTCAATCATTAGGTAAGTGGTCTTATTCAATTTATCTTTGGCATTGGCCGATTGTAGTTGCTATATCTTATTATACTTTGAGCGACACATTTCAATATTTAGGTATTATGCTTTCATTATACCTTGGTTTTTTAAGTAATAGATATATTGAGAGTTTTCCGTTAAGGAATAGTTTCAACCATATTTATGATTTTTTAAGATGTCAGCCATTGTATTATTTACTTACTTTTGGTCTTTTTAGTTGTTATGTGTTTTTAACTAATGGGGTGCCTGATAGGCTTGATGCTGAATTACGTGTCAAAAACGAAAGAGCGATTGAAGCGATTGGAGATTGGGGTTATCCAGAATCAAATATGAGAATTGGAAATGTAGATGTTAGATTTATAAATGGAAGTTCAGATAAAAACATTTTATTCATTGGTGCAAGCCACATAGAACAAACATATCCTTATGTAAAAAGCTCACATAGTAAATATAATATTTACTATGTGACTATGGGAGGTTGCTTTGTTTCCCCATCATTTGTTAACCCTAAATGGAGTTGTTCAAATATCCAAAATTATAGGGAGTTAATAAATGAAATTGATTTTGAAAAAATAGTCACTTCGATTTATTTTATTGACGGTTATTTATCTAATGATCAACGTGTAAAAGAAGAACAAATTAATTTAAGAATAAGTGAGTATAATGATTTTCTGAAATTCGCCAAAAATAATTCAAATGAAGTTTATATGATTTTAGGCGAACCGTCAGGTAAAGAGTTTGATCCTAAGTATTCAATGCGATATAGTTTAAGGAACTTCATCACAACACAAGAAGCAAGAGAAGTATATAATCTACATTATTCGATATTAGATAATTTAACAGAAAAGAAGGACGTGAAAATTATTGACCCGATTAGTTATTTGTGTGATGAAGTCTGTCGGGTTATGGATGATGATTTTAGGTATTATTATAAAGATCAAAATCACATGAGACCGTGGTATGCTAAAAAACATATTAATTATATTGAACAAGTGATTAATTAATGTAAACAGTCAGGAAGATCTTGAATTATTTCCTTTAATTTAAGATCTTCCATTTTAAAATAGAATATTTTCTTACTTCTATCATATTTAGTATCTTTAATAAAATTATGCTTTGATAGTGTCTCTATGGCCGTATTAGCTGACTTTTGTTTTAACTTCTGACTCTTTTCTTCAATATCTAATATCTTGGCTATATGCGAAAGGTGAAGATACTTAGCGTGTGGTCCCATACTCATTAAATACATTGCGATTTTTTGAGAGTTAATTTTTAATCCTTTCAATAAGCAGGCATTAAAAAAGAATGTATTGCTATTAGTATCGAAGTAATCAGGTTTGATATTGTAAGTAAAAATCTCATTTTCTTTATCTAAAATAAAATATGAAAATATTTCATTATTAATTTGGTTTAAGAAATCCATTAGGTCATATTTTGATTCTCCTCTAAAAATCTTATATTTCTCTTGTAGTTCCTTTATGCTTATTTCAATAGTTCTATTTTCTTTTGTTCTGATTATTTCGTTGTGAAGCAATATAGAAAATAGATAAAAATCTCTCGGTTTTTCAAATGATCTTATGAAGTTAGTATCTCTAACAGCATTTTGATTTAGCAAAATTATTAGCTTGTTTTTTTCAATTTTTGGCAATTGTGGTAGTTCATTATATTTAGTCATAATATTCTCTTTTTGGGACAGTTGTGTAATACAATTATCATATATTCATTAAATGTAAATAGACAATTAAAAATATTTATTCGCACTACGTGCGGATTATCAGAAAGGCGCATAGCGCAATTGGGTTTTAGTATTCTAAAAATAATAATAAATAAAATACTTAAAGATATATTAGGGTGTTTTATTAATGACAAAGTAATCTGATATTTTAAGTGATAATTCAATGCGTAGCTTTTTATTATGGAACGACTGAGGAATAATATTGGAACTATTGTGTGATGTGATTGGAACAGTTATGGAATGATATTGGAACGGTTGTGGATATCTATCTAATTGTGATTGTAAAAGTCCCAATATTTGACAATATTATAATATATGGTCATATGTTTAATGTATATACGAACAAACACGTTTGTATACTCACTATACAAAGCCTACGGTTTGTGTGAGCCCGGCGGGACTAAATAAGCAGCTTCGCTGCAAAATCTGAGAAAAAAACAAGGAAAAGAAAATGAGCGTAAAAATAATCATGTTAGACAAATTAAAAAGAGAATTAAAAGATAGTGAAGAGAACATCCAAGCAACTTGCTTTTTGATTGATTCTGAAAAAGTAAAATTAGATCTTGGAGGTTGGCCTGAAAGTATATTCAATTCAGATCAACAAATAGCTTTTTTAGAAGATAGGTTAATTAAGCATACAAGAAGAAGAAAAGAAATTTTAAACAACATAAAAATATTGGAGAAATAAAAATTGAAAACGATACTTAGGTTTGAAAAAATTAAAACTTTTGAGCATTTGAACTTATCGAATGCTCACATAAACAGATATTTAGAAACGCCAAATGCAAATCCAGATGTTAAAAATATCCATATTTTGGGCTCTAAAAATCTTGTTAAAACAGTAAAAGATAGACTTCAAAAAAACGGAATAAAGCCAAGAAAAAACTCTGTTTTGTCAATAGAAGCATTACTAACGTTATCACCAGAATATTTTTGTGAAGATAAAGACCAAAAGAAAGTTACAGAGTTTACAAAAGCAGCAGTTACTTTTTTAAAAGAGAATTTTGGTGATAATGTAATTAGTGTTGATTTACACCTTGACGAGTCTAACCCACACATTCACGCGCACATAATACCTTTAACGAATGACGGAAGACTAAGCGCAAGGGATATGTTTAACAAAATAACTCTTAAAGCATTTCAAAAGAGCTATTGTGAAGTTATGACTAAAACGCTAAGTGAAACCTTTACTTACAAGGAAGGAAGTAAAGCACAACACAAAGACATTAAAGAGTTTTATACAGAAATTAACGAGCAAAAGAAATACAAAGAAGAGGTGGTAAAACTTGAAAACAAGCTTATGGATGAACAAGACAATAATTTTGCTTTATCAAATCAAATAAAAAGATTAGAAACTCAACTAAATTTACAACAAGAAGAGATTTCAGCGCTTAAAAAATTAGTTAATAAACTTAAAAAGTTTATAAGCAAATTAAAAAAGACAATAAAAGAACCAAGTTCTGATCCTTACGAGTTTCCTGAATTAACTATAAATAATAATCCAGACGTACCAAAAGAACTGAACAAAAAGAAAAGAAATAATAGACCATCAATTTAAAAGCCCGAAAGGGCTTTTTCATTGTTATTTAAAATCTTACAGGTGATTTTCCTTTAATTAAAGCTCTGACATTTTTGTTATCTTTTAACATAGAATGATCATAATGCTTTTCAATAGTGTCTAAGCCATTGCCAACTTGTTTTGATATAACTAACATATCAACACCATTTAAAAGTTGTTTTGTTATGTATGTGTGACGACAGCAATATAAAGTATATTTCTTTTTTACAATATTATTTTCAATTAACTTTTTTATAATTTGATCGAATAATTTGCAAAAATCACAGATTTTATTAAAAGAACTTTCAAAAATAAAACAATCTTTAGTTGTTAATAATTGTTCAGAATTAAGAGTCAAACCCTTTGTTATTTCAGTAATTGCAATCAGTGAATCAATTGCTTTATTAGAAAGAACAGCTTCACGTTGCCTATGTTCTTTTGTTTTTCCCTTTCTTATTTTAACATACAAAGTTTTGTCATATTTTATTAAATCTGAGTAACGAATATTATTCATTTCTTCACCCGTCCTCATTCCTGTTTCAAGCAAAAAAGTAAAAACGTGTGGAAAAATCAAACGATATTCTCTTGTCTTAAAATTAATATTATTTTGATTAAGCCAATCATCAGATGTAATAAAATCTCTAATCGCTTTTAAATCAGATTCTAAAAAATCAAAACCAATTTGTTTTTTTACCGCTTTAATATCTTTTGGAAAAGAGGGAAAGTCTCTTTTTTTTAACAAATCTTCTTCTTCAAGATAATGAAATAAATGAGTAAAACAAGTTTTATTCATTGTCCTTCGAGTCTCTGAAAGATCAAGACTTTCAAAATAGAGTCTTATATTTTTAGTCGTTAAATCTTGAATGCTTTTATTCTTAAAGAAAGGAATGATGAATGTATTAAATAAATAGATATAATCATTGTATGTTTCCCTGAAAGGTTTTTTATTTCTAAGTTGTAAAATAACAGCATTACAAGCTTTTTCTATTGTATGACGTTGAACAGGAACGATTTCAAGACCAGCTTTTACCATCCCTTCCATCTCAAATTTTAAAGCCCAAGCCTTGCTTGTCGCTTCTTCTACATCAGATGTACCGAGCGATCTTCTAATCTCTTTGCCATCTACACGCAACCTAACATAAATAGATTTAGTGTGTGATTGTCTATAGATTGCCAAGCCCTTAATCAATTTTAGATACATAACACACCAAAAAGTTGTATAAAAAGTTGTATAAGTTGCTTTTGAATATAATCTAAATAATTGTATTTGTAAATAAAATATATAGGCGTGTCGGCTTCAAAATCCGTTGCCTTCGGGCGTGGCGGTTCAAGTCCGCCCACCGGTACCATACATAGAAAGGTCGCTTTTATAGCGGCCTTTCGTCGTTTTAGGTGCTCGTAAATATCAAAAGGAAGTTAGCGTTGCCTTCGCGGTGGCGGCAGGAATGCCAGTCCAATCAACTCCGTCCACCGGTACCATATTTTAAGACAGAGCCTCGATGAAAGTCGGGGCTTTGTTGTATCTGGATCTTCAAAACAAAAAAGCGCGAGGGGTATGCCTCGCGCAAACTACTACATGGTGATAGTAGGAACAGCCTATAGAGCTGTGAACAAGGTATTTTGAGTGTTCGGAGTCCAGTCTGCTTGGGACACGTGCGGTACATCAACTAGATAACGCAAACCTTGATAAGTCACCACATCACCTTGTTTATAGGAAACATTCTGAGTCCAGTTAGTGGCTGGGTCTGCATTTGTCCAAAGGCTAGAGGTTGGAGATGGTGCCCAATCTTGTTGCGCAGTATGGTTTGTTACAGCCTGGTATACAGTACCTAGGTGTAAGACGTAATCGCCAGCGTCGTAGTTATGACCAACTTGCCAGTTCGGTGTGTAGTTATCCATTGTGTCGAAGTCATAACCCGCTTGTTTTGCTAACTGTATAAACTTAGCGAGCTTAGGTAGGTTTTGCGTTGCCCCCATGCCACGCTTACCATCTTCAAATAGGAACTCGTGAGTTAATACGATAACTTTATCGGCGTGTAAAGGTGTACCACATGGGAACTCTTGAGCTTTGGAGTTGATCGGGTTAATCGTTGTTGGTGCACAAGTGTTTAACGCGGAATCCACATATCCAAGAAATGCTTCTGCTTCTGTAAGGCTGTTTGCTGGCATTTCAATGCCCCAATTTTCGGGTGCCCAGTCCACATCCCAACCGTGAGTTTGATAGCCGTTATTCGCTAGGATATTTTGAACCTCGATAGCTGCTTTTACACTGTTGGATGGGGTGGATGTATCGCATACATATCCTGGTTCCCAAGGTTTCAGGTCATCAGACGTGGCACATAACCCATCTGCTTTGAAGTCTTTCGTCACGCGCCAACCGTTGGTGTAGGGCAGTCTAGCAAACTCTGTTGCCTTGTAGTTCGGGTAGCTTGTAATGTTCGGCAAATACTTTGCTAACACAGATAAGTTTTCCGTAAACATTGAGGCATCGTAAACAGGGTCTTGATACGAGTTAAGCTGGTGGTCCCCGGTCGCATTACACTCCGCAGCACTGTTCGGTCCAAACTCATCCACGCAGTTGTGCACCATGTGATCGTAACTGTGGTTCGCAACAATATGACCAGTGTCTAATGCGAGCTTTAAGGCTTCTAGGGAACGGTCTTCATTCTCATCACCAATTCCATCTAAATGCCAAGCATTAAAGTAAAACGTCGCTTTGATATCTTCCTGGTTAAGTACTTGAATAACGTCAATAGATGCATTGATTGGTCCATCATCAAACGTTAGATAAATTGTGCCTTTAGAGTCGGTTTGAGCAAATGAGTGTTGTGATAGTGCGGCACTTACAAGCGTTGCAATAGCCAATTTATTAAATTTCATTCTCTATTCCTTTTAAGAAATTAATAACGACGTTGTCAGTAGTAAAATATTGATAATTTGAAACTTAATGTGATGTCTTAAATTATTTTATGACTTTTATCCTAGACCTAAATAATTATAAAAAAATAGGTGGTATTTTCTAAATTGGGATTGTGTTCACGAATAATGCAACCGGTTGCGCTTTTTTGTCTTGGTTATTTTTGCTACAGTTTTTGCAGGTTGAAATTTACACAACGGGAGTAAGGCTATGAAAAAGATCCTTTTATGCTGTAGCGCAGGGATGTCAACCAGTATGCTTGTTAAGAAAATGGAGCAAGCTGCTGAAAATAAAGGAATTGAGTGCAAAATTGATGCAATGTCAGTGAATGCGTTTGAAGATGCAATTAAAGAGTACGATGTTTGTCTTCTCGGGCCTCAAGTACGTTTTCAGCTAGAAGAACTAAGAAAAACGGCGCAAGAGCATGGTAAAAACATTGATGCTATTTCTCCTCAGCATTATGGAATGATGAAGGGAGAAGAAGTACTAGAGCAAGCATTAGAATTAATTAACTAAAATATAGTTTTAAATTAAAAAGATAACTGTACATCAAATATAAATATTTGATGCGGGATTCTTTTGCCTAAAATAAGGATGGACTCTATGAAGCTTTATGACGCAATTATAGGCGCAGTCGAAAAGCATATAGCCCCTATAGCAGCTAAAGTGGGGAATCAGCCCCATGTTCGCGCAATGAGAGACGGTTTTATTGTCGCAATGCCGTTTATTATTGTCGGTAGTTTCATTTTGATTTTTGCATTCCCCCCATTTGCCGAAGATACAACCTTTACTTTTGGTCGAATTTGGCTCGATTTCGCCACTACACATTTTGATACCATAATGATGCCCTACAACATGTCGATGGGGATCATGACCATTTTTGTTTCGCTGGGCGTTGCTTATAGTTTAGCGAAGGCTTACAAGATGGATGGGATCACGAGTGCTGTATTGTCACTAATGTCTTTTTTACTCATTGCGGCCCCAGCTAAAGATGGCGCGTTGTCTATGTCTCACATGGGCGGAACCGGGATCTTCACCGCAGTGATGTGTGCATTTTTCTCGGTGGAGCTCTACCGTTTTATGAAAAAGCACAATATTACGATTCGCATGCCAGAGCAGGTGCCACCGGCGATTGCGCGATCATTTGAAGTATTGCTACCAGTCTTAGCGATATTCATTACCTTATATCCACTTAGCCTTTTCGTACAAACCCAGTACGACATGCTGATTCCAGATGCTGTTATGGCTATCTTTAAACCGCTAATTAGTGCGTCTAACTCATTGCCCGCCATTATTGGCGCTTTATTGCTTTGCCAGCTACTTTGGTTTGCGGGTATTCATGGTGCTGCAATTGTTGTTGGACTGCTTTCTCCAATCTTTTTGACCAACATTGGTGCCAACATTGAAGCCTTTGTTGCAGGTGAACCGATTCCAAACGTATTTACTCAACCGTTCTGGGATTTTTACATCTTTATTGGCGGCTCTGGTGCAACACTTGCTCTTGTTATGCTGATGTCGTTTAGCCGTTCTGTTCACCTTAAGAGCATTGGTCGAATGAGTGCGGTGCCTGGCTTTTTCCAAATCAACGAACCTGTGATCTTCGGTAGCCCAGTTGTGATGAACCCGACCTTGTTTATCCCGTTCGTCTTCGCTCCAGTCATCAACGCTACGATTGCGTATTTTGCTGTGCATGTCGGCTTTGTGGGTATGGGTGTCGCTACAACACCTTGGACAACACCGGCACTGATAGGTGCTTCGTGGGGTAGCGGTTGGACCTTTGCGCCAGTATTGCTCGTCATTGGCTTATTAATTCTTGATCTAATCATCTACTTCCCATTCTTCAAAATGTTTGAGAAGCAAATGTTGGAGCAAGAACTACCAACGACGAAGGAAACTAAAGGTGACACGCACCCGTCAGGCGAAGGCGTTACTGCTTAACTGTGCTTAATGGGCCGCAATTACCGCGGCCCGATTTTCGGAGAGAAAATGATGGAACAAGAATTGGTTGTAATGGAGATCATTTGCAATGCTGGTGAAGCCAGAAGTTTAAGCTACGAGGCATTACGTTTATCTCGAGAGCAAGATTTTGAAGCGGCTGATGAGAAGCTCTCTCAAGCAAGAGAGTGCATTAATAAAGCCCACTTAATACAGACTCAGCTTATTGAAGAAGATCAGGGAGAAGGGAAAGTCCCGATGACGTTAGTGATGGTGCATGCTCAAGATCACCTAATGACTACGATTTTGGCTCAAGAGATGGCTGTAGAAATCGTCGCACTGAACAAAAAAATCTCGAACAAATAAAGGGGGATGAAAATGTCTAGAGAGGCGATCAAACTTGCCATTATTGGCGGTGGTAGTAGCTATACCCCGGAATTGGTTGAAGGGGTTATTAAGCGCTTAGAATATTTACCCGTTAAGAAGATTCATTTTGTGGACATTGAGTCAGGAGCTGAGAAGCTTGAGATTATTAAAGGATTGGCTCAGCGAATGGTCGATAAAGCCGGAGCAAAAATTGATATAAAAGCCGGTTTCGATCGCCGTGCTGCGATAAAAGATGCGGATTTTGTGATGACGCAGTTTCGTGTTGGTGGCCTTGCTGCACGCGCTAACGATGAGCGAATCCCAATCAAGTACGACGTCATCGGCCAAGAAACAACGGGCCCTGGTGGTTTTGCTAAAGCACTGCGAACCATTCCGGTCATTCTTGATATCTGTAAAGACATTGAAGAGTTGGCTCCAAACGCATGGATGCTCAATTTCACCAACCCAGCGGGTTTAGTTTCCGAAGCGGTCAGTAAGTACACCAAAGTAAAGAGTATTGGTTTATGCAATGTGCCCGTTTCAATGGAAATGATGATTGCGGAAATGATGGAGTGCGAGCCAAAAGAGCTACAACTTGAGTTTGCTGGGTTAAACCATCTCGTGTGGGTACACAAAGCATGGCTCAATGGGGAAGATATTACTCAAACGGTATTAGAGAAAGTCGGTGATGGTGCCAACTTCAGTATGAAGAATATCTGGGAAGAACCGTGGGATCCGACATTTCTAAAAGCACTGGGGGCGATACCATGTCCTTATCATCGCTACTTCTATCAAACTGATGCCATGCTTGCTGAAGAGAAACAAAGTGCCGATGAAAAAGGCACTCGTGCTGAGCAGGTAATGGAAACAGAAAATGCGCTATTTAAGCTCTATCAAGATCCTACCCTCGATCATAAGCCGAAAGAGTTAGAGGAGCGGGGTGGTGCTTATTATTCTGATGCATCACTGAACCTAGTTGATTCAATTTATAACAATCGTAATAGTATTCATGTTGTTAACGTTTTAAATAATGGAGCGATCAACGGCCTACCTGACGATGCTGTGATTGAATGTAGTGCTGTGATTGGTAGCTGGGGGGCGAAACCTCTTGCGGTTGGCGAGTTGTCAAACAATATCAAAGGATTACTCCATCAAGTTAAAGCGTATGAGCAGCTAACAATAGAAGCTGCTGTCGAAGGTAATTATGACAAGGCGCTTATGGCATTAACCAATAACCCATTGGTGCCTGACATTGGCCGCGCCAAGTCAATCCTGGATGATATTCTGGCGGTGAACGCTCCGTATTTACCTCAATTTAAACTAACGACGTTGTAAAACTAAGGAAGGGCGCCGATGAAAGTCATTTTTAATGCTGATGATTTTGGTTTAACGAGAGGTGTAAATAGCGGCATCGTTAAAGCTCACCAGCAAGGTGTGGTTCATTCAACCACCATGATGGTGGGTATGGATGCTGAGCAACATGCCTTAGAACTAGCTCGCCATAATCCAGACTTGAAAGTTGGCGTTCATCTTAGGTTTACAGCAGGTGTGCCTATAACGAAGCATCCTAACTTGACCAACGGCCGAGCGCACTTTATCAACTATGACGAACTTTGGAGTAAGCAGGACTTCGAAACTCAGGTCGTTTATGATGAAGCAAAAGCTCAGGTGGAACATTTTTTATCGCTTGGGTTAGAGCTAAGCCACTTAGATAGCCATCATCACGCGCATACTCACCCTCAAATTTTGCCCGTTATTAAAGAAGTAGCGAATGAATACCGAGTGCCACTGCGGGGCACTGGCTTGTGTCAAGAATCGATGACAATCAGGTATATCTTTACTGATGAGTTTTATGATCAAAAAGTGAGCTTGGATGGCTTAATGGCACATCTATTGAGCTTAAAAGCTGACTATGACTTGGTTGAGGTGATGTGCCACCCGGCAGAGGCCGATCAGGCGCTTATCTTAAAGAGTGGCTATGCGCTTCAGCGAGAGCTAGAGTTACAAGTTCTTACCTCTCCCATTTTAAAAGAACAGTTAGCTCAGCATGGTATAACTGTCACGGATTACTCTGAGCTTGTTTCTACCAATCAAATGGTCGGTGTATGATTAAAGGCTGCCAGCTTCGCCCCCTATAGCACCTTACGAATTGCTGGCAGCCGTTCTACACAAACGAATATTTAATAACAATTGCAGTTGGACCCAATAGCATTATGGCAAGGATTAAAGATGTAGCCGAACTCGCCGGTGTAAATCGCTCTACCGTTTCTCGAATTATTAATGGAGAGGGGAAATTTCGCGAGGAAACTCGAAAAAAAGTAGAGCAAGCTATGGCGCAATTGAATTATCGTCCCAGTGCAATTGCTCGTTCACTCGCAACCTCATCCAGTAATATGGTTGGGTTATTGGTGACTTACTATACGGGGGGCTTCTTTGGCGAGATGATGGAGCAGGTTCAGACCGAGCTGGATATTCATAAGAAGTTTTTGATTACAGCTCAAGGCCATCATTCTGCACAAGGTGAAAAAGAGGCAATTCAGCGTTTTAATGATTTACGTTGTGACGGCTATGTACTTCATAGTCGTTATTTGTCAGATGATGACTTACGTGAATTAGCTAAACAGCCAACACCTTTCGTTCTCCTGGATCGCTACGTGGAAGGAATAGAAGAGCGTTGTGTTACCTTTAACCATCATCATGCAAGCCGTATTGCAGTTGAGCACCTTTTAGCTGGTGGCCATCGAAAGATTGCTTGTATTGCCGGTCCATCCCAACGTCATAACAGTGTATTGAGAAAGTTTGGGTATATTGATGCAATGAAGGATGCTGGTATAGATATTGATGAAAGCTGGTGTGAAGAAGGGAATTATGGTCGGCAAAGTGGTTATGATGCAATGGCTGCAATTTTACAACGACACCCTGATGTGACGGCTGTCTTTTCGTGCAGTGAAGAAATGACGGTTGGTGCAATGCAGTACTTACACGAGCACAGTATTTCTGTACCAGAGCAAATCTCATTAACTAGCTTTGACAGTGTTGATCTTTGTGAAAGTCTTTACCCTACAGTATCAGCAGTGCACTTTCCTATCAGTGACATGGCCCGTGTAGCGGTACAAACGTTAATGGGGCTAGTCAAAGATCAAGAAGTAATAGACAAGCCAGTGTTCGAGGCCAAGCTTAAAATACGCAAAGCAGATCGCTCCTTAAAGTAGCTTACTTCTATCTAATTAAGTGAGTCGCTTAGAAATAACGGTTTGATGTTTTGATAGTTACTGATGAATTTATTCACAAAATTTACTAGTATTCTAACTCTCTTAAGAAATATAAATCAGTAGTGAATAAGTGACAGCCATTAAACTAACGGTCGATCGTATTCAACCCGGATTACATATCCGTCTTCCGCTAAAGTGGAACGATCACCCCTTTCTACTCAATAGCTTTAAGATTAAAGACCAAGAGCAAGTCGAGATGATCCGCCACCTCGGCGTAAAGTTCGTTTACTTTAATCCAGAGCAAAGCGATGCCGTTCCACTCCCTGTTGATCAAAGACAAGCTGACAGAGTAACAAATGAAGCGTCGTTAGATCATGAAACTCAAAAAATGTGGCAAGAAAAACAGAACCGCATAGAAAAGTTAAGTGCATACCGTCGACGCGTGATTCAGTGTGAAAAAGAGTTTGAGCGCTCTCTGGCACGTATGCGTTCAGTCATGACTAAAATCCGTAACCGTCCGACAGCAGCAGTTGATGAAGCAAAGCTTCTTATTGAAGATATCGTCGAGAAGTTAATGTGCGATGATAATGTTACGTTACATCTGATGAACGGAAAAAATGAGTTTGAAGATATTTATTTCCACTCATTGAACGTGGCTGTTATCTCTATGATGATTGGCCGTGCTAAAGGGTACTCAGCAGCACAGTTGAAAGAGCTTTCCTTTTCCGCACTATTCCATGATATCGGGAAAATAAAAATCCCGACTGCAATATTAAGAAAGCAACTACCTCTAACAGAGCCAGAAACCAACTACTTAAAGTTGCATACTAAATATGGCGTCGATCTTGCGAGTCAAATCGAGGCTTTTCCCGAAGTCGCGAGAATTGTGATCGCGCAGCACCATGAGCTAAGAGATGGGTCTGGTTATCCTAAAGGCCTGAAAGGAGATGAGATCAACGAGTTTGCTCAAATTATTGCTGTAGCCAATGCGTTTGATAACTTGTGTCATACACCGATAGTCTCAGATCAAAAGATTCCTTATACCGCACTCTCTCATTTATATAAGAACTGTAAACACCTATATAAAGAAGAGAACCTGAACATCCTAATTAAGTTTATGGGCGTGTTTCCTCCGGGTACCGTAGTTCAGCTTTCTAATAATATGGTCGGCCTGGTTATCTCAGTGAATGCATCGCATTTATTATTCCCGAATGTCTTGGTTTACGATCCATCAGTACCAAGGACGCAAGCGCCAATCATTGATCTTGCCTCAAAAGATATAAAGATAGTTAACGCGATTCATCCGTCAAAATTACCGGATAAAGTAAAAGAGTATCTAAATCCGCGTTCGCGTATTTCTTATTTCTTTGATAGTGATGAGTAGTTATCCACAGCTTTTTGTGGGTAAATTGTATAAATCCTGAGTGTTATTTCTGGGTAATTTTAGGGTTGGATGGAAAGTATCCATTTGGCATGTTTTTTTAGAAAAAATGCATTTTTAGTATTGCCAAAGAAAATCTTCTCCCTATAATGCGCATCCATCGACACGGCAGACGCCACAAGGCTTTAGCAGGGTCGAAGAGGTAAAAAGCTTCTACAAAAAATTAGTTTAAAAAAGTGTTTGACACTAACAACTAAATCGCTAGAATGCACCTCCGCTTTGAGAGAAAAACTTCTCGCAAAGCAAGCTCTTTAACAATATAGACCTATCAATCTGTGTGGGCACTCGTTGATGATAATCCAATTAGATACCTCGGTATCAAATTAGGTTTCAATGAAACGAAGTGACCATTTGAATTGGGAAGCAGCCTTGAGCTGTTTTGTTTTACTTTTTCAAAAGTAAAAACCAATAAGAGCACAGTCAATTCAAACATTACTTTATGTAATGTTCAGTATTCATTGAGCCGAACAAAATCTTAAATTGAAGAGTT
>NZ_JAWPOX010000278.1:0-867 GCF_033344475.1 Vibrio sp. 1288
TTTCGAATACTGGGCGTTGTTCACTCTCTTGGCGCACGACTGAATCGCTGTATTTGCCATGAGCCACCACGTTACCCGTTGCGCGTAAAATGTATGCCATCGCTTTGTCAGCATGTGAAAAGAATTTCTTCCATCCTGCACATAAATAGTTAAGTCCCGGCTCACCATCACGAGTACGAATGAAACGGTTTTTCGGGCATTCACCGTAGCATGCAAACTGATACTCACAGTCTCGACATTGCTGCGTTAACAAGCGAGATTTTGCAAAACCGAACTTCTGTTGCTCTTTGCTGTAGGCCAGTTCATCCAGCTTGTCATGATGAATATTGCCAATTTTGTACTCCGGATAGACGTAATGATCGCACGCAAACACATCGCCATTTGGCTCCATCGCTAACCCCTTACCGCACACCTCACCCAGCGTACAAAGTGGATTAGCGCGCCCCATCCAAGCCTCTACACTGGCTTCAAAATATTGCACAAACACTTTGCCGATATCGTTCTTAATCCATTCATCAAAAACCGCAATCAGGAAGTTACCCCAAGCTTCATCAGCAACACACCAAGGTTCCATGACAGAATCTTTGTGACCCGGAATCAAACGCTTGTCTCCTTGTTTAAGCTGTTCTTGCGGTTGCCATTTTTGAGGCGCAGTGGTGCGGAACGTTTTCTGTTCAACAATAGGAATAAACTGCATTTGTGGCGAGCGGACTTCATCTCGAAGAAAACGGTATACTTCAAGCGGATTTCGGCTCGTCAGGTTGTTCACACAGGTAAGCGTGGCAAAGTTCACCTGATGTTTATGCAGCAACTCCACCGCATTCATGACTTGTTTGAATGTACCCCGACAGGCTCGGTTGGTTCGAT
>NZ_JAWPOX010000279.1:0-867 GCF_033344475.1 Vibrio sp. 1288
TGAATTAAGAGGACTGGTTTTGAGTATTTTGTTTTCCGAAGCCCGCATTGGCAGCATGACCCTAAAGAACCGCTTTGTGCGTAGCGCAACGTGGGAAAATATGGCGACTGAAGATGGCCACATGACGGCAAAGCTTTACGATATTTACGAAGAGCTTGCTAAAGGTGAAGTCGGGCTAATCGTCACAGGTTACGCCAATATCGTTGAAGAAGAAAAGCCCAACGCAGGGATGATGGGTATTTACAACGACTCTTTCATCGAAGAATACAAAAAGCTCACAGAACTGGTTCATCAGTACGATTCTAAAATTGTGATGCAAATTGCTTATGGCGGTACTAAAACCACCTACAACGTCGGTGAGCGCGTGATTTTTGCACCGAGTGATGTGCCTGAGCGCGGCACGAATACTCAAGGCAAAGCGATGACGAAGGATGAAATCGACTACATCGTAAAAGCATTTGCATTAGCGAGTAAACGAGCTCAAGAAGCCGGTTTTGACGGTGTCGAGATTCATGCAGCGCACACTTACTTAATCAACCAGTTTTTAAGCCCGTACTACAACCGACGCGAAGACGAATACGGAGGCAGCTTAGAAAATCGTATGCGTTTGCTTTTGGAAATTTATTCTGAGACCAGAACGTTGGTGGGGGATGCGTTTCCAATTCTTGTGAAGCTAACCGCGACAGAATTCTTTGACGGCGGTTTAACATTCGATGAAACACGCATTGTGTGTAAGAAACTCGAAGCAGTGGGCGTTGATGCGATCATCGTCTCCGGCAACATTCACGGCAAAGCAAACGAACTTGTTGGTGAAAGATTCGATGGTTACACACTGCAAGAAGAAGGCTATTTTCACGAATACGGGCA
>NZ_JAWPOX010000280.1:0-866 GCF_033344475.1 Vibrio sp. 1288
ATGACTTCATACTGTACTTTTCCATTATCAAAGTGGTAATTGCCGCCGTGATTTTGGCTTTGTTCTCGCTTTTAATGGCACGCAACTTACAGCAACCGTTGGACAGACTCAGAGAGGCGAGCAAGAAGCTTTCTAACGGCGATTTTAATGTCAGTGTTGTGCAGGAGCTAAAGTCCAACACGCGAGAATTTAATGAACTCGCGCAAGATTTTGACCACATGACGAAAGAGATTCACTCGCTAGCGGAGAAGCAACGTCTTTTGATTCGCGATGTGTCCCATGAACTAAGAACGCCTCTTGCTAGACAGAACTTGGTTTTGCACCTTTTACGTAAACGAGTTGGTGAAAGCGAACAAGAATTAGTGACGCGGCTGGAAGACGAAGCCAAAGAGCTGAATCATCTAATCAGTGACATTTTGGAATTTAGTCGCCTTGAGAATGCTCGCTACGACAAAGAGACCAAGCGTAGCGATCTTGAAGTGCTACTAGCCCCACAAGTTGAGCGTTGCAAAATCGATTTGAGGGAATCACAGAGCATTGTATTTATTTCTCGTGTGACCGAGCCGAGAGCTTACTGTGAAGATACTCTCGTGGTGCGTTGTCTGAATAATCTTGTTGGCAATGCCATCAAATACGCGGGTGAAGATGCTCGGATCGAAGTGACTCTGACTAATCAAGAAATCAATGGGCAGGCTTATCTGGTTATGTCTGTCTCTGACGATGGACCAGGCATCCCAGAGAACAAGTTGTCCGATATCTTTAACCCGTTTACCCGCTTGGATGCCTCGCGAGACAAAAAGCTTGGTGGATACGGGCTTGGACTGGCGATCGTTAAGGAATCGATGCGAATGATGGGTGGTTCCGTC
>NZ_JAWPOX010000281.1:0-865 GCF_033344475.1 Vibrio sp. 1288
ACTCTTTTCTAGCTCGATCGTATGTTGCGCTTGATGCAGGTTTTGGTTGGTGTAGAACCACGCGCTGAAGTTGATTTCTTGCTGAGGTTTCACCAATAACCCTGTGCCATGACGGTTCGTGAGCGATGCCCAGCGCACGTGTTGGCGGTTGCCGTTGTTTTGCGGGAACGGGTAGTTCTCGAACATGTCTTCTACGGTGCTGTGGTAAACATCAATGAGGTTAGCTTGGCGACTGTCTTGGTAGTTTTCTTCTGGGCCGCGACCGTAGTAGCTCACTTGGTCAAAGCTGCCGTTAATGCCTAAATCCAAGCCAATGACCGGAATCACGTGAGGGTAGTCGCCGTAGCGCTCGCCACTCAGTTCCACATTCAAATGGCCTTGCGCGTTGATTTGGTAGCGGTAGGTACAACGCATGCCAAAATCAAAGACCGGCGGCGCAATGATGCTGGTGGTCGTAATCAAGACGGAATCATCAGTTGCTTCCACAGCAAGTGTGCGGAAGTGCTCCTGCATGATTTGCAGATGCGCTGGGTGCCACAAACCTTCATACTCTTGTTTGTGGTTATCAATCATCGGTTTGAAGAAGTTTAGTCTCGGCTCAGATTGAATGATCTCTTCGTCATTTACGCGCCAAGAAGTCAGCTTGCCGTTTACTTTCGAGAAAGTAAGCGTGAAGTTATGGCCTTCAATTATGTGTTCCAAACGGCTTTCGTTAATCACCAAAGGTTGTGCGTTGCGATTGATGAACGCAGGTGCAGACGCGGTGTTTTCTTTCAGTTGGAACTGATACACCGCAATTTCATGGTTGGCTTCGCTGTAAAGTGTGCGACTGTCTTTGCGTACGGTGAAGTTAACAAAGGCTTCG
>NZ_JAWPOX010000282.1:0-864 GCF_033344475.1 Vibrio sp. 1288
AACTCGCGACCGTGATTCAAGACTATCGTACTGGCACGCTGCCATTGCTCGCGCCACTAACATTAATTAAACACTATCTAAATGCTTATCCAGATGAATATCTGCAAAAACAGAAGTTTTTAGAGCCATACCCGCAGGAGATGAGATTACGCTATGGTTTGTAGTTCAGAAGAAAAACTATACGCAATTCGAGATGTTGCAGAGATTACGGGCGTTAAGCCTGTGACGCTGAGAGCTTGGCAAAGACGCTATAACCTAATCCAACCGCAAAGAACGGAAAAAGGGCATCGCTTATATTGCCAGCAAGATCTCGATACGATTCGTGAAATTCAAGGTTGGTTATCCAAAGGCATTGCGATCGGCAAAGTGAAAGGACTGCTCGGCCAATCGGATGTAGAAATCAGTGCAGAAAACCATACGCTTGAAGAAGTGGAAACCGTACTGTCTGCGTTGTCGCAACTCAATCGTGGCAAAACGGAAAGCGTCCTTTCATCGGTATTGAAAGAGTACCCGCTCAACTTAGTCGTAGATCAGTTTATCAATCCTGTGTTCGAAGCATTGGATTTGGTTAAGGGCTCGCTGCGCTCGTTGCAGATGGGATTGTTCCAAACCTGTTTAATCACGCGTTTGGCATTGGTGATCGATTCTGAAAACAAAGCATCTACTAAGGGGAAATGTCTGTTGATCAGCTTTGAACAAAGTCGAGATGCAGAAAGTTGGATTCAGGCGGCGAAGTTGTGTGAGCAAGGTTACCACATCACCTTAATCGACAAGGTGGACGACGTTTCTGGCTTGGTGGATCACGACGTGATTGAACGCTACCAGCGTGTTTATGTGTTCTCGAATAAAGCGCTACCTGCCAAG
>NZ_JAWPOX010000283.1:0-863 GCF_033344475.1 Vibrio sp. 1288
TGAATGGGCGTACAGTACCGATTGCGGGTCGAGTATCAATGGATATGCTGACGGTAGACTTAGGTCCTGATGCCACAGATAAGGTCAGTGACGAAGCGATTCTTTGGGGTAAAGAATTACCTGTCGAAGAGGTTGCGAATCACATTGGTACGATAGCTTATGAGTTGGTGACCAAATTGACGCCTCGTGTCGAAATGGAATATACCAAGTAATCCATGAATAAACGAATCACCTCAATGCTGGCACTTTCTGCCAGCATTTTTTTGTCTGCTCCGGCGCTAAGTTCAGAGAAAGACTCAGCCTTTGTCCCGTTCTATTTCAGTACCGATACGTTGGGCAGTACCGTTGGAGTTGCGGGGGTTGCTAAAGGGGTTGGTCAGCCTCAAGCTGCACTATTTGGTATGGGGCTGTATTCGGAGAAAGACAGCTATATTGGTTTCCTCTCTGCATTTAATTATGCGCTCTCCCCCAATGTGCTGTTCAGTACTCAGATGTACCAAGCTCGTTTTAATGACAGTCCCTATTACTTAGGTGAGCAAGGCGATAACAACTCGTCGTTTGAATCTCAGACGATCACAAACAGTGATGAGCAAAAGTATAAGTTCGAATTCAAATACCTGTTGCCGTGGGGCGCGGTGAAAGATCATGGTTTGAAAGGCGCGTTTCTACCCAGCCGCGACGTTCGCTATGCATCGCCTTTGGCGTCGGGCGTTAGCTCTATCCTGCTGACGCCTTTTTATTCATCACGAGCGTTGGATGTATACAATGATAGGAAAGAGCAAGCTTACGGTTTTACATTGGGTTTTGATTGGGACAACCGCGATAGCGCACGTAACACGACCCGAGGCTCGCATACCTCTTTG
>NZ_JAWPOX010000284.1:0-862 GCF_033344475.1 Vibrio sp. 1288
TTCCTGCCGTAAGTAGTCGTTCATAAGTTGCTTTGAAAACAGGGTTGCATTGGATAGCCGACATCATCGCCATATACATAACGGTCCTAACTTGAGACCGCCCTCCTTGTATCAGCCGCTTACCTTTAAAGCGGCCACTTTCTCTTGTTATTGGTGCGACACCAATGAGAGAAGAAGCTTGTTTGTTAGTGATAAAGCCCAGCTCGGGTACATTACTAATTAGGGAGGCAGCAAGGACTTTACCAACACCAGGCATGCTTTGGAGAATAGTATTTTTGGCTTGATACTCAGGACAACTCTCAATCAGTTTCGCTATCTTTGCTTCTACTTTTTCAATCTGATTTTTCAGGGCGGTAAGGATAGGGGTAATCGTAGACGAGATATTCTTAGGTAATATTTGTAGTCGGTTTCTTTCCATGGTTTGCATGGTGAGTAGCTGGTTACGCCTTGTGACTAAGTCACTCATAAGGCGTATGTTTTCGCTTTTTAGTTTGGTCAGTTCTGGCTGAACACGTTCGGCATAATGTGCGATGAGAGCGGCATCTAAACGGTCGTTCTTAGCTCGTTGACCAATGGCACCAGCAAACCTTTTAATACGTAGTGGGTTGGCAATAACATAAGGTAATTTGGCTTTGTCACAGGCGAGTATAAAAGGCATTTCTAATCGACCTGTAGCTTCGATGACGACACGTTGAGGTTTGTGTTTCTTAATGGTTTTTATGGCATCGCTGATGCCTTTTTCGGTGTTCGGGACAGTGAAGTAAATATCGAGTGGTCGGATGTAGATGTCTAATTGTGACTTACCAGTATCAACGCCGACATTAATGTTTTGAAGTGTGTTTGTATTCATAATAAGCTAACT
>NZ_JAWPOX010000285.1:0-860 GCF_033344475.1 Vibrio sp. 1288
AACCTTCCATTGTTATTTGGTCTAGGTATCGCGATCGGCTTATCAAAAGACGGTCAAGGTGCTGCAGGTCTTGCTGGTGCGGTTACGTACTTCGTACTTACTGCGACAGCGTCAACAATCGATGCGTCAGTTAACATGTCATTCTTCGGTGGTATCATCGCAGGTATCATTGCTGGCCATTCTTACAACGCTTTCCATGCTACACGTCTTCCTGAGTGGCTAGCATTCTTCTCTGGTAAGCGCCTAGTGCCAATTATGGCTGGTTTGTTCGCCCTAGTTGCTGGTGCTGTTTCAGGTATTGTATGGCCAACAATCCAAGGTGGTCTAGATGCACTTGCTCACGGTATCTCTACTTCTGGCGCAATCGGTCAGTTTGTATACGGTACGCTTAACCGTGCTCTAATTCCTGTAGGTCTACACCACGTACTGAACTCTTTCTTCTGGTTTGGTATGGGTTCTTGTCAAGAAGTGCTAGTTTCTGGCGCAACAGCTGCTGGTCAAGCTCTTCCTGCACTACAACAACTTTGTGTTGACCCAGCTCTAGCTAAGACTCTTGTTGCAGGTCAAACTCACACATTTGAATTCGCTAACTCAGTAACTCCAGAAATTACAGCAACTGTTAAAGAAGTAACTGAAACAGTTAAATCTGGTGACCTACACCGTTTCTTCGGTGGTGATAAGAGCGCTGGTGTATTCATGAACGGTTTCTTCCCAGTAATGATGTTTGGTCTACCAGGTGCAGCACTTGCTATGTACCTAGCGGCTCCTGTTGAGAAACGTAGCCAAGTTGGTGGTGCATTGTTCTCTGTTGCATTCTGTTCATTCCTAACTGGTATCACAGAGCCTCTAGAGTTCATGTT
>NZ_JAWPOX010000286.1:0-860 GCF_033344475.1 Vibrio sp. 1288
AGGAAGTCACCCCACCACCATCAGGCGAATACGACTTTGTATTCCCTGAGGGGCTTTCTAGCTACACAGCAGGTACAAAAGTGTTAGCAAGCGACGGCGCGATTTATCAATGTAAACCATTCCCTTACTCTGGCTACTGCGTACAGTGGAGTGAGAGTGCAACACAATTTGAGCCAGCGACAGGCTCACACTGGGAAATGGCTTGGGATAAGCTGAACTAATCTCGCAGACGATAGACGTAAAGAACCCCGCCAATCGCGGGGTTCTTTTTACTTTATCAATCACTGCGAGTTAAAGACAAAAGTGGCAGTTTTCTCGACTTAAACCATAACCACCAGACAGATTGGTGATATGAGTTCTGCCTTCTTGAAGCCCCATTTCATACCCTTCGAGTAGAACGGATTGGCGCATCGACAAGCGTTGCACATGAAATTCATCCGGCGGTGCAATCACTCTCACACGGGTTCCTTGTGGGGGATTGCGGATAAATTCCAAGGACTCATTGTAGTTCTCTGAACGATGCAACATCGCTTCTGCCATTTTGGGATGTTCAGCAAACAACTTGTTCATTAACCAAGTATTTTTTACTGGTTTTTTGGAGTAATTCAGCGGGTGCGATAGCACAACCGTGATGTCTCGCGCTCCTCTTCGGTAAGCTTCTCGAACCGGAATAGAATCCGCCACACCACCATCGGTATAACAACCACCAGAAAAACACGGAGTATGTTTGTAAGCAATCGGCAATGCTGTTGTCGCTTCTATCGCATGATGGAAATTTTCTCGCGTCACTCGATAGTAGTCCGCTTTACCTGTGTCCACATTCGTGGTGGCCGCAAAAAAAGGAATGCCTTCAAAAAGCT
>NZ_JAWPOX010000287.1:0-310 GCF_033344475.1 Vibrio sp. 1288
AGTTAAACGGCACTTTGAAATTCTTATCCGTTGGGCCAGCAAAGAAGTTGAGGCAACCATCATTGCCAAGTAGCTCATCGGCTTGTTCTAGCACTTGAGCAACCGCCGCGTAGACCATTACATCGTCATAACCATTGCCACCGTTGAGTGCTTTGAGATACGCGACCAGATCGTCTATTTGAGCGGTATTCACGTAGTGCAGTTCTACGCCCTGCTCTTTAGCTTTTGCAACCGGAATGAGACTTTCAGCTCGGTCTAAACGCGCAGCATCAATGTCAGTAACCACCACCAGCGTTGGCTTTACAGGGCC
>NZ_JAWPOX010000287.1:320-859 GCF_033344475.1 Vibrio sp. 1288
ATCGCATAGTCAATTGCACCAATCCCCATTGGGCCAGCACACGCCAAAAGCGCTAACGCACCACCTTCTTTGATGCCCATATCGTGCTCGTACACGTATTGCGTGGTGTGGTAGCTCGCATGGTACGCACCAATAATGCAAGACATTGGCTCAGCAAGCGACGCATCAGCAAAGTAATCGCCGTGGTAAGGCAGCACGCAGCCTAGGTCGATAGCGATTTTAGGAATAATGGAATACGTCGCGTTGCCACCAAATGTCTCATAGCTGTAGCCTGCTGAGTAGCCTGTTGGCAAGCCCATGGCAGGTTGCAAAACAAAGTAGTCACCAGCTTTGAATTGATCTTTTAGATTCTCACCGACTTCAACAATCACACCTGCGTATTCATGACCTGTCACCACTGGCACTTCGTCAATGTTTTCAGGAACGCGTTTGTGTTTGCTACCTAACAATGCTGCTTTGTAAGTGGATAGACAAATGCTGTTTGAAATGTTTTTAACCAGAAGTTCGTCGGCTGAAATGTTTGGTAAATCAAAGGTTCT
>NZ_JAWPOX010000028.1:0-66086 GCF_033344475.1 Vibrio sp. 1288
TGAGGCTTCCTTTTTCAACCTCATCAACTACAGTGAGTTTAAAAGCGAGGGAGTAATCGCGCTGAGTTCTTTTAGTTTTTGATTTCATAACACTCTCCAATTTTGGGGGTGGAAAGTGTCAACCTTATTTAGGACGGCACACAAATTCAACAAAAAGCTCTACAACATGTAGAGCTTTTTTATTACCTAAAAACCAAAAGCAAACGTTTGCTTTGTCATAAAACTTCAGTATGATCTCCTGCAATTTCTGTCTCATCACTCTATTTTGTAAGGGAACACTATGTTTGGCACTGCAACTAGCGCAAATGCTACCCGTGTATTACTTTTAGGCTCTGGCGAACTCGGTAAAGAAGTCGCCATTGAATGCCAGAGACTTGGTTTAGAAGTGATTGCTTGTGATCGCTATGCCAATGCTCCAGCGATGCAAGTCGCTCACCGTAGTTATGTTATCGACATGTTAGATGGGAACGCCTTAGAAGAAGTTATTACGAAGGAACAACCTACTTACGTCGTACCAGAAATTGAAGCCATCGCAACCGGCAAACTGGTAGAGCTTGAAGAAAAAGGACTGAATGTTGTTCCAACCGCTAAGGCAACCAGGCTAACAATGAATCGTGAAGGTATCCGACGTTTGGCAGCAGAAGAACTGGAATTGACGACTTCACCTTATCGTTTTGCAGATAACTTTGAAGACTTCAAAGCCGCGGTTGAGCATGTGGGTATTCCGTGCGTGGTGAAGCCTGTGATGAGCTCTTCAGGTAAAGGGCAAAGTGTTATCAAGACCGAAGACGACGTTACACAAGCATGGGATTACGCTCAGGAAGGCGGGCGTACGGGTGCAGGTCGCGTTATCGTGGAAGGTTTTATCGACTTCGATTACGAAATCACTTTATTGACCATCAGAGCCGTTGACGGTGTGCATTTCTGTGCTCCAATTGGTCATCGTCAGGAAGATGGCGACTACCGCGAATCATGGCAACCGCAAACTATGTCAGAAAACGCAGTAAAAGCAGCTGAATACACGGCTGAGAAAGTGGTAAACGCGCTCGGTGGCTACGGCATCTTTGGTGTAGAGCTGTTTGTCAAAGGCGATAAAGTCATTTTCAATGAGGTCTCTCCTCGCCCTCACGATACGGGTATGGTTACAATGATTTCGCAGGAAATGTCTGAGTTTGCTCTCCACGTGCGCGCGTTTACCGGAATGCCAATTAATAATATTGTACAATATGGCCCATCTGCGTCTGCTGTTATTCTTGGACAAGGGACTTCCACAAACATTCGCTTTGAAAACCTAAGCAAAGCTTTAGCTCAACCTCAAACACAAGTTCGTCTATTCGGTAAGCCAGAAATCGATGGTCGCCGCCGTTTAGGTGTTGTCCTTACGCGACGAAAAACCACCGAAGAAGCCGTTCAAGATGCTGTTGAAAGTGCTTCAAAAGTGAATATCATTTATTAAATACGAACCACTCATACAAAAATAGCGCAGCTCAAATTGCTGCGCTATTTCGTGTTCCAAACCGAAGAGAGCCTATTCACTCTCGATTAAGTACACTTCTTCAGAGAAGCGACTTAAGCCTTTTTTCGCAATTTTAGGATGATTCTCGTCAGCTTCATCTACGTTCAAACAAGTAACTTTGTAACCTGAAAATAACTGCTCAATCTCTTCGACCGGCACGCTAAATGGAGGCCCCGCCATCTCTTCTTGAGGATAGTTGAGTGTAACAAGCAAAATACGACCGCCTGGGTTCAAAAGTTGCTTGAGACGCTCTACATACTCCTCTCGCATATCTTGCGGTAAAGCAACCAACGCGGCGCGATCATAAATGATATCGGCTTGAGATACTGGTGCAGTGAAAAAGTCCCCAGTATAAATAGAGAGCTCATCAAATTGATAAAGCTCGTGCATGCCATTAAGAGGCGTTACCGTTGGCGTGTAAAAATGTTCAGCAAAAAAGGCACGCACAGCAATATGGCTTAGCTCAACACCTTCAACCGAATCATGCTTCATCGCTAGCCAAATCAAGTCTTCTGACTTTCCACATAAAGGAACTAACACTTTATCTTCACGCTTTGGATTAGTGTGTTTCCAATATACTGGTAATAGCGGGTTTACATCTTCCAAGTGAAATCCGATTTGATTGCTGGCCCATTTGTTATGCCAAAATTCTTGGTCTCTCATTTTACTTTCTACTTGTCGGCTGTTTTCATTTTGAGAGGTAAGACTAACGTTTTTTTTCAATTTGTCTATGCCGTTCATCTTTGGTTAATACTGCGGTGATAGGATGTAATCGGTCTCATAGGAGACGCGCCTTTATCTGATAATCAGAATAAAGAAAAGAGAAATGGTGATCTAACGCACGATTCTACTTCAAGATAAAACTGAAACCTTGGAATCTTTCGTAATGGCCCCATTTATAAGTTAGTACCTGATTTGCCGAACTTAGCGACTTTTATGTTCCCTATTTTCTAAGTACAAGCAAGTTAAGGAGAGTGAATGAGCTTATTTCTTCGTACTACAGCATTGATGCTTTTGGTACTTAGCCGTGCACCGGCATTTGCCGCACTTCCAATTACCCCTGCACCTAGTGGCGAACAAAATCGTTCAACCAGCCAAAACGAAGTTTGTTCGAAACTTTTTAAACACAGCCTTAGCGGTTTATACGGCATTCAGTCAATCGACACCACGCCAACTCAGCCATATTCTGACTTCGACATTCTTTACAGCAAAGCACACCAAGCACAATTTGAACTTGAAACTATCTGTAAAAGTACCGCACTTCTTAATGACGCTCAGCCATACTTCGCAGGTGTAAAATCCAAACAACGAGCAGAAGAAAAGATAGCTTTAGAATTAGGTGGGAAAGTTGAACGTATTACTGACCTAGCACGTGCAACGATTGTAGCTGAAGACGTGGCCAGCTTAGTCTCCATTTATGAAACGTTAGAGCGTGAAACAACGATTGTGAAAGTAAAAAATCGATTCAAAAAACCTGGCCCTTCAGGATATAGAGACTTGAACTTGCTCGTTCGTTTACCAAAAACAAACCTAGTAGCCGAAGTTCAACTGCACTTGAAAGCAATCGCAGATGTAAAAAGCGGTCCCGAACACGACCTATACGAAAAAATCCAGAAACTAGAACGTCAAGCGATGTTGGAAAAACGTGAGCTAAGCGAAATAGAGCTTGCCTCTATTCGCAACATGCGTACACAGTCTAAGAACTTGTACCAACAAGCATGGCAACCATACTTAACAACGCATCTAGAAGCGGCGTAACCGATATCATTAGGCGTCTCTCATAAACAGAAAAACCACCGCATTGCGGTGGTTTTCATTTGTATGCACACGAATTTTACGCAAAAAAAAGACCACGCCTTAGCGTGATCCATTTATTCGGCTTACTGTACTTTCTTCAGGTTTTCTACACGAGCTTTTAACTTCTGACCCGGGCGAAAAGTCACTACACGTCGAGCAGTAATTGGAATATCTTCACCAGTTTTCGGGTTACGACCAGGTCGTTCATTCTTGTCACGAAGATCAAAGTTACCAAAACCTGACAGTTTTACCTGTTCGCCACTTTCCAGTGCCTTACGAATCTCTTCAAAGAACACTTCCACCGTTTCCTTGGCGTCCCGCTTACTAAATCCTAATTTATCAAACAGGTTTTCTGCCAGTTCGGCTTTTGTGAGCGCCATAAAACTTTCCTCAAAGCTATGTTAAACAATGCTACGTTAGTGTAGCGCCAGAGCAGTTTTACCCTACCAATTCAACAACATATCGGGGTTACATCAGGAAGTGTATGACAAGCTTATGATTTTCGCCAACTTTTTTCTTGGCGAACAAAAGGAATAGCACTACGTAAATTATTGTTAAACGCCAGGAATTTGATATTTTTGTTTTTGTTTCATCTTTATCAGGAAAAACATCCAGATTATAAAACTAAAAGTAGTTTAAATATCAACATTAAACACTATTTAATAAAAATATCAGATATTGGTTATTTAACAGACACTTGACATAGAACTTGTCGTAAATTCAGTGATTTGTATGTAACTCGATACGTAACAATTAGATTAAAAGGTATGACCACCTGTACTTTGTAACTGTGCTTAGAAAGCTTGATTAAACCCACGCTTCTCGCTGTTTAACGATGACGCCATATATAAAGATTGATAATGTGGAAGTTCGTGTATTTCCTCATTAGCTTCTTACACTGCTTCTAGGCGACCATGATTAATCAAATCATAAATATTCTTTTCCCTGTTTTTGCTCTTGTCGGAGTTGGCTATTTGGTCGGTCGTTACATCAAGCCTGACTTTCGCCCAATAAACCGCATTAATATTGAGGTATTCACGCCAGCACTGGTATTTTCGTCACTCGTTAGCATGCCGCTCGATTCAAATCAGGGGCCGCTTCTTTTGGCGGCAATTGTCGCGGTTTTAATTCCCGCACTACTCATGCTCCCGGTATGTCGATGGACGTCACTCTCGTTTAAAACCTGGGCGCCACCACATATGTTTCGCAATAGCGGAAATCTAGCTATTCCTTTGTTTACCTATACGTTTGGAGAAATTGCGCTGTCGTCAGCAGTGCTTTTGTTTGTCGTGTCAGCATGCTTGCATATCAGCTTAGGCGTAATGCTGCTTAGTCATGGCAACCCTTTTAAGCAAATAGTCAAGATGCCAATCTTTTTAGCAGCGTCTCTGGCTCTGTTTCTCAACGTGTCAAATGTGGGTGCATGGGCGCCTTTATACGAAGCCACTGCTCTACTTGGGCAAGCGGCCGTACCCGTGATGCTTTTATCTCTGGGGGCACAAATGTGTCATTTAAGGTTGGACGGTTTAAAGATTGGTGTGTTGTGTACCGTGCAGTCACTGGCAACTGGTGCTGTCGCTTTTGCACTTATTTATTGGTTAATTCCCCTTCCAACGATGCAATTGCAAATGATGGTGCTCTTCACAATGCTGCCGCCAGCCGTCATGAATTACCTATTTGCGGAAAGACTGAATATAGAACCCATGAAGGTGGCGTCAATGGTACTATTTGGCAACTTTTTCAGCATTCTTACGCTGCCTCTTCTGCTTAGCTATACCCTCTCACTCGCTGCCTAACCGCCAATAAGCTATCGTTAGCGTGTATTAGCTGAAAAACAATACGTTCCTAATCTCGGGTAAGGGCCATCCCTAGTTTGGTCTAGTATTTTAAAATAATGAGGGGTGGTGCGAGCAGTAAGGAACTTGAACAACGATAAGGTAATCCTAAAAATAAAAAAACCCTGCCAAACTGGCAGGGTTTTCATTTCTTAAGAAGATACGTTACGCGAGATTAGTCACGTAGAGACGCACCAAACTTCTCAGAAACGTGAGCAACGATAGCGTCAACCGCACCAGCGATATCTGCATCTTCAAGCGTACGCTCAAGTGACTGTAGAGTCAGAGCGATTGCTAGGCTCTTCTTACCTTCTTCAACGCCTTTACCTACGTAAACGTCGAACAGTTTTGCATCTTTAAGGAACTCGCCACCTTGCTCTAGACAAGCGTTAACGATGTCACCAGATGCAACAGCTTCATCCACTACTACCGCGATATCACGACGGTTTGAAGGGAACTTAGAAAGCGCTACCGCTTCTGGGATCACTTTGCTGTTGATTGCAGACCATTCGATTTCGAATACGATAGTACGACCGTTTAGACCGAACTTACGCTCAAGCTCAGGGTGAACGGTACCGATCACGCCCACTTCTTTGCCGTCTACGATGATTGCCGCAGATTGACCTGGGTGAAGTGCTGGGTTAGCTTTTTTGCTTTCAGGTGACAGTGCAGCGAAAGAGTACGCTTTTTCGTTCGCAGATAGCTCTAGAATCGCTTCTAGATCGCCCTTAAGGTCGAAGAAATCAACAGTGTTGGTTTCGATATCCCAGTGCTCTTCACCACGAGTACCAGCAATAACACCTGCAAGCATAGGCTCTTGACGCATGCCGTTTTCTGCAGATTCACATGGGATGAAACGTAAGCCATATTCGAATAGACGAACGCGTGGCTGTTGACGCTTCTGGTTGTGAACAACTGTGTTCAGCAGACCTTGGATAAGACCAAGACGCATTGCCGACATGTCTGCAGAAATTGGGTTTGGAAGCACTAGAGGCTCAACACCAGGTACAACTAGCTTTTGTTGCTCAGGCTCAACGAAGCTGTATGTAATTGCTTCGTGGTAACCACGGTCAACAAGAAGATCACGAACGCGTTTCAGTGGAAGATCCGCTTCAACGTGGTTGTGCATCTTAAGTGCTGCTGCTGGGTGTTGGTTAGGAATGTTGTCATAACCGTAGATACGGCCAACTTCTTCAATCAGGTCTTGCTCGATAGCGATATCGAAACGCCATGTTGGCGCTACTGCCATCCAACCTTCTTCTGAAGCTTCAACCGTCAAACCTAGACGCTCTAGGATTTCTACTACGTCGCTATCTGCAATGTGGTGACCTAGCAGGTTGTCTAGCTTAGTACGACGTAGAGCAACTTTGTTTGGCTTAGGTAGGTCTGCTTCAGACTCTACTGCAACAACAGGTGCTACTTCACCGCCACAGATCTCAACAAGAAGCTGAGTGGCACGCTCCATTGCGCTCACTTGTAGTGCGTAATCCACACCACGCTCGAAACGCATTGAAGAATCAGTGTGCAGACCGTAGCTGCGTGCGCGACCACGGATGTGGTCAGGTGCAAAGAATGCACACTCTAGTAGAACGTCTTTAGTCTCAGTTGTTACACCAGACTCTTCACCACCAAAGATACCTGCGATTGCAAGTGCTTTGTTGTGATCAGCAACAACTAGTGTATCTGCGTTTAGCTCTGCTTCGCTGCCGTCAAGAAGTGTTAGCGTCTCACCTTGCTCAGCCATACGAACTACGATGCCACCTTCGATCTTCGCTAGATCGAATGCGTGCATTGGTTGGCCTTGCTCTAGAAGAACGTAGTTAGTGATGTCTACTACAGGGTCGATAGAGCGAATACCACAACGACGCAGTTTCTCTTGCATCCATAGTGGTGTTTCAGCTTGAACGTTTACGTTCTTAATAACACGACCTAGGTAACGAGGACACGCAGCAGGAGCTTTCACTTCGATAGACACTTTATCGTCGATTGAAGGGGCAACTGCTTCTACTGATGGCTCAGTCACGTCAGCACGGTTTAGTACGCCAACTTCACGAGCTAGACCACGAATGCTGAAACAGTCAGCGCGGTTTGCTGTTAAGTCTACGTCTACTGTTACGTCGTCTAGACCTAGGAATTCACGGAAATCAGTACCGACTACTGCGTCTTCTGCTAGTTCCATGATACCGTCTGACTCAACGTCGATACCTAGTTCAGCGAATGAACAAAGCATGCCGTGAGATGGCTGGCCACGTAGTTTCGCTTTTTTGATTTTGAAATCACCTGGAAGAACAGCACCAACTGTTGCTACTGCTACTTTCAGACCTTGGCGACAGTTAGGTGCGCCACAAACAATGTCTAGAAGCTCTTCTTCACCCACGTCAACTTTAGTTACGCGCAGTTTGTCTGCATCTGGGTGTTGACCACATTCAACAACGTGACCGACTTTAACGCCAGTAAAAGACCCTGCAACAGGTAGAACGTCGTCTACCTCTAGACCGGCCATTGTAATTTGGTGAGTTAGCTCGTCAGTAGTAACCGCAGGGTTTACCCACTCACGAAGCCATGATTCGCTGAATTTCATGTTGATGAACCCTCTGGATTACTTGAACTGTTTTAGGAAACGAAGATCGTTCTCGAAGAACGCACGTAGGTCGTTCACGCCGTAACGAAGCATTGTTAGACGCTCAACACCCATACCAAATGCGAAACCAGAGTATTTTTCAGGATCGATACCTACGCTACGTAGCACGTTCGGGTGAACCATACCGCAGCCTAGTACTTCTAACCATTTACCGTTTTTGCCTTTCACGTCTACTTCAGCTGAAGGCTCAGTGAATGGGAAGTAAGATGGACGGAAACGTACTTCTACTTCTTCTTCGAAGAAGTTACATAGGAAATCGTGCAGGATGCCTTTCAGCTGAGCAAAGTTTACGTTCTCATCAACCAGCATGCCTTCCACTTGGTGGAACATTGGCGTGTGCGTTTGGTCGTAGTCGTTACGGTATACACGGCCTGGTGCGATGAAACGGAATGGTGGTTTACCATTTTCCATCGTACGGATCTGTACGCCTGACGTATGAGTACGAAGCATCAAGTCTGGGTTGAAGAAGAAAGTATCGTGGTCAGTACGCGCTGGGTGATCAGCTGCGATGTTTAGCGCATCGAAGTTGTGGAATGCATCTTCGATCTCTGGGCCAGCCTCGGTGTTAAAACCAAGTTCGCCAAAGAACTTCTCAATACGCTCTACAGTACGAGTTACTGGGTGTAAACCACCGTTTTCAATACGACGACCTGGTAGTGTTACGTCGATTGTTTCTGCTGCTAGTTTCGCTTCAAGCTCAGCACGTTGTAGTGCATCTTTACGAGCTGCGATAGCTTGCTGAACGACGCCTTTCGCTTTGTTGATCTCTTGACCAGCTTCACGGCGTTCTTCTGGTGGTAGTTTGCCTAGGCTTTGAAGTTGAGCAGTTAGCTCACCTTTTTTACCCAGATACTGAACACGCACTTCATCAAGTGCGACTAGCGATTCGGCAGCTTCAATTGCAGTGCTCGCGCTAGCAATGATCTCTTCTAGATGTTGCATCGTTTCCTCATCTACCTGTAGGTAGTGTCCATAAGGGAGTGATTGGTTTTTTGATAGCTGTACATAGTAGCCAAACCGGGCACCAATGCCAAATTGAATTACGAAAAGAAGAGGTTATTGAATAAAAAGAGCACAAAAACGTCAAAAATGTCATCTTTAGTTAATCTGCCGTTTAGTTGTGCCCTTTTGTTTTAGAAATAGTATTGAATAGATAGCTCGATAAAATCGTCATCTCTAGCGAAGTAGAGCAAATCATTTGGTGTTTCATTTTTAAACAACCAAGCATCAATTTGCCACTTAACGTGATTCGATATTCGGCTCGATGCTTCTAACTTAGCATTGTAAACATCATCGTTATCTAAATCCTTCGTAATTCCCGTCAATACTTCCGTTCCGTCCTCATCATTGAGCGCCCAACGAATACCTGCAAACACATCATTTTGACCGATAGTTTGTGCGTTGTTCCCACGACTGTCATAGAGGTACTCACCAATAACTCCCACATCCCAAACCGTGTCAAATGCACCGACGAAGGTATACTCAAAACCCGTCACAAGACCGACATGATTATCAGCGCTATCTCGATAAACACTTTCTAGTTTCCATAACCAATCGCCAACGATTCCTTGCACATCCAGACCGACATGACTCATCAGAGCGTAGTAAGGCTTTAATTCTCCGTACTCAAAACGAAAGTAAGGATCCCGGTTTGTTCCATATAAATAGCTCAGGCCTACGTCCCAATCGCCAAGCATTTTCGAATATCGAAAAGCCACATCTACGTGCTTCTCTTCTCTGCTTGATTCATAGATAGCATCATCAGAGACAACGGGGTCGGTTCGCAAGCGGCCATCTGTACCCGCAAACGTTCGTTCCCTAAAGTAAGGTAACAACATTGCGTGGACGGTGCCCCAGTCTTTGAAAGAGGTAAAATGTAACATCGGCTGACCGAGTTTATCTTCACCATCGACGGCTTCAATGGTATCTGTTTGGTTTACTACATCAACTAAATGGGCTGATTCAGTCACTCCCCAAAAGACCTTACTAATCCCAACTCGAAGCTCATAATCATCCCAATAAGTCAGATAAAGTGCCTCTCGTATGTCACCATGACTTCGCTCATCGTCTAGACCATCCAGACGATAGAAAGGTGTGAAAGTAAAGTTTGCATCACCATTTTGCATCTCCCAGTAAAATTCTGGCTGCAAAACCAATGACGTTTGCGCTTTGCTCTGACCCTGAGAGCCCGTTTTAAAAAACTGACGATGCTCAATATTGACTTGTCCTGCAAGCTCGACGGCAGTCAGAGGCATCGAGTAAAAAAAGGCTGCTGCACTAAGCAACAACCCAGCATTTAATCGCTTCATTTTTCCTCCACTATCTCACTCGCTTCAACACATTCTTATGAAAGTCATTGTCTTGTAATCCAGTGTTAAAACGCATTTCGCTAGTCGTTAGCTCAGTACTTTTTCCTGTTTGATGGTTTGTCATCGCCATAGTGTGCGCTCGCCAATATTGGTTGAGATATTGCTTGTAATCGGAAAAAGAAAGCGTTTTTAACAAAGAGCCTTTGCGGTCGTAAAACTCAAC
This sequence comes from Vibrio sp. 1288, assembly GCF_033344475.1. Classification (NCBI taxonomy): domain Bacteria; kingdom Pseudomonadati; phylum Pseudomonadota; class Gammaproteobacteria; order Vibrionales; family Vibrionaceae; genus Vibrio; species Vibrio sp. 1288. The sequence continues at coordinate 10,322 of NZ_JAWPOX010000028.1, forward strand.
TTTAAGTGGACGATAATGCGCTTTATCTAACCATACCGTTTGCTTGGTATAACCTGAGTTCTTATCGGTCGGAATTTGCTCTACGACGAAAACATCTTGCCCGTTTATGCTGTCATCTTTTAGGTAGTTGAAACGGTATTTTTCAATCTCAAAGGAACTGAGATCCTCATACGCGAATTCACTGCCCATAAAAGGACCTGATTTGTTACGCGAGGAAATACGTTTCACACGTTTCAGTGCAGGAAGGTAAAGCCATTGGTCATCGGCACCCACCGTATGAGAATGGTTAAGAAACGCCGTGCCTTTTACATCTCTCGGTTCATCAAATATCGTGAGCCCTTTGTCACCATCGCCATCAACTTCGAGTGATTGTAAGCGCATTAAACGTGTGCTGCTTTCTCCTTGCGCGTTTCGCAGAATCATTTGCATCGTAGCAACAGAATCCTCCCACCCTTCATCACGGGCTTTGCGCTCTTGGGCAATTTCTAGTCCTTTGGCTTCATCCGCCAACACCGCATGACTCATAATAAGCGAGACAGAAAGTACTGATACTTTTAAGGCATTTTTTACTAAATTCATGTTCGATCCTTTAATTCGTTATGACTGAGTAACAGTCTTGGTTTGAGAGTCAGTTGATTTAAGCTTATTTCGGCGCTCCACCTCGTCGTAAACGCCTTTGTCAAACAACATCAGTAGAGTCGGTAGGAAGATGAAATCCACAACAAGGGCAATAAAGATGACAATGGCACTCAGCTGTCCCATATCGGCATTTAAACGGAAGCTCGACATCGCCAGAACAGAGAAACCAGCAACAAGCACGACCGTCGTAATCCAGAGTGCGCGCCCCACGGTACGAAAGGCGTAGCGAACCGCTTGCTCCGCACTGTGGCCATCTTTACGAGCGTGTTGATATTTAGAAAGAAAGTGAACGGCGTCATCGACAACAACACCAAGCGTTAATGTCACAACGACAGACAATCCCAAGTTAATCTCGCCAGAAACCAGCGCCCAAATACCAAAACCAATAAGCGCAGGAGCAATATTCGGGACAAGACTAATTAAGCCAAGCTTGAACGAACGCAAGGCAAAGATCAGTAATGCAGAGATTAAGACAAGAGTAATGGGCAAGGTTGACAGCATGCTGGCCATATTCGTTTCACCAATATGCGCAAACATCAGTGAAGGACTAGACGCAACAACATCATATTGAGGCGCGTTTTCGTTAAACCATTGGTAAATGCGATTTTCCAAATCAACAAGCTCGACGCTGCCCAAGTTCTCCACGGTGAGAACCATCTTGATCGACGACTTATCTACATTGATTTGGTTGTTCAAATCTAAACCATACGGTAGTGACATTTCATAAAGCAGCAGATATTGAGCCGCTAATTCTCTGTCTTGAGGGAGCGAGTAATAAGCCTGATCATCTCCATGCATGTTCTTGTTTAGGCGCTTATAAACATCGCTCAAGGTCGCAACATGGTCCGTTTCTGGCTGCAACCTTAGCCAGTCAGTAAATTTACCCACGGTATTGAGAAAATTAGGATCCGCAATACCCTGCGATTCGTTGGTTTTTATCGCGATACTGATGTTCGCCATGCCACTGATTCGCTCTTCCATAAAATCAGCCGCTCGGCGAAATTCATTGCTATGGCCAAAGTACTCGACGGATTCATCATTGACTTTGTTCAGTGGAATCAAGCTCGCACTCGCGACAATAACAAGCACCGACAACGGCAATAAAGCATGTCGCTTTGACACCACGAAATCTCCTAAATGATCCATAAAGTGCTTTCTTTCATCAGAAGTATCCGACTTCACCGTAACCGGAAGGATATTAAGCAAGGCGGGAAGTAACGTGATGGAAAGGAAACAAGCAACCATGACGCCAAGGGCTGATAGGTTGCCGAAATCTCTCAGGATTGGAGAATCCGACATATTCATCATTAAAAAGCCGATCGCGGTGGTAATGGAGGTAATCAAGATAGGAATGAAATTGAGCGCAATACTTCGCTCAATAGAGTGGGCTTTACTAAAGCCGTTTTGCATAGACTGACGCATTGTCGCGATAATGTGTACACAGTCTGCGACGGCAAGCGTCATCACCAAGGTAGGCACATTAACGGTCGCCGTGCTTAAGAACATACCAGCCCATCCTGACAAGCCCATTGTCACCATAACCGAGCCGATAATAACGATGAGCGTCGCGATGACGCTAAGCAATGAGCGCAACATGATGGTCAGAAACACCAATATCACTAGTAACATAGTAGGCACTAATGTTGCGCTATCATCTTGGGCTGCGGTCATAAACGCGTAGTTCATTGCAATAATACCAGCCTTGTGGAATTCCGTGTCTGGGTACACTTGCTGATAACGTTCAATCATTCCGTTTATGTAAGCAACCACCTCTTGTACTTCAGCAGTTTTATCTATTTCAGGGAGTTGGACCGTAATGTTTACGACCGTGACATCTCCTTTTTCAGAAATCAGTGAACTTTTCAAAACCGGCTCACTCAACGCAATACTTTTGACTTTCTCTATTCGTTGAGGTGTCAATTCATATTCGCTATACAGTAAATCTTCGACAAGAAGATCATCTTCAAACGCTTCGGTATGCTGGTAGTTGGCGAGGGAATCAACGCGGGTCGAGTATGGAACTTGCCACGCCTCGTCAGTGATCTGCTGAATAAGAGATAATGTGCTAGGAGTAAAAACAGTGCCGCTCTTTGGCGCTATAACCAAAGCAAGACTGTCAGATTTTGCAAAGGTGGTTTGAATTTCATCAAACGCAAGTAACTGCTCATTTGTTCCATCAAAGAAGATGTCGTAATCTCCTCTAAAGTAAAGATTTTTTCCTCCAATAGTTGCTATGACAATTAATAAAACGGTAGCAAGCATCACCAATACACTGTAATTCGTTGGTAGCTTACCCCACCCTGAACGGGCGTATTGTTGAACGTTGTGATGTGGCATCACACTCTCCTTTTGTGACGTTTCGTCAAATTTAAAAACTAAAAAAAACAGCAAATGCTGTAAATAACCAGACAAACTCGACATGCAAACTTTAGATCGAATGAATTTGGCTACATAAGTTAGTTTTTAGTAACTTCCTATGCTTCTCGTGATCATTGGCTGAACGCCAACCTTCGAGATTTAATGACGATTCGTCACAATGGTGCGATAAAAAAGCCAACCATAACGTCAGATTGGCCTTTCCTGTTTATCAGCGATTCACTGACTCTAAATAAGCAAGCTCTTCACTAAATAACTCCTGCTCCACTCGACGCCAGGTTTTACGGTAGTCCCATTCTGTAGATAAAGGCGACCAACCTAAACCATCAAGTAACATATTCGCGTTGTGCAGCACTGAGAATGGGTCTTGAATTCGCTGAATACATCGACTGTTCGATGCATTTTGCGCCAAAGCGTTTGAACCGAAGGCAATAGACCAGTTGGCGAATACAATAGCATCAGAACCAATTGCGGGAGAAAACTTAAGATCACCACATTCTACCGCATTGTTCACCAGCGCATCAGCACCATCTATTACTTGTTCTTCCAAGTTATTCAGTTCATTCACACGTTTAGGTGAAGCCTTCTCTAGAACCCAGGGCGTCTTTGCAACAATCGCACAGGTTGATAGTACTGGCTCCATACGAGCGTAAATACGATAACCTACATGCATCGCAATGATTTTTTCTCTGGTATTGCCATTAAATTTGGCGGTACGTTCGAAAAATATTGCTTCGCTTTTCAGCGAATGAATACAAAGCGCAAGAATCACATCTTCTTTGCTGCAAAAATGATTGTAGATCGTCCCTTTAGAATAAGGGCTTGACGCTGTAAGCTTGTCCATCGTTAAGTTGGCAAAGCCTTGCTCTTGAACTAAAGACTTAGCCAATTGAATAAGCTCTATCTCACGATCAGCAATCGCCTGTTGCTTTTTTGTTAGCCCTGAAGACACACGACATCCGTCTTGCTTGCTATATTTTTTACAGCGAAAGTTAAACATAATCCTTTGATCCGTATACCAACACACTCCCAATAATTGTAACACGATTCTTTAATACAGGAACGCAACTAAAGTTGACGAACCGTCATAAATGACACTTCGTCATAATAGATCAAAAAACAAACATTTCAAGTGTGAATTTATAATTAGAAGATAAATAGCCACCAATTATGCATACCCAAGTAGCTACAGGATGCTTGGTTCAACGAGAATGGTTTCTTTGTAGAGGAAGCGAGAGAGGCTTTGGGAAGAACAACGAAGGAAATCAGCATGTTAAAAATAACGAAAGTAGATGCTGAACAGGTATTATTCGAAATAAGCCCAACACACTTTAAGTCTGAATTAGGAGCAAACACCGCTGAATGCCCTACTTACAAAGTATTTGCTGTCTTAGGCTTTTTCTTTTGCAACGCCCTTTCAGAAACTCTCTTCAAAAAAGGCTCAAAATCTATATAGATAGGCTTGGCTTATCACCTGCAGCTGCGATGGCATAACGAATATCATCAATAAATCGCCCCTCTGTCTCAATAATGCCGTCAGAGAATGTGACTGGCTGATGTGGCCCAGCAAGTAGAACAATATTAGTAAAATCAGAGACATTAAAGTTCTCTGCTACAACATTTTTGGAATGAAAATCAATGACGGTCTTTGCAACTTGATCTTCCAGTAACAAAAGCTGTTCTTCAGTAATTTTCATACGCGCCAAAGCAACGCGAACACACTTATCGTGGGTAGTCGTCTGCTCTTTTATGATTTCGGTATATTTGTCGTTGAGCTTGGAGTTCTCTGCATAGCTATAATATAAAGGCCCGTGCAGCGTTATATTTTTATCTTCATCAACGTAAACGAGATCCAACAACTCTAATGCTTTTAAGTAATCAGACATGCTCTGCTCAGACAAGTCATACTTTTTCTTTAAAATAGAATAACCGTCTTTACCTCGAAGCATTCTCAATTCACGATAAAAGTCGTAAAGGTGAGGGAATTGAAAGAATACCTCATCCTGCGTACGACTAAAGTAATCCTCGTCTTCACCTTGCAATTGATTTGCGAGCTTTTGTAGTTCATCTAACGTGCAATCAACCGCTCTACAATATTCCAGCAACTTATCTAAAGCGAGATTCGTGCTTGTAAGATGTCTCTTAAAGGTAGATAGTGGCATACCCATTTTCTCAGATAGCTCTCGATATGTTAGCCCTTTTGTTTTAATCGCTTGGCGTAATGCGGCTAGCAAGTATTCGGGAGTCAGATCTCTCATCTACAATTCCTTTTGGCAATGTTACAGCTGTATAGTATTTGTAACAATTTAGAACCGCTTGGCAAGGTATAAGTTCATATTTTTATAAGAAAAACATGAATTAATATACTGAAAGGAGAATTCACACAACAAATGAAAAATTCAATATGAATTCAATTTCATTATAGATATAAAATAATATGCAAAATAAAAATAAAGCAATCACTCTAAATTGTCGTGATTAATTTTAATAGTAACGTAAATTTGAGAATATAAACCTATTCGCTCTACAAAAATCTAGAATAATTAACCTAAAAGGAACAGAACGGTAAATGCATAATAATTCACCGCTCTCTATTGGCATTTTTGCAATGCTATTCAAGTAGACTAGTCCGCTAATTTCACCGCAGTACCAAATGCCAAAATTTCCGAAGAACCATCTACGATTGAGCTTGTGGTAAATCGAATCCCTACAATTGCATCGGCACCTTTAGACTCAGCGTCCGCCACCATGCGCTGTATAGCAATATCACGCGCGTCGGTCATCATTTCCGTGTAACCACGAATTTCGCCGCCAACAATGCTCTTGATACCCGCCATGAGGTCACGGCCAATATGCTTTGATTGAACAACATTACCAGTTACAACCCCTCTGATTTCAGAGATCTGCTTGCCAGGAATGCTTTCGGTCGTTGTGTAGATCATTTTTAATCCCTTATAAACGTAAAAATTTATACCCAAGCTACCTTATAACTAACATAAGATGCTAACCAATAAATTGAGAAGACTGATAAACAATACTCTAAATAGCCAAGCTAAAAGTCATTTGGGTATAAATTTTAGCAATAAAAAAGGAGAGCTAATGCTCTCCTTCTCTTAATCCTAAACTGCTAATTAAAGAGCAGCTTTCGCTTTTTCAACTAGAACTGCAAATGCAGCTTTGTCGAATACTGCGATGTCCGCAAGGATCTTACGGTCGATCTCGATAGATGCTTTCTTCAGACCGTTGATGAAACGGCTGTAAGATAGACCATTTTGACGAGATGCCGCATTGATACGTGCAATCCATAGTTGACGGAATTGACGTTTCTTAGCGCGACGGTCACGGTAAGCGTATTGACCAGCTTTAGTAACTGCTTGGAAAGCTACGCGGTAAACGCGTGAACGCGCACCGTAGTAACCTTTAGCTTGTTTTAGAACTTTCTTATGACGTGCACGAGCTTGTACACCACGTTTTACGCGAGGCATTATGCTTCTCCTAAACTAAACGATTGATAACTAAAAAGAATTAAGCGTATGGCAACATACGGATTACTGCAGCCACTTCACATTTTGGAAGGATTGCATTCGGACGTAGTTGACGCTTGTTCTTAGTAGTACGCTTAGTCAGGATGTGACGTTTTGTAGCGTGCTTGTACTTAATACCACCAGCAGTTTTCTTAAAACGCTTAGCAGCACCTTTGTTGGTTTTCATCTTAGGCATGATGAATAACTCCGCATTGAGTAGGTTTAATAAACAACGTAATTAGGGCGAACAAAACCCAGCCATATGCCTTTATATAAAGGAAAGCGGCTAGGTTTTAATTACTTGATGAGCCGTTAATTACTTCTTTTTAGGGGCTAGCACCATGATCATCTGGCGACCTTCAATCTTCTTAGGGAAAGATTCAACTACAGCAATTTCTGCAGTATCTTCCTTAAGACGATTTAGAACGTCAACACCGATGTCTTGGTGTGCCATCTCTCGGCCACGGAAGCGAATTGTTACTTTCACTTTGTTGCCTTCTTCAAGGAAACGCGTCAGGTTGCGTAGTTTTACCTGATAGTCTCCAATATCAGTTCCAGGACGGAATTTTACTTCCTTGATCTGGACCTGCTTTTGCTTCTTCTTCTGCTCTTTAGCAGTTTTGCTCTTCTCGAAGAGGAACTTACCATAGTCCATCACACGACAAACAGGTGGCTCGGCGTTAGGACTGATCTCAACGAGATCCATACCAGCTTCTTCAGCAGCTGCAATGGCTTCTTGAATCGATACAACACCAACTGATTCACCGTCAGCGCCTGTTAGTCGAACTTCACGAATACCACGAATTTCACCGTTGATACGGTGCGGGTTTTGTTTTACCGGCTGTTGGCCACGTCTTCCGCCTTTAATAGCTTATTCCTCCAGATTGAGCTTACGGCTAGAGATCTCGTCTTGGATGTATGCAATAAAATCATCCACTTTAAATTTACCAAGATCTTTACCTTTACGAGTACGCACTGCAATTTCGCCAGCTTCCATTTCTTGGTCACCAACAACAAGCATATACGGTACACGCTTCAAAGTATGTTCGCGGATTTTAAAGCCAATCTTCTCATTTCTCAAGTCCGCTTTAGCTCTAATTCCACTTTTTTGTAGTTTTTGTACTATTTCTTGAACATAACCTGACTGTTTATCAGTAATGTTCATAAGAACTGCTTGTTCTGGCGCCAACCAAGTTGGGAAGAAACCAGCATATTCTTCGATAAGGATACCGATGAAGCGCTCTAGTGAACCTAGAATCGCACGGTGAATCATTACCGGTACAAGACGTTCATTGTTTTCACCTACATAAGTTGCACCTAAGCGACCTGGTAGGTTGAAGTCTAGCTGGACAGTACCACACTGCCACGCACGGTCTAGACAATCGTATAGTGTGAATTCAATCTTAGGACCGTAGAACGCACCCTCGCCTTCTTGAATTTCGTATGGGATATCCATCGATTCAAGAGACTGCTTCAATGCTTCTTCAGATTGATCCCAGATTTCATCTGAACCTACACGTTTCTCTGGACGAGTAGACAGTTTCACTACGATGTTGTCGAAACCAAATGTTTGGTACGTATCGTACACCATCTTGATACAGTTTGTTACTTCTTCTTGAATTTGGCTCTCAGTACAGAAAATGTGAGCGTCATCCTGAGTAAAGCCACGTACACGCATAATACCGTGTAGTGCACCAGATGGTTCGTTACGGTGACATGAGCCAAACTCAGCCATACGTAGCGGTAGGTCGCGGTACGATTTTAGACCTTGGTTGAAGATCTGTACGTGACCTGGACAGTTCATTGGCTTAATCGCGTATTCACGGTTCTCAGAAGAAGTTGTGAACATTGCATCAGCGTATTTGTCCCAGTGCCCAGAGCGTTCCCAAAGAACACGGTCCATCATAAGTGGACCTTTCACTTCTTGGTAACCGTACTCATCTAGCTTAGCGCGGATGAATACTTCTAGATCACGGAAGATAGACCAACCATTGTGATGCCAGAACACCATACCCGGTGCTTCTTGCTGCATGTGGAATAGGTCTAGTTGCTTACCAATCTTACGGTGATCACGCTTCGCCGCTTCTTCTAGGCGAGTTAGGTGCGCTTTCAGTGCTTTCTTGTCGTGGAAAGCCGTACCGTAGATACGTTGAAGCATTTTGTTGTCGCTGTTACCACGCCAGTAAGCACCTGCAACATTCAGCAAAGTGAAGTGTTGACAGAAGCTCATGTTAGGAACGTGAGGACCACGACACATGTCGATGTATTCTTCATGGTGGTAAAGGCCTGGACGATCATCACGCGATACGTTTTCGTCTAGGATTTCCACTTTGTATGGTTCGCCACGTGATTCAAACGTATCACGCGCTTCCTGCCAGCTTACTTTTTTCTTAACCACTTCGTACTTGGTTTTCGCTAGCTCTTTCATACGCTTTTCAATCTTTTCAAGATCTTCTTGCGTTAGAGATTCGTCTAAGTCGATATCGTAGTAGAAGCCATTGTCGATGGTTGGACCGATCGCCATTTTAGCTTGAGGGTAAAGCTGCTTAAGAGCGTGACCAAGAAGGTGAGCACAAGAGTGACGAACGATTTCTAGGCCGTCTACTTCATCTTTAACAGTGATGATTTCAAGGCTTGCGTCTTCTTCAATTAGGTCACACGCATCAACGCGGTTACCGTTTACACGACCAGCGATAGTTGCTTTTGCAAGACCGGGACCGATCGATTGCGCAACTTCCATAGTAGATACTGGGTTGTCAAATTGACGCTGACTGCCGTCAGGAAGAGTAATAATAGGCATGCTATGTCCTTTACAGTGGTGTTGCACACCAAGCAACACATGTTATTCAAATTAGAAGCTATTTGTTGAAAATAGTTGAGAGTCAATAAAGGCCTCTCGGTAACACGAATACCGGACCGTTATCGAAAATGGGATTGTACCTAGCTCACATTTAGAATGCAAAGCGCGATTTTGTTTTGTCATAAGAACTTAACCGCAGACCCGTCACGACAATCTGATCATGCTTTTTTAAGAGACCGCATAGCTGATGAATGGAATTGCCCCTCAATGAACTTACACAACAAATTACAATATCCCCTATTACGTGTGAACCGATACAAAGCCTAACACGCTGGGCGAGAGCTCAACGTGCGATTTAGGTATATAGTTGTTTTATAGAGTAGTTTGTATGTAGGTATTCATCATGGTCTATTTCAAATCGCGCTTTATGGTGCTTCTAAGCACCTCGATATGTTCTTTGCAAGCCTTCGCATCAAATGACTTATATGGCCCGCTGCGTTCTTACGCACAATCCCCAATGCAAGTGGTTAGTCACACCAACATACTACGTTCAGGACACAGTCTGCCCTCTGGTTTTGTCGAAGCCTATGGTTCGGGAACCGTGGCAAGTGTTTGGGCTCATACTGATGAATACGCACTGGATTATTACCACAATCAAATCGAATTAGGCAGCAAATGGCAAGTCAGCAACCGTTGGCAGTGGGAGCTCAACTATCGATGGGTCTTTGCCGCTGACAACCATTTAGATGGACTGACGAAAAGCTTCCATAAACTTTTCGGTATCGGACAAAATGGGCGGGATAAAGTAGACAGAGATCGTTTTTACATTTCAATGCCGCAATATGATGTGCTTGAAGATGATTTCGAAGGACAAACACTGGCCAATAACCTATCTACTTACTTACAGTATCAAGTGTTCCAAAATGAACATCACGGCCTATCGATTGGCGGCAGTTTGTATTTTAACGATGTGGCTCACGGCACTTTTCAAGGTAGCAGTTTCGAGCAAGGCTTCCAATTAAACTACAGCTACTTAAGTGATGCTCATGCATTTTATTCGATGATTGGCATGACTTTTCGATCGGATGACCGTGCCTTGCTCGATCTGCCCTATCGACATAATACGATTGCCATTGCGGGTGGGTACCGTTATGCCTTAGAAGATAACCATCACCTGATGTTGGAATATCATTGGTATCAAGGCTCAACAGAAGGGCCCACAGAGTTTGCTGATGCCTCTAATGAACTGGTATTAGGCTATCGATATCTAATGGAAAATTCAGCGCTTGAGTTTTTAGCCGTAGAGAACGCAAGAAACATGGATAACAGTACCGATATCGCTTTCACAATAGGATATCGGTACATATTTTCATCAAGTTGATGAGAGCTATAGATTTAGCGTTGGTGCAACTGCGGCAGCGACTTGAGCATCGGTTGCATCGATCGGTAACGTAAACGAGCGATATTGGTCACCAGCCAAGCTGAGCGAACGGTCAATCTCTGCCAAACAATGCATGACCTGCCCTTCCAGAATAAAAGAGAGCTCAATTTCTTTTGATGAGATAAAGCCGTTGTTACGGAACTCTAGCTCTTGATAAATACCAGAGCGAGAGGCAAACGAGCCACCGCGCAAAAAGCCTTTTTCAACATCGGCTTTAACCATAGTGAAGCCAGCTTGCTCGATCGCTTGAATAACCCGAGATGCTACTGGTAGTGGTTTCACTTCAATATAATCACGGTCACGCGGGTCAATCGCAAAATCAATATCTAACGTCGTCTCGACCCAAACATGACATTGATTCTTAAGTGCGCTAACCGCAGTAATTGGCGTTTCATCATGCAATTTTAGCTCAAACGGAACCTGCTTTTCTTCATTAGGTCGAATCACAAAAGGGTCAACTGCTTTCAATTGATCAATAGTGAAGGTTTGGTAACTTACGCTATCATCCACTTCGACTTTCATTTCCGTGTTCAATTTAATCGTAATAGCATCAATTTGTTGTTCGACGTCTCCGCCTTTGATATGAACATGCCCTTTCAGCGTCGCTCCTTGAAACACGCTCATTTCGTCCAAAATGGTATCTACTTTTGCAGAGCCGATCCCCAGTGATGCTTTCAATTTTTTAAACATACTTTTCCTTTTTTAGCGATTTTTCTTCTAATAATCGTTTGTTTACACAATTGTTTTCTGCTGTGCAAGCAATAGACCACAAGAAAATGTTTGAATTCAATCATCAATCCAAATAATGCTCAGCAGCAAGAGTCATTCAGCTCTGCAATAGGATTGCTCGGTCACTAAGCGGTACATTCGTCGAGAAATGTTTGCAATTTGTACCTAAATTAAGCAGTATTTGTATAGTCAAATAAAGGGAGATCATTATGTCTGCACCACTCTACATTCAAATTAAACAATTTATCCTGGATAAAATTGATGCTGGAGAGTGGGTAGTTGGTCATCGCATCGCCACCGAGATTGAGCTTACCGAGCAATTTGGTGTCAGTAGAATGACAGTGAACAAAGCAATTCGGGATTTAGTAAATGAGGGCCGATTACAACGTCGCCCACGCTTAGGCACGTTCGTGTGTGATCCTGGTGAAAAGTCAGAATCTCCCCTGCTAGACATTCGAAACATTGCCGAAGAAGTCAGCGATAGAGGGCGAAAGTATGGCAGTAAAGTGCTCAAACAGGTTGCCATAAAAGCAGATGACAACATTGCGACAAAACTCGGCGTTATGCTAGGCACGACAGTGTTTTACAGTGAAATTATTCACTATGAAGACCAAACGCCGATTCAATTGGAGCTCCGCTGGGTGAATAGCCAATATGCCCCGAGTTATTTAAATCAAGACTTCACACAAATCACTCCAAATCAATACCTGTCAGATAATTGCCCACTCAGCGCGATAGAACATACTGTAGAGGCAATTGTGCCTGAAAGCCGTATTAAGCAAGACTTAAAAATGCAAGCCAATGAACCTTGCCTTCTCTTGAATCGCAGAACGTGGAGCCAAGATAAGTTAGTCAGTACCGCCCTACTTTATCACCCTGGTAACAAATATAAGCTGAGCTCAAAAGTGCTCATTTAAGGACAAGATTTATCCTCTAGATCTACGTTTTGATCACATTTTAGCAACATCAATCTTGTCAGTGTTCTTATTTTGCTCTATTTATTTGTATATACATTTAATGATACAAATAAACACAGGGACACAAACATGGATTTGCTGATTGAAAACGCACGTCTAGTTACCATGCAATCGGGAGAATGCGGATACCTTCCAACGCCTCCAGCGCGCATTGGTATTAAATCTGGAAAAATCGTTGCGATCAGTACTTGTGCCATTGGTGAAGACGCACCGCAAACCGAGTCTCTGCTGTCTGCCCAACATTACGCTCAGAGTATCGACCTTCAAGGCAAGTTAGTTCTGCCAGGTTTGATCGACTGCCACACTCATCTTATTTACGCGGGCAATCGTGCCAACGAATTTGAAATGCGCTTAAGCGGCGTGCCATATCAAGAAATTTCCAAACAAGGCGGTGGGATACTTTCAACGGTGCATGCGACGCGTTCAGCAACCGAAGCGCAGTTAGTTGAGTTAGCGTTGCCACGTTTAGACGGGCTACTCGCGAGCGGCGTCACTTCTGTCGAAGTGAAATCAGGCTACGGATTGACACTGAATGATGAAGTAAAAATGCTCCGTGCAGCCAAAATGCTTGAACAAGAGCGCAAAGTTAAAATCACGACTACACTTCTCGCCGCTCACGCCATTCCGCCAGAGTTCCAAGGTCGTGCAGATGATTATATTGAGCACATTTGTCAGGACATAATCCCTGTTGTCGCAAAGGAAGAATTAGCTACGAGTGTCGATGTTTTTTGTGAATCGATTGGTTTCAATCTTGAACAAACAGAAAAAGTGTTTGTAGCTGCAAAACGCCACGGCTTAAAGGTTAAAGGGCATACTGAGCAACTTTCTAATCTCGGTGGTACAGCCCTCACTGCGCAATACAACGGTCTGTCAGCGGATCACATCGAGTTTTTAGATGAGCAAGGTGTTAAAGCACTTGCTCGATCAAACACCGTCGCCACTCTATTGCCTGGCGCTTTTTATTTTCTAAGAGAAACTCAGTTACCACCGATTGAGTTGTTGAGAGAGCATAACGTGCCGATGGCAATTGCTACGGACGTCAACCCAGGTACATCACCATTTTCTGATCTCACACTCATGCTGAATATGGCGTGCACGCTATTTCGCCTTACACCGCAAGAAGCACTGCGTGGTGTAACGCAACATGCAGCCAAAGCTCTGGGTTATCAAAACTCACGTGGCGAAATCAAAGTAGGGTTTGATGCGGACTTCTCTATATGGGATATCGAAAGCCCTGCGGATTTAAGCTATCAAGTCGGAGCAAAACGTCTGGTAGGTCGTATAGTAAATGGTGAATACATTTCACACGGAGGCCAATAATATGTCTCAATTCGACCTACACTCTCCCCTATTTCATTGGCAAGGCCGTCATGATGCCGAGGACGGCAAGCTTGGTCAGCGAATTCATCACGTTGTTCAACGCCAAAAAGCAGATGAGTTGAGTGCCGTTGCGCATGGCGTCTCATTACTCGGTTTTGCTACCGACGCTGGCGTTGCGAGAAACAAAGGACGCATTGGCGCGAAAAAAGCGCCAGACTTAATCCGACGAGCACTCGCTAATTTAGCATGGCACCAAGACGCCCCACTATATGACTTAGGTACTGTGGTGTGTGAAGACGACTTACTGGAAGAGAGCCAAGCTCTATGTGCAGCAACCATTTCAAGCGCACTGCCCCATACGCCAGTCATCGTGCTGGGTGGTGGGCATGAGATTGCGTGGGCCTCGTTTTCCGGCTTAGCGGAATATTTTAAAGCGCACCATCCAGAGAAGAAGCCTAAAATCGGCATTATCAATTTCGATGCGCATTTCGATTTGCGCGCATTCGAGAGTAACCTCGCCGACATAAGACCGAGCTCTGGTACACCCTTCAACCAAATTCACCATTTTTGTCAACGTAACGATTGGGACTTTCATTACGCTTGTATTGGTGTAAGCCGCAGTAGCAACACTAAAGCGCTATTTGAAAAAGCAGATGCGTTAAATGTTTGGTATGTAGAGGACAATCAGCTCTGCTACTTAAACCACAGTTATCACTTAACTCAGCTTCAGCATTTTATTGACGACTGTGACTACCTCTATTTGACTATTGATCTGGATGTATTCCCTGCTGCAACCGCACCTGGAGTCAGCGCACCAGCAGCTCGGGGAGTGAGTTACGACACAATTGCCCCCTTTTTAGATCGAATTCTTCATTACAAAAATAAGTTAATGCTGGCTGATATCGCCGAATACAACCCAAATTATGACGTCGATAGTCAAACAGCACGATTAGCTGCCCGTTTGTGTTGGGATATCGCCAACGCAATGGCGGAAAAACAGCACAAACCATAATGCATCCCAGATGCCACTGATTATTACGACCAAGCAAGTACTTGGTCATCACGAGAAACTAAAGGAGTCTGAAATGACACAGCGCCAGGGACAAGATCCACGACTTGATACAAGCAGAACAATTCGTGCACCTCACGGAGATAAACTGCGCGCAAAATCTTGGCTAACCGAAGCCCCTCTTCGTATGCTGATGAACAACCTTGATCCTGATGTTGCAGAACATCCACATTCACTGGTTGTATATGGCGGCATTGGCCGAGCAGCGCGAAACTGGGAATGTTACGACAAGATTGTTGAAGTACTTGAAAGACTCGAAGATGACCAAACGCTTTTAGTTCAATCAGGCAAGCCTGTTGGTGTTTTCCCTACTCATAAAAATGCCCCACGCGTGCTTATCGCAAACTCAAACCTTGTTCCGCATTGGGCAAACTGGGAACACTTCAACGATCTCGATAAACAAGGCTTGATGATGTACGGCCAAATGACCGCTGGCAGCTGGATATACATTGGCTCGCAAGGTATCGTACAAGGCACATACGAAACGTTCGTATCTGTTGCAAAAAAACACTTTGACGGTGACGCAAATGGCCGTTGGATTCTAACAGGTGGTCTTGGTGGCATGGGTGGTGCTCAACCTCTCGCTGGTACAATGGCGGGCTTCTCCATGATTGCAGTAGAGTGTGATGAATCACGTATCGATTACCGCCTACGTACAGGCTATGTCGATAAGAAAGCGACTTCTTTAGATGAAGCGCTAGCTATCATTAAAGAGTCAGACACACCAGTATCGGTTGGTCTACTAGGTAATGCAGCAGACGTTTTCTCTGAGCTGGTAGAACGTAATATCACGCCTGATGTCGTAACAGACCAAACGTCTGCACACGACCCGCTCAATGGCTATTTACCACAAGGCTGGAGCATGTCTCACGCAGCAGAAATGCGTTTGCAAGATGAAGCAATGGTCGTAAAAGCAGCGAAAAAATCCATGGCTGTGCAAGTTCAAGCGATGTTAGAGCTGCAAAATCGCGGCGCCGCAACACTCGACTACGGTAACAACATCCGCCAGATGGCCTTGGAAGAAGGCGTAGAAAACGCATTCGATTTTCCTGGCTTCGTTCCAGCCTACATTCGTCCTCTATTCTGTGAAGGTATCGGTCCTTTCCGTTGGGCTGCTCTCTCTGGCGATCCTGAGGACATTTATAAAACCGACCAAAAAGTAAAAGAGCTAATTCCAGATAATCCGCACTTACATAACTGGCTAGATATGGCTCGCGAACGCATCCAGTTCCAAGGTTTACCTGCGCGTATTTGCTGGGTTGGTCTTAAAGATCGTGAGCGTCTTGGTCAAGCATTCAACGAAATGGTGAAAAATGGCGAACTTAAAGCGCCCGTTGTCATTGGTCGAGATCACTTAGATTCTGGCTCTGTAGCAAGCCCGAACCGTGAAACCGAAGGTATGATGGACGGTTCTGACGCCGTATCAGACTGGCCATTATTAAACGCGCTACTCAACACGGCGGGCGGCGCAACTTGGGTTTCACTGCACCACGGTGGTGGCGTAGGAATGGGTTTCTCGCAACACTCAGGTATGGTTATCTGCTGTGACGGCAGCGAAGATGCCTCACAACGTATTGCCCGCGTGTTGCATAACGACCCAGCAACTGGTGTCATGCGTCATGCTGATGCGGGATACGATATCGCTAAACAATGTGCAGCAGAGCAAGGGCTAGATTTGCCAATGCTCAACGAAGAACTGAAGAAGCTCAAGTAAGGATGAAAGAGATGTTAAATTTAACGCTAAAGCCAGGTCATATTAGCTTAAACGAACTACGCCAAGTGAGCCGTTCACCAGTCAACCTTACTTTGGATCCTGAAGCCATTCCGGCCATTGAAGAAAGCACACAGGTCGTAGACCGAGTCATCGCGGAAGATAGAACGGTTTACGGAATTAACACTGGTTTTGGGCTATTGGCTAACACACGAATAGCACCAGAAGATTTAGAAACACTGCAACGCAGTATCGTTCTTTCTCATGCGGCAGGTATCGGTGAGTTTATGTCAGATGAAACGGTTCGTCTGATGATGGTATTAAAAATCAATAGTCTGTCTCGTGGCTTTTCTGGGATTCGCCTAAAAGTCATTAATATGCTGACCGACCTAGTCAACGCACAAGTTTACCCTTGTGTACCTAAAAAGGGCTCTGTTGGCGCATCAGGTGACTTAGCTCCTCTAGCCCATATGAGCACTGTATTACTGGGAGAAGGACAAGCTCGCCACAACGGTAAAATCATTTCCGGGCAAGAAGCATTAAAAATCGCAGGTCTAGAGCCTATCACTCTGGCGCCAAAAGAAGGCTTAGCGCTACTAAATGGGACTCAGGCATCCACAGCGTTCGCATTGGAAGGCCTGTTTATCGCGGAAGACCTTTTCGCGTCAGCAACCGTTTGTGGTGCAATGTCTGTTGAAGCCGCTCTCGGCAGCCGACGTCCATTCGATCCGCGCATTCACCGTGTACGTGGTCATCGCAGCCAAATGGACGCAGCACTCGCATACCGTCATTTGTTAGACACATCGAGTGAAATAGGTGATTCGCACACTAACTGTGAAAAAGTACAAGACCCGTATTCTTTGCGCTGTCAGCCTCAAGTGATGGGCGCGTGTTTACAGCAAATCCGCAATGCGGCGGAAGTATTACAAGTAGAAGCGAACTCCGTATCAGATAATCCGTTGGTGTTTGCTGAAGATGGTGACATCATCTCTGGCGGTAACTTCCACGCGGAGCCTGTTGCAATGGCAGCCGACAACCTAGCACTTGCGATTGCCGAGATCGGCAGCTTGTCTGAACGTCGTATGGCATTACTTATCGATAGCGCGCTATCAAAACTGCCACCGTTCTTAGTCGACAATGGTGGTGTGAACTCTGGTTTCATGATCGCTCAAGTGACCTCTGCTGCGTTAGCAAGTGAAAACAAAACGCTCGCTCACCCAGCGTCAGTAGACAGCTTGCCAACATCTGCAAACCAAGAAGATCACGTGTCAATGGCAACATTCGCGGCTCGCAGATTGAAAGAAATGGGCGAAAACACTCGCGGTATTCTGGCGGTAGAATACCTCTCAGCAGCACAAGGCCTAGACTTTAGAGCACCAAACAAGTCCTCTGAGCGTATTGAGATTGCGAAACAAATGTTGCGTGAAAAAGTATCGTTCTACGATAAAGATCGCTACTTTGCTCCAGACATTGAACAGGCAAATACTCTGCTTAAGCTGGCTATCCACAACACGCTCATGCCAGAGAGCTTGTTACCAAGTGTTCAATAACCAAGCATAACTGGCATTTCATCGAATAAACAGATAATGACTTGAAGGCTCTACGTTCAGCGTGGAGCCTTTTTACATACGATTAAACATGTTGATGGCACTATTTATGAACGCCTGTCTACTTTGATGGCTATACTTTAAAAGATAGGCGAGCGAAAAGGTCGTTGTTTATTGTTTTCACAAATAAAAGCGTTGCTAAAGTATGCGTTTTTAACGGTTTATCCGCCGAAATAGTGTCTTATTGTTAGGATACGGTGAAGTTTTCACTGGATGGACCATTGCTACGCAGATATTCGCATATAATCCCACACAGTTTTGGTTACTACGTAAAAATTATGTTTCTAACACCTTATTTTTCAAACACTAATCACCAGTTTCAGTTCACTCGCGAACAAGCAAGCCACTTTGCAAAACGTGTCGCAGGTGACTACAACCCAATTCATGATGAAGACAACAAACGCTTTTGTGTCCCTGGAGATTTACTTTTCGCTGTGCTTCTTAGTAAAGAAGGCGTTAGCCAAAAGATGCGTTTTAACTTCTCTGGCATGGTAAACGATGGTGTAGCACTTCATATTGAAAATAAGTGTGACAAAGAAAGCGCTGTTGTTGACGAGGCAGGTAAAGAATACTTACACATGTCCCGTGAAGGTGAAACTAACCACGATCCGGCATTTATTGAGCATGTAGTGACAAATTACGTGCAATTTTCTGGTATGAACTTCCCTCACATCATGGTTCCTCTTATGGAAGAGAAGCAAATGATGATTAACTGCCAGCGTCCATTAGTTATTTATGAAAGCATGGAAGTCGAATTTTCACGCTTAGACCTTACGCATCCAGAGGTGGATTTCACTGGCGCAACATTCGACGTAGAAGGAAAACGAGGTGTAGTCACCTTAAACTTTGCGTTTAAAGAAGACGGTGAAGTCGTTGGTAAAGGTATTAAGCGCATGGTTGCAAGTGGCTTGAAGCCATATGACCAAGAAGCGGTTGACGACCTTGTACGCCGCTTTAATGAACGTAAGGATGCATTCCTAGCAAAGTTCGTTAAGGCAGCCTAGTCGACTGCCCTATCAGAAGCGCACAAAAAACTTGTTTACTAAAAGAAAGCCCAACGTCGACCGTTGGGCTTTCTTTTTATGTCTCATCCAAACAAAACTAAACGCAATGCTTAGAGCCAACGACGAACATGATTTTTATAATCCACATACTCCTCACCAAACAATCGCTCTAGAACGCGTTCCTCAGGCTTGATTTGAAACCGATTCATATAACTGACAAATATCACGCCACAAAGCACCACACTCAAGTGCTGCCACCACAAACCAGTTGCTATGATTAGGAGCAGTAATGCCGTGTACATAGGGTTGCGTGAAAAGGCAAACACACCAGTTCTTACAACAGAAGATGCCGCTTCAGGTTTTACTGGGTTTACTGTGGTTTTTACTTTGCGAAATTCATACACACCAGCAATGCCCATGTAACCAGACAACAAAGTTAATACACCTACTACAAATTCAACAAAGGGTACTCGAATGTTCATGCTCGGCGTCAAAACTTTAAGTCCATACATCAAAAGTATGACTAACAAAAACACCACAACAGGTGGGACTTTGAGTTCAAGTTTTCTCAAGATTCATATCCTTTGAAATTGTTGTATGTGGCTTCTAAAAAAGCCCAGTAAAACTGGGCTTAATTTGATGTGATTATATCAAAGTTAACAGCGCCTGAACGGGATGCTTGGGCTTCGTTCCTTCAAAGCGTTTAACTTGGCTGCGGCAAGAATAGCCTGTAATCAAACATCTCTCGTTATCCAACTTATCTAAGCTTGGCTTCCAGCTTAAATTGTAAATATCTTTCGACATCGACAACTTATCAACCTCATGACCAAACGTACCCGCCATACCACAACAACCAACAGGTACCGTATTCAAAACTGCACCAAAGTGAGCAAAAATAGCGCCCCACTCTTTTTCCGCATTCGGCATTTTGGTTTTTTCAGTACAGTGCGCAAACAGATACCAAGGTTCCTGCGCCTTATGCTCTCCGCTTTCAAATGCTTCTAGTCTTGGGTAAAGCCATTCGTGGGCTGTTAGTACATCGAAATTACCTCGCTTACTGCCAAGCACTTCAGCGTATTCATCTCGATAACACAGCACCAATGCAGGGTCGACACCAACTAATGGGATATCCAAATCCGCTACCATCGCCAAGAACTTCGCTGTGTCGGCTGCTGTGTCCTTAAACTGACGTAAAAACCCTTTAATGTGTTGTGCTTTACCATTCGGCTTAAACGGCAGAAGTACCGGATGCATACCCAGCTTTTTCAATAACTTAACGAAGTCTTCAACGACATCAGCGTCGTAGTAGCTAGTGAATGGGTCTTGAACAATTAAAACATGCTTGCTCTTTTCAGACGAAGACAAACCACTGAGCGCTTGCAGATCATAAGGCGTTGTCAGCGACTCTACTCGTTGTTTCAAGGTGGGTACTGATAACAACGGCGCATCGACATACCCGACCGTAGATGCCGTTAAACTTTTCACCCACGACTGCTTCAAAACACCATTTACGACACCTGGCGCTTTCGCCATCATCGGCAGCATAGTCTCAATGTTTGCAACCAGATAGTCTTTTGCAGGACGTTGGTAACGAGAGTGATAGATGTTTAAAAAGCGCGAGCGAAAGCTCGGAACATCGACTTTAATCGGACACTGGCTCGCACATGCTTTACACGCCAAACAACCATTCATCGCTTCATACACTTCGTGAGAGAAGTCATACTCGTGACGACGATTGATAGAATGACGTACGCGGTCAATCATGGTTTTGATTGATGTTTTGTTTTCTAGTGTTTGCTTTTCTAAGTCAAGAATATCAATGCCTTGCTCAGTAAGCTGACGCAACCACTCGCGAACCAAACCCGCACGACCTTTTGGTGAATGACGACGATCGGCTGTTACTTTCATCGATGGACACATTGGCGAGCTGGTATCGTAGTTAAAACACAAACCGTTACCGTTACATTCCATCGCTTGTTTAAAGCTGTCACGTACTTGAACGTCAATCTGACGGTCATAGTAACCACGTTTGGTATCGGTAACTTTGACAAGCTCTGCATCACTATCCAGCGGTGTACAGATTTTGCCCGGGTTCATTTTGTTGTGTGGATCGAATGCCGCTTTCACACGTCTCAGTTCAGTAAACAACTCGTCGCCGAAAAACTCAGGGCCATATTCTGAACGGAAACCTTTGCCGTGTTCACCCCACATCAAACCGCCGTATTTCGCCACCAGCTTGACCACTTCATCAGAAACTTCGTGCATCAATGCTTCTTGGTGCGGGTCACACAAATCCAACGCAGGACGTACGTGAAGCACCCCAGCATCGACGTGACCAAACATGCCGTAATTCAGAGACTTGCTGTCTAACAGTTCTCGAAACTCCACAATGAAGTCCGCCAGGTTTTCTGGTGGCACACAAGTATCTTCAGCGAATGCGACCGGTTTAGCACGACCTTTTGCTGCGCCTAACAAACCCACCGCTTTTTTACGCATGTTGTAAATACGCCCAATGCTCGCTACATCGTTACAAACTTGGTAGCCGATAATGCCCGCTTCTTCTGTTTCCAACATGGTATCGAGCTTGGCGGTCAACGCTGCAACCTGAGCAGCAACTTCCTCTTCGTCCTGACCTGCGTATTCCACCATATTGATGCCAAGCATCTCTTTATTTGGAACATCGGTAAGTAAATCGCTCACGGTGTGCCAAACGATATCTTGCTTCGCGAGATTAAGCACTTTTGAGTCAACGGTTTCTACAGACAGCGCTTTCGCCTCTACCATAAACGGTGCATTACGCATTGCAGAATCAAAGCTGTTGTATTTAACGTTAACCAACGTACGCGCTTTCGGAATTGGCGTCAGGTTCAGCTTTGCTTCGGTAATAAATGCCAATGAACCTTCCGCGCCGCAAAGTACTCGTGTGATATCGAAACGGTCACCGTCTTCATTCAAGGCATTTTTTAAATCGTAGCCCGTTAAAAATCGGTTAAGAGGAGGAAACTTATCTACGATCTGCTGGCGTTTTTCACGACATACGGATTCCGTTACACGTAGCGCCTTGGCAGCAAACTCGCCTTCTTTTGGGTAACCATGGGACAAGTCCGACTCTAAAATTGAACCATCAGCAAACACCGCTTGTAGCGACAAAACATGATCGGATGTTTTTCCGTATTTCAGAGAACCTTGACCAGAAGCATCGGTGTTGACCATGCCGCCAATCGTTGCACGGTTACTGGTAGATAAGTCTGGAGAGAAGAAGTAGCCATAAGGGCGAACAGCGTCATTTAACTGGTCTTTCACTACACCAGTTTGTACACGAACCCAGCCTTCTTTCTCATTAATCTCAAGCACTTTGTTCATGTGGCGAGACATATCCACCACAATACCTTTGGTTAGCGACTGACCATTGGTCCCTGTGCCGCCACCACGAGGTGAAAAGGTAATTCGTTCGTACTTTTCTTTATTGCTCAGTTTCCCGAGGAGAGAAACATCTTCTGTCGTTTTGGGATGAACGACAGACTGAGGAAGTTGCTGGTAAACACTGTTGTCAGTGGCAACCGCTAGTCGGCTTGAATATTGGCTTTCGATATCACCAGTGAATCCGGCGTGCTCAAGCTCTTTCAGAAAACTAAGAACAAGAGGATCGACATCAGTTTGCGAGTGTAATCTTGGTAACATTTGCTTCCTGCCCCTACGACGCTGATCCGATCAGCTGCGGGTTGTGTAATTATTTGCTCACTTCTCATACAAATTGGCGCTAAGCGAAAAAACACCACAAAAGAGTTAGTGAAGTAATACTCTTTGAATTTCGTCACTTTACAACATTTAAAAAGACGAGCAAATCAGAATCTCGATACAATAATTAAACTTATGCTTTATTTTTTCACGCTTGATGCCTACATTGGGGAACGAATCGCGTTTCTAGATGAGTTTTCAGAATGAAAAAAAATAAAATTGTGACCACTGAAGATATCCTTCTCAAACTTTGCCAGTCTGTTTCTGGCGTACTTACTTCGGCGACATCTTCTCAAGTAAATTATTCAGCAATGGTGCAAAAAATCCACAAGACTAGCCTCAAGCCAGATTTTGGCTGTTTTGTTCTGTTTGATGGCGGGTTTACCGGGCTGGTCGTAATTAACTTTACGGCAAAAGCCGCATTAGAGATCTACACCAACTACATGCGTAATATGGGTATGCCAGAAGAAGAACTGGCAATATCTCATACTTCTGACGAGGTGGGAGATGTTCTGGGTGAGCTAATGAACCAACTGGTTGGAGATTTCACCAATAAAATTCGTAAAGACCTGCAAACGAACATCACACAAAACCAACCAAAAATGCTGGCGCTGAATAAGCAAGTTATCTTACAAGTTGATACCAACCTTGACCGCCCTCAAGCGCGCAGAGTGACGTTCTCCACCGAAAACAACAATATTTTCTATCTCGAACTAGCAATGGATAAAACTGAGTTCATCCAACTGGAAGAGTTTGAAGTTGCTGAAGACGAAAACCCAGACGACATTTTAGAGGCAACACGTAAACAGTTGGCTGAGAAAGAATCTAAATCGTCGGGATCAAACGATGATGCCGATGACTTGCTCAACCAGCTCGGGTTGTAATTCTAACGAATCTTAATGAAGAATGGCTTCTTAGACACAAGTACGACTTCATACTGATTACGACGAACTAAAACGCCAGCCTCGCTTAATGCGAGGCTTCTTTTTATGTGCTGAAATTAGCTTCAGTCCCACCTTGTATTTCGTTTTTATGTCAAAAAAGGTAATATGTCTGACTTCATAAATTTTCTGCTTTCGTTACTGGTTGTCGATGGATAAACAAAAAGCTCTGAAAAAAATCGCCAAGTGCTTAGAACTGGGCAATTCCGCTAATGTTAATGAGGCTGCCAATGCTATCAAAATGGCACATCGCCTCATGCTTAAATATGGTCTCGATAAAGACGATATTGAGTTCATCAGAATGGGAAAAACACAATCTTCTCATTTGCTACCAGCGAACATCAGTTCTACCATATTGCGAGTGATTCGCGGCATTAACACAAAATTCGGTGTCGAAGCAGTATTGTTGAATCACAAAGGGCTCAAACGTGTCGAATTTATCGGTGAAGCAGATCGCGCTATTTTTGCTGCATTTGCTTTCGATATTGTTTATCGCGAGATGAACGAAAGTACCGGACAATTCCGAAACAGCTTTGCTGGCACCGGCACCTCTTCTCAGGAAGTGACTCGCCGTGTGAACTCATTTGTATCTGGCTGGGTGGAAGGCGCGATTGAAAAATTGCCAATTATTTCTCCAGATGAAGAGTCGGCCAATAAAATTAATGACTATATTGATAAAGAATTCCAAAACATTGACCGCGAAACGTTCAAGAAGCAATTGAAAGAAGCGATGAAAAACCTAACTGAAGACTACGAAGTGGGCTTAAAGAAAGGTAGAAAGGTTTCAGTTAACCGTGGAGTGGGCGGCGAACAAGCACGCAAAATGTTGGGCGATTCATCGAAATAGCCAGGATAGTAAAGGATTCACATAAGCAGCAATGACTTCGATGTCTATGGGGCTTACTTTGAGAGCTTTGGCAGTATTGATAGGAATTTTCTTACAGAAACTCTTATCAATCTTACTTTCTCATAACAAATATTAATGCTTGTTTATTCATAATTCGCATCCCATTATGAGGCATGGTTTCGCCTCAGTTTTATACGGAGATTTTCCCTTGAAAAAGATGCCTATTGCACTAGCTCTAGTGCTAGCTCTTACTGGCTGTCAAGCCACTCAACGCCAAAATGCAACAACGGGTGAATACGAAACTAACTCCACCACGCAAGGCGCGCTTATTGGTGCGATCGCTGGCGCAGCAATCGGCCTAGCAACGGGTGATGATGCTAAAGAACGTCGTCAGCATGCACTCATTGGTGCAGCCGCAGGCGGAGCGACTGGCGCTGGCGTTGGTTACTACTTTGACCAACAAGAAGCGGAATTACGTCGCGCTTTGCTAAACTCTGGCGTACAAGTTCAGCGTGTTGGTGAAAATCAGCTTTTACTGCGTATGGAAAACGGTATCGGCTTCTCTTCAAGCTCTTACCAGCTTGATGCTAGTATCCATAATACTCTACGCGGTGTTGCTCGCATCCTAGTTGAGTACCCAGATACCAGTCTCGTTATTGACGGTTACACGGATAGCACAGGTAGTGAGTCATATAACCAAACGTTGTCAGAGCGCCGTGCAGAGTCCGTACGTCAATTCCTAGTATCTCAAAACGTTGCACCTGGTCGTGCAATTGCACGCGGCTACGGCGAACGTAACCCAATTTGCTCAAACCAAACTTCTGAAGGTCGTGCGTGCAACCGTCGTGTTGAAATCCAGATCTTGCCACTGAAGTAATTTGGTTGCACCATAACGGTAATAATAAAAAATTACCGGAGCAGGCCTAACCATTATCGTTAGGCCTGACATATTAATGTCTGTCAAAACGTCTGCCCTACTCTGCTTATTTAGCCTCAGCTTTTCTGGCTACTCACTTGCCTCTCAAGCTCCAAATGACCCCATCGAACAATACGAGTACGCACAACAATTATTGGCATCAAACGAAGCTGAAGCCTCACCAGAAACGCGCTACTGGCTAGAGCAATCCGCCAACCAAGGTTACCTCCCTGCACAAAAACAGCTCGCGAACGACTTTGCTAAAGGGATAAATGGCGAAAAAAATGAAACACAAGCGTTATATTGGCTAACCTCTATCGCACTCAATGACCCAACCGATCGTGGCTTTCTTCTCGCCGATTTTATTCAGCGCAATCCAGATAAGGTCACAACTTCTCAATTGACTGAAGCCTTGTATCAAATGGCTTCTCAGCATAATCCAGCAGCAGAACAAGCTTATAATCAACTGTTAGAGCTGCGCTTCAACCAACTGCGAGCTAAACAAGTCTCGCAAATAAAGTCGCTCGATAAAAAGGCTGAGCAAGCACAGGAAGAGAAAAGCACAGTTGCAAACCCCAAAGTAGAACACTCGCCGTTTTTATGGCTGATCTGGCTAGCGGCGATACTCATCATCAGCGGCTTAAGTTTTCTCGTAATCAAGAAACTTAAGCAGAATAGAAAAGCGCTTGAAGCCAAAGAGGAAAGCCAAAATCAACGAATGGCGAAAAAAATAAAAGAGCTAGAGTTTACGAACAAGCAACTGAAACGCCAGCTAGAGAAAGTATTCAAAGAATTTAAGAAATCCAAAACCCAGGCAGAGAACCATAAGCTAAGCGTCGCGTGTGCTATGTTTGGCTACACACCACAACACATCCCTGATTTACAAGCAATCAAGCTACGCTATAGACAGCTATCAAAGCTTTATCATCCTGACACAAGAGGCAGTGAAGAAGAAATGAAGCGACTCAATCATGCCTTTAAGCTCGTCTCACAAAATGTTACAAAACAGTAAAAATAGGTCAGGATACTTTGGCTAGCATGCTTTTAGACCTATATAATCAAGCGCCGCAATCGATCTCCCTCTCAAACAAATTAACAGACATTTAACTTAA
The DNA here is from genome assembly GCF_033344475.1 of Vibrio sp. 1288. Lineage (NCBI taxonomy): Bacteria > Pseudomonadati > Pseudomonadota > Gammaproteobacteria > Vibrionales > Vibrionaceae > Vibrio > Vibrio sp. 1288. Next base: position 37,073 of record NZ_JAWPOX010000028.1, read on the forward strand.
GTCGCGCTTTTATGCCATAATGCCCGGCGCAAAATAACACCTAACGACTCAAATTAATCTAGGTGGGGAGAAAATCAATGTTCACTGAAGAAGGCACCTGTGATTGGTGTAAAAAACCTAGTCTTGTAACTCGTCACGATTATTTAGATGGCAAGCACCACTACTCATGTAAAGCTTGTTACGATATGGCGAAAATCGACGTGCGCCTATTTAACCAAGGCGAATTGCAAATGCGCGAACGTTTGCAACGAGCGAGCTAAGCAAGACGGAATCAATGGAACTGATTTTCAAAAGCGCCTTTTATAAGGCGCTTTTTTGATCGCCCAAGCCTATTTCCAATCTCTATCTCGTATTCCCTCCTATCCTACATAGCATGTCGCATCGGTTATCAGCCCTCTTCCACTGTATACAAACCACTGTCCGTGAAAAACACCTGTATATACAGTAGTAAACCCCTGTATGTCTCTCGTCCAACTTTCTACTCACCTCACATTTTTAAATTGATGTTATACATATCAAAAATGAAAAACAACCACATAAATTCAATCACTTAGAATCAAATCCTTTTATTTCCTTCTCAAAAAACCGCAAATAACTTTTGAGAAACTGGTTGATCAGGTCACCAAAACAAACTACTGTATACACATACAGCATGTATAAAGGAACAGTAAGATGCAGTTACAAAGTCAATCTCATACATACTCTCGTTACAACGTATTGGCACAAGCAACTAAGCCCATGGCCGTTTCGGATCAGCTTCTATCTAAGCTGGCTGTTTTATCGCAGCAGAAACAATGGATTTTGTTTACAGCAGACTGCCCTCGTCCAGACTTTGAACAACTCACTGCTTCTAATATTTGCTGTAAAAACGTTATTCAAATGAAGCCCTCTCAACAGCTTTCAGAAGTCGAGATCGTGATAAAAGCCATCCGCTCAGGCAATGCCAGTGCTGTTGTCGCATCCAATAAAATTGCACTTATGAATCAATCTATGTTGCGCGACATGGCGCAGCGCTATCAGTGTGAAGTCTTTTTCGTCGAAGGCAGAGTTAATAAGTACCACTAATAAGTTCGACGTTATCCATCCTGCATCTCGCCTCCTTTTTAAGGGGGCTTTTTTAGTATTAAAGAAAACAGGCAAACGTTTGCTTTTTCTCTGGCGAGTTAAAATAGTTCTGGTATGATGCCCACATTCGATTTATTCAGCGCCCACATTTTGCTGAATATCTTCTCTTTCTGACGTTTGATTAAGATGATAGGAATGTCGCAATGAGCCTTGCTAATCAAGTACTTGCCGTCAATGACGACCTGCCAATTCGCACCCATAAACCCGTTCATAGTGGAAAAGTTCGTTCAGTTTACTGGTTAACTGAAGAAGACAGCGCCCGACTGATCAAAGAAAAAGGATACAATGTCGCTCCAGATGCGCCTTTGGCTATCATGGTGATTAGCGACCGAATCTCTGCATTCGATTGTATTTGGCATGCTGAAGGTGGTCTTAATGGTGTCCCGGGTAAAGGGGCTGCGCTTAATGCGATTTCTAATCACTGGTTCAAACTGTTCAAAGAAAATGGCTTAGCAGATAGCCATATTCTAGACATTCCTCACCCTTTTGTTTGGATTGTACAAAAAGCCAAACCGGTAAAAATCGAAGCCATCTGCCGCAAATACATCACGGGTTCGATGTGGCGCGCTTACGCAAATGGCGAGCGCGAGTTTTGTGGAATCCAACTTCCTGAAGGGTTAGAAAAAGACAAAGCACTGCCAGAGTTGCTAATGACCCCATCCACAAAAGGCATTCTAAAAGGCATTCCCGGTGTGCCAGAAGCGGATGACGTGAATATTACTCGTCAAAACATCGTAGACAACTACGAAGCATTTAACTTCTCAAGCGCTGACGATATCGCACTCTACGAAAAATTGCTGAAAGAAGGCTTTAACGTTATCAGCCAAGCGTTAGAAGAAATAGACCAAATCTTTGTCGATACCAAATTCGAATTTGGTTATGTTCATGATGCTGCTGGCAATGAAAAGCTGATTTACATGGATGAAGTGGGTACACCAGACTCGTCTCGTATATGGGATGCTAAAGAGTACCAAGCAGGTCACATCGTAGAGAACTCAAAAGAAGGTTTCCGCCAGTTCCTACTTAACCACTTCCCTGACCCAGATATCTTGCTAAACAAAGAACGTATGCCTGAGCGCGAAGCTCTCGCTCGTGATAATGCTTTACCCGTCGAATCTTTGATGGCGATTTCGAGCACCTACATTGGTATTGCCGAGAAGATTACAGGCAAGCCGATTCATTTGAGTGAGAATCCGAAAGCGGAAATCATCGAAGTTCTGAGCAAAGAATACGGATTGATTGACTAGCACTGTCGCTAGATTGCTAAACGCTTTCCAATAAAAAGTCCGCACTAGCTTGCGGACTTTTTTCGTATTAGGCTCAGTTTAGCCGATATTTAACGTAGTGCCATCTGTTGTAGAGGCTGACTTGGTCGTCACCTGATATGTTTTGTCTTTAATCGTTGATACGAAATACCAGGTCGACTCTGCCTTGCCGGGCGTAAAAGTAACGCGCATAAAGCCACGCTGTTTGATGTCTGCCCACTGTAATTCTGACACTAAGTGCGGCAGCGTGTATTCCATTTGAGCGATCGCGACAGGGTCTAACGCGAGGTAGGCCTCTAACCCAGGGGAACTCACAGAGCTAGTCGCAAACTCTACCCCGATAGGATGCTTAGATATGTCTTTAAGCTCACTTGCCCATGCGTTGTGCGTATCTCCTGCCAAGCAGACAAAGTTACCACTGCTGGCTTTGGCCAGTTGATAAACTTTCTCTCGCTCAACGTAGTAACCATCCCATGCATCTAGGTTATACGGGAGAGAAATGGTATCTGAACTTGGGTCAGAGAGGTAACCCGTAATCGCAGAGTTTACTGCTAATAACGCCTCTGTTTTTTGTTCTTCAGTGGCAGTAAACAATTGAAACATCGTGGCCATAACCGAACTTGGCAACTCCATACGAGACATTAACACTTGTTGCCCTAGCACATTCCAAGTTGCGTCGTGCGTACTGAACGCATCCATCAGCCAAGCGAGTTGGTCACCGCCTAACAGCTCTCGGTCTTGACTGCGCGACTGAGCAACTAAACCGCCAATCGCTTCCATCGTTGGTGAGCTGAGCGAGAAATAATCCAACGGTTTATCACGCCCCACAAGTCGCGTGTCGAGCATCATCAAATTGACTAAACTTCCAAACGAAAACTGACGGTAAATCAGCATGTTTGAGAAAGTGTTTTCACGAACGGGCAACCATTCTGTCCACGCGGCAGCCGCAGCTGCACGACGATCATTAAAGCTGCCTTCCTCTTCTTGATGGTTTTCCGCACCATTTTTCCAACTATCATTTGCAAGCTCATGGTCATCCCAGACTGCAATCATTGGTAGGCTCGCATGTAACGCTTGCAGATCAGCATCTTGGCGATATTGCGCATACCGTTTTCGGTAATCATCTAAGGTAATGCATTCAGTGCCTTTGCTTGGCTCTCGCCCTAGTGCCTCAGCATCTTCACTAGCGTAGCCACCAGCCCCATACTCATAAATGTAATCACCGAGATGAAGTACCACATCAAACGGTTCTTGCTCATGTTGATTTAAGATCTCTCGATACACATGGAAATAACCAGCAGGATAGTTTGCACAAGAAACAACGGCCATGGATGCCTTTTCTACACCACCCTCTGGTAATGTTTGAGTTTGCCCGACTTCGCTAGTGACATCTCCAACCATGAATCGATAGTAATAGTGAGAATTTGCGTTGAGGTTTTGAACATCAACTTTTACCGTAAAATCTCGGCTCGTATCTGTAGCGAAAGTGCCACTTTGCACGATATCAGTAAAATTTTCATTAGAAGAAACTTGCCAGCTTACATCTGCGTAGCTTGCTGAGGTCGTAACTCGAGTCCAAATGATTACTTGTGTTTGAGTAGGATCTCCACTCGCCACTCCGTGCTCAAAGGTAACCGCAGCAGATTCACTAGCATCGCTACCACAGCCCACCAGCCCGGTAACAATCGCCGTTGAAGAGGCAGCTTTCATAAAGTCTCGACGAGACAAAGACATATTGACTTCCTTTCTTATTGTGTTTGTTTTTATGCCCAAATGACGTGGTGACTCGATCATCCTTGTATGCCAATAAGGGACGTTAATTCGAACTTACAGTACCAACCACTTAGTCGGTAATTTGTCCTAAAAACACAAAGTTAGAAGCTAGTTATGACAATTGCATTTCCAAACGTTACATTTTTGTTAATTTAAGTGCAAATACTCTATATTCATCACATTTCCTAAGACCTGCGACAAAAACCTCAAAATAAAAAGCGACCTACTTTGAGGTCGCTTTTCATTGCACTATTGTTAAGTGGTACATCGATGAAGTGGAAATGTTCAGCCTAAAACTTGATGTTAAGGACATCTTGTTCTGACGTATCCACCTTCAACTGACTGCGAGATTCTATGTACTCGATTTGCTGAACATCGAGCGAATATGGCATAACGACTCGCAATTCATTGATCCCTTCATGTTTAGCTAGCTGGGTTAAGCGGACCAAATTGGATTCATCACTTTTACGAGAAGACATCGATTTTAATGCGGCATCCCACAACCGATCTTCAGGCTTGCTCAATTCCGCAATGTTCTGTTTCCACATCAAACCGAAAATAGGCGCGATGGTGGCAAATGCCTCTAAAAAGGTCCATTTCTTACTACCTGTCGCTCCTAAAAAGCTAGTGTAGTCGAATTCAATGCACGTCTTTCCTTGTTGATCCATTCTATGCCCCCGACACTCGAAAATGAGATATACCAAATATCGTTCAACTGTTTTGATATAGCAATGGGATATAAAACATTCGTCTTTTATGCCCTAATTTACATACAAAAGGAAATATTAAAACCAGCTTTGTAACAACTGATGTACAGCTTCGCCATATATAAGCATTCAATTGATTAATATTTCAATTAAGAAACTAAAAACAACACACAAGTAACGCTATCAATATGAAATAATTATAGATTCACCAAGAAAATATCAATTCTTGTCACAACGTCATCCGCCGACCTACTTCACATCAATCACTCGACTGGCCTTTTTATACTGTATCTTCCAACCAGCCCAGCGTGGCAGCTCCCAACGCTTCGGGTCTCCCTTACGGTTTCCCTCTCGATAAACGACCTGTACCAGCTTGCGAGACGCGTAATACTCAACATCCAGTTGGAGTTCTGGCAGCGAAAGTTCTAAAGGGTACTGCTCCGTGAAATCGTCGTATTCCCATTCTGGAACACCGTTAAATGTTAAGTCTTCCGGTTCAAATAACGCCATATCATCGACATTTTCAACGCCTAATGTTTCCAACTGATCCTTTAACCAGCTAGAAAATGTCAAGGAGGCCAAGTCGTTAACCTCTTCTCCTTCGACATTAAGGCCCAATGCGTTGTAGAGTTTCCAGTGTTGGATTTGTTGTTTTCTTTGAGAAGCAAAACCTGGTAACAGTGTCTCGTCTTCTATCATTTCGACAATAGACTGAACAGCAACATCACCTTGTAACGCTTGGTGTTCAGAACAGACTGTTCGCCCGGCGTAGACCAAATGCATTGTTGCTCTTGGCGTCTCTTCTTCATAATTCGTCTCACCTTGTCGCCACTCCCCAAATTCAAGTTCGCGTAATAACGTCAGCGGGATAGGCATCATAACCGATGCGAGGTTTAGTGTTTGCTTAACGCCTCGTCCTGGCACGCTATGGCTATCTAGCACGATGGCCGCTTCTTCTTTATCAGGAAAGCGGCTGTTACGCCCAACCAGCATCTCGACTACGCCATTTCCTAGAGCATCTCTTCGACGAGCTCGTCGGACAAACACAAGCTCAGGGTGCAATGAGGCGATGGAGAAAAAGAGCGCTTCACGTTTATATCGAGAGGCAACGTCAAGTTCCGGTAATTCAAATACTTCTCGCATTTGTTTCGCTAAACCTTGCGCCTCTTCGAGTGCGCTGGCATCAATGACAATGCCCGGAAGTCGCTCCCCCCGAACCAAACGGATAAGCAAAGAGGCATCACACCCGTATGGCTCCTCTTGAGATAGAAGCTCAGCAACTTCACCACTTTGTCGCTGATAGAGCTGCGCAGGCACAGATAAGGCGGCAGCCAAATCAATCATTGCTTCCTTCTCTGGCTTCGCTTGAATTCTGGTAACGAGATCGGCAAACAGTGCATCAATGGGTAGTGGATATACTTTTCTCCCATGCTGCGTGACATTGCCATCCTCATCAATCGCTTCCATAGATAACAACGTCGAATGAGATGCCTCTAGCGACTTTGGGGGAATTGAGTCGAGAAAATCGAGTGTTGAGAGACGGTACCCACAACAAGCCGCTGCCAGCATGGGCTCGACGAGCTCTTCTCTGTGTAATTCTGGAGGTGTCACCAACTCTAAAGGCGCGTGCTCACCATATAGACGAATACAAGCCCCTTCGGTAACGCGACCTGCTCGCCCCATTCGCTGCGCGGCACTGGCCTTAGAAATGTTGGTTAATGTCAGTGCTGTACGTCCATTTCGTTGTACAGTTCTGCGCTCTAAACCACTATCGATTACCACACGGATATTAGGAATGGTCAGAGAGGTTTCCGCGACGTTGGTTGCCAATACGACTTTCCGTTGCTTTTGTACCGTCAGCGCACGATGTCGTTCTTCATCACTGACCGAGGCATGAAGTTTAACCACCATGACATCACTGCTGCTTTGTAGCATCTGCGCGCATTGGGCGATCTCTTTACGTCCTGGGAGAAAAACAAGAATATCGCCATCTTCATCTTCCAGTGCTTCTTTTACCGCTCCGACAACTTCCTGTTCACATCCCTTTTTGTTCGGTAAATAGCGGCTGTCTGTGGAACGATGTGTCACCGTGACTGGAAAGCAACGTCCTTCCGAACGCAGACGCTTAGCATCCAGGTAACGCGCTAGCTTTTCGCCTTCTAAGGTAGCGGAAGTGACGATCAATCGATGTTGATTTTCTTGCTTCAAAATGGCGGTTAATAGATCAATATCCCAGCGTCGCTCGTGAAATTCGTCCACTATCACGACATCAAAGTCTGCTAGCTTGTTTTCCGAAAACCAACGCAGTGCAACCCCCGGAGTCACAAATACAACTTCGGTTTTTTCATCAAAGTAGGCATGAAGCTTGATCGCGTAACCGACTTTGCGACCTATTGGCTCTCCAGATTGCTCCGCAAGAAATTCAGCCAGCGAGGTACAAGCAATTCGACGTGGTTCAATAACCAGAACGCGTCCGTGTTTTGCCGCCCACATGGGCAAGCGGGTAGATTTACCCGACCCGGTTTCGGCTTCCACCACAAGATGGTTAAGGCTTACATGATGGTCAAACTCAGCTTGCAGGCTGTCGATAGGTAGTTGAAACATAGAAATTGGATTTGATTTGATGATGCAAAACATTATACCCAAGTAAAAAAATCCTGCTTTAGGTATCTCTAAACAACCAATATTGCCGATATTTTCGTCGGTATCTGAATTTTTTTGCGACATTACATTGATGTGCATCAACGCATGTTTACAACTAAATAGTGAACCCGTTAAAATTTGGTGCGCATCCTTCAACCCTACATAAGGCACCCAATGAACAACGATAAACGCCCACTATATATTCCATATGCGGGTCCGGCTCTTTTAGCAACCCCTCTTTTGAACAAAGGCAGTGCATTCTCTGCTGAAGAACGTAGTTCATTCAACTTAGAAGGTCTGCTTCCAGAGTCGACCGAAACTATCCAAGAGCAGGTGGAACGTGCCTACCAGCAATACAAAAGTTTCGAAAGCGATATGGATAAACACATTTATCTGCGTAATATCCAAGACACCAACGAAACATTGTATTACCGCCTAGTGCAAAATCACATTTCTGAGATGATGCCAATCATCTACACGCCGACTGTTGGCGCAGCATGTGAAAACTTCTCTAACATTTACCGTCGTGGTCGCGGTCTGTTCATTTCATACCCGAACCGTGACCGTATTGACGACTTGCTGAACAACGCAGCAAACCACAACGTTAAAGTGATTGTTGTGACAGATGGCGAACGTATCCTTGGCTTGGGTGACCAAGGTATCGGCGGCATGGGTATTCCTATCGGTAAACTGTCACTATATACTGCGTGTGGTGGTATCAGCCCTGCTTACACGCTACCAATCGTGCTTGATGTGGGTACCAATAACCCGCAACGCTTAGCTGATCCGATGTACATGGGTTGGCGTCATCCTCGTATTACGGGTGCAGAATACGATGCATTTGTAGAAGAGTTTATCCAAGCGGTACAGCGCCGTTGGCCTGATGCTTTGATCCAGTTCGAAGACTTTGCTCAGAAAAATGCGATGCCTCTTCTTGAGCGTTACAAAGACCGCGTGTGTTGCTTCAATGATGATATTCAGGGTACTGCTGCTGTTACTGTTGGCTCTCTACTTGCAGCTTGTAAAGCAGCAGGAACTCAGCTTTCTAAACAACGTATTACCTTCCTAGGCGCAGGGTCTGCTGGTTGTGGTATCGCAGAAGCGATCATCGCACAAATGGTATCGGAAGGAATTTCTGACGAGCAAGCTCGCTCACAAGTTTACATGGTTGACCGTTGGGGTCTGTTACAAGAAGGCATGCCTAACCTTCTTGATTTCCAACAACGCTTGGTGCAAAAGCATACCAATACGAAAGAGTGGGAAAATGAAGGAAATGGCTTCTCACTACTCGATGTTATGCGTAACGCCAAGCCAACGGTACTAATTGGTGTTTCTGGTGCTCCTGGCCTATTTAGCCAAGAAGTCATCGAAGAAATGCATAAACACTGTAAGCGTCCGATTGTCTTCCCACTGTCGAACCCAACAAGCCGCGTGGAAGCGACACCGAACGACATCATTCGTTGGACAAATGGTGAAGCACTGGTTGCAACAGGTAGCCCATTTGAGCCAGTGGTTCATGAAGGTCGCACTTACCCTATCGCACAATGTAACAACAGCTACATCTTCCCAGGCATTGGCCTTGGTGTACTTGCTGTCAATGCAAAACGTGTCACCGACGAGATGCTAATGGAATCAAGCCGCGCGCTCGCAACATGTTCTCCTCTAGCAATCAACGGTCGTGGTGCACTACTTCCACCACTGGAAGAAATCCACTTAGTATCGAAAAAAATCGCATTTGCCGTTGGTAAAAAGGCAATTGAACAAGGTGTCGCATTAGAAATTACTGATGAAGCATTGAACGTGGCGATTGAACAGTCGTTCTGGCAACCTGTTTACCGCCGCTACAAACGCACTGCGTTCTAAGCTTGAGACAATTCGTTTAATAATTAGCCCCTACCATGTAGGGGCTTTTATTTTTTTATCATCCTAACCAGATTTTGGCATAAATGGGCTTCTCTCTTTTTGTTTCTATCAGATATGATGAGAACTACATTTTTAGTTAAGGATATAAAACGTTTTGTTGTTTTCTCGCATAAGATCAAAGTGGAAGCTGAAATTTTCCTGGAAGCGATTTGCTTTGATTTTGTCGATCTCTGCACTTAGTCTGCTTGTTTCTGTTATTGCCATCGACCGGTGGGTGGTTTTACAAGCCAAAGAGAGCATTTTCACTGAATACGAGCAAATCCCTCAACATGAGGTTGCCGTAGTTCTTGGTACCAGTAAATACATCGGAAAGATCCTCAACACTTACTACACTCATCGCATTAATGCGGCGATTGAGCTTTACAACCAAGGCAAAGTAAAACAGTTTTTATTGAGTGGTGATAACGCCCACCGTTCATACAACGAACCGTGGACAATGAAACGCGATTTACTTAAAGCAGGCGTGCCTGAAGAAGTGATTCACCTTGATTATGCTGGCTTTCGTACCTTAGATTCGATTGTACGAGCAAAAAAAATTTTTGCTTCGGAGCGATTTCTGATTGTGACTCAGCGCTTTCACTGTGAACGCGCACTGTTCATCGCTGATGCTTACAGCATTGATGCGCAGTGTCTCGCGGTAGCAGGGCCGACGGCCAACAAGCAAAAAACATCGATGCGTGTTCGAGAACTGCTAGCCCGTGTGAAAGCGTTTTTAGACCTGTATATTATCAATACGCAGCCTAAGTTCCTTGGCCCTCAAGAACCTATCGTCGCAGTAAAAGAGCCAAATAAAACAGCTAACGAGCCTCTTCAAGTCCCCGTCGAATAGAGGAATAACGTGGCTCACAAGCCTAGTAACATTTCTACAAAACAAATGGGTAGTTTTCTACCCATTTCCAATTCTCAACATCACACTTTCTAATTTGCTCTACGATTCAGGCAAAACTCTTTTTCGCATTCAAAGTAACATTTCATCAATAAATAACTACAAGTCAGTTACTTTGCCATAAAAAAACCGACAAAAGGCAATGCAAAAGGAGCACTACCCATGACCGCACTCGCTGTGACATTGAAGAATTGGTTCTTCACCCGCAACAGCATGATTTTGAACGCGAATATCCTATTGTTCATTATCTTGTTTAATACCTTACCCTTTGAACCACAAGTAGTAACCGGCCTGAGCATCTTAGTTTTTGTTGCTATTTTGTGGCTAACCGAAGCGATTCACGTCAGCATTACCGCGCTGCTCATACCACTACTTGCGGTATTTTTGGGTGTGTTCAACACTCAAGCCGCACTGAATAACTTTTCCAACTCCATCATTTTTCTATTTTTGGGTGGTTTTGCACTAGCTGCGGCTCTGCATAAACAAAAGTTAGATCAAGCTATTGCAGATAAAGTACTATTGCTGGCAAGAGGAAAAATGTCTGTCGCTGTATTCATGCTATTTGGTGTGAGTGCTGGCCTGTCAATGTGGATTTCAAACACCGCCACCGCTGCGATGATGTTACCGCTTGTGCTGGGTGTGATGACAAAGCTAGACGCCAAGAAAAACCACAACACCTTTTTGTTTGTTCTACTCGGCATCGCTTACAGTGCTTCAATTGGTGGTATTGCAACACTGGTTGGTAGCCCACCAAACGCAATTGCAGCCGCTGAAGTTGGCCTAAGCTTCACTGAATGGATGAAGTTTGGTGTACCTATTTCCCTAGTATTAATGCCAATCGCTATCCTCGTATTGTACACGATGACTAAGCCTGACCTTAGCCACAAGTTTGACCTTGACCATCAACCAGTCGAATGGACAAACGGCAAAATGATTACGTTGGCGATTTTCTTACTGACCGTAACTTTGTGGATATTCAGTAAGCCTATTAACGCTATGCTGGGTGGCTTCGCGAAGTTCGATACTCTTGTAGCCATTGGCGCCATCCTTCTACTTGGTGCTTCTCGCGCCGTCGAGTGGAAAGATATTGAGAAAACAACCGACTGGGGTGTGTTAATCCTATTTGGTGGTGGTATCTGTCTGAGTAACGTCCTAAAAGCAACCGGAACAAGCGTATTTTTGGCTCATAGCTTGTCAGGCTTCCTTGAGCAAGCCGGTATTCTCTTAACGATTCTTGCAGTGGTTGCTTTTGTTGTCTTCTTGACTGAGTTTGCGAGTAACACCGCCAGTGCTGCGCTACTTGTCCCTGTATTTGCGACCATTGCAGAAGCCTTAGGCATGTCTCCGGTTATTCTCTCTGCACTGATTGCCGTCGCTGCATCTTGTGCATTTATGTTACCTGTTGCAACACCTCCAAACGCGATTGTGTTCGGTACGGGTCATATCAAGCAAAAAGAAATGATGCGAATTGGTTTCGTATTAAACATTGCCTGTATTGCTGCACTAACGCTTTTCGCTTGGTTGTTCTGGTAAAAATAGCAAGTTCGATTAGCACTACACTGCTGCTCACGGTAATCGTATCGATAACCCAAACTTCCCCCCTAAGTGGTGTTCAGCAGTTTCCCTCTTGGTGGCCAGTTGGCCACCTTTTTTCTTTCCTTTCAGTGAACGGCTATCAGGCTTGCTTCTTTTCGCAAGCAAGTAAACCATAATGAGCTTCCACTCGGTTGCGACCATTGCGCTTCGCCTGATACAACACTTCGTCAGCTCTCGCCATGGTTTCTGAGACGCGTTCATTCTGCATTTGGGCAATGCCAATACTGCAAGTTAATGATTCACCGTGCACCCACAAATGATCCTCCACATTTTTGCGAATCATTTCTGCCTTCTCTAACGCTTGTTCAATATTGGTATCAGGGCAAAATACGACAAACTCTTCGCCGCCCCAACGAACGAGTCGATCGTCTGAGTAAATAGAAGTCGCTACCACCATGACAAATTCGCGCAATATGTCATCCCCCATTTGGTGCCCAAATTTGTCGTTCACCTTTTTAAACTTATCCAAGTCCAAATAGAGAATACTGAAGGTGTTATGCCCCCAGCGAACCTGACGAGATTGTTGTTCCAGCCAGTGTTGCACAGCATATCGGTTCATCGCGCCCGTCAAAGCATCTCGATGCGCTAACTCTGCAAACTCGTAGTTTTGAGCTCGCAAAGTATCATTCACCTTTTCCAAATGACGGTGACGCTTTTGCGCTTTTTCATAAGCCACTCTATTTTTTCGTAACTCATGCAGTGAAAACGCCAGTCCAAGCGCCATCCAAGAGAATAATAATGCATACAACAATGTTTCTTGCGCAAGGTAAGCGCCTTCAAACTCAATTTTATCAATTACAATTCTATGTTTACCAAGTGCCGCACCAGACCCAGTTGCAATATCAATACGTGTGATGTTTGAAAATTCAGGTGCAGAGTGTTCAATCGCGACTCCGTTATCTACTAACCACCAGGTCATCACCTGAAGATTTTTAATCGGAATTTCGACAATATCGCTCGAACCCGATGGAGAAAACTGCATACCATTATATTTAATGGTGTACTCGTCGTCCGGCTTGGAATACTCAGAATTATAATTGCGAAGATACAAACGTAGGTCGTGGCTAGTGTTAGCCCCTATTCCTGCCTCTTCATATCGCACCTTCAATCGAATCGTATGGTAGTTGGAAAGGTCAATACCCTGTGTTGGCGTTGCTGAATCGGTATAAACCGAGATTCCGCAGTAAGGCCAAGCATACGAGCTCTGCTTTAGTTCACAGCTAAGAACTAGGCTTTGCCGATCGTATGTGATATCAGCCTCACTCACACCTCCTTCACTGGCATCTTTAGTTGCATAGATATTGAAATGCTCAGGTGTAATGGTCAGCTTTCGCGTATCGCCAAGCACACTATAAAGGGCAACCAAACTGATAGTGCAAATAGAAAGAGCAAAGATAAAGTTATGGATCCACTTCATGGGCAAGTGACCTGCTGAGATTATATGCAATACGTGAGGTTCAATAATTTCAAAAAATGAAATCAAGGTGATTTATCAAGAAATAAAATCACTTTCTCATTCAATTCTTAGTTTCGACACATAGTAACGGATTTTGAACCGTTATCACGTTTTAAAATTTCTAAAAAGTGCAGCTCAACTTCTATTTGCGAAGCATTTCACAGCCATAATTTTTAGAAAATAAAACACGATGCATAATAATTTAGTGCAAGACATTTACTTTAAAGCTCCTGTCAACCCTGCATCTCTTCTCCACTTCAGTATATACTGTGCAAAAACACAATAATGAGTAATGTCATGTCATTAATTGCAACTGGCACGCTAAACAAAATGCGTGCTTCTCTGGACGGTGCCGTCAACTACCGTCTTCCTGTCGGTGAGGAAGAAATCGACTTAACTCCGTTTCTGGGTAAAACGCTCACACTGACTCACACTGGCAATATTTTTTGTTGCTCATGTGGAAAGAAAACGAAAAAGAGTTATTCGCAAGGCCACTGTTTTGTATGCATGAAAAAGCTAGCAAGCTGCGACATGTGTATCATGAAGCCAGAGACCTGCCACTACGATCAAGGGACTTGTCGCGAACCACAATGGGGTGAAGAGAATTGCATGGTGGATCACTTTGTCTACCTGTCCAACACATCCAGCTTAAAAGTTGGTATTACTCGTCATACTCAAATCCCGACTCGTTGGATTGACCAAGGCGCGACTCAGGGCTTGCCAATTTTTAAAGTAAAAACTCGCCATATCTCCGGTTTAATTGAAGTTGAACTGGCGAAACATATCGCAGACAAGACCAATTGGCGCACACTGCTAAAAGGTGACGGTGAACCTATGGCATTGCAGGACCGTTTTGCTGAGCTATTGCCTTTAGTCGAAGAGAAAATTGCCGAGATAAAACAGCAATTCGGCGAAGATGCCATTGAAGTATTAAACGAAAGCATTACCGACCTTAGCTACCCGGTACAACAGCACCCAACGAAGATCACTTCGCATAACTTCGATAAAAACCCGGTTGTTACTGGCACTTTGCAAGGCATTAAAGGTCAATACCTCATCTTTGATACTGGCGTTATTAATGTAAGAAAATTCACTTCCTATGAAGTTGAAGTTAGTGAGTAATCGCTTGCAGAACGCGTTGATTCAAATAAAAATGAAAAAAGCTCGAGTTTGACTCGAGCTTTTGTTTTTCTATTAGGAAGAAATCGTTAGTTATGCGTCAAGGATGCTTTCTAGCACATCGAATAACATATCGACTTCTTCTATTGTGTTGTAATGCATACAACCAATTCGCACTACACCACCCGATTCTTCTAAACCAAGTTGACGAACTAAGCCCAACGCATAAAAGTGACCATTCCATACACAAATGTTATGTTCACCCAGTGTTTTCGCGATGAACTCTGGAGAATATCGGTCAAACGTTAGCGCAAAAGTTGGCGTGCGGAGTTGGCTATCTTCCTTTGCGATACCGAATAGATTGACACCATCTAATGCATTCAAACGCTGTAAGAAACGCTCACTCAAGCGCTGCTCATGTTGTTCATACAGTTGGTAGCTTTGCTCCAACCGTTGGCGAAGAGGTAAACCGACTTCACCAAATTGAGCCAGATACTCAACCGCAGAAACGACACCAGCAAGACCTTCAAAACTTTGCGTTCCTGTTTCAAATCGACCTGGACCTATATTAGTGGCAGGCTCGACTTTGTATGGGCGAATACTGTGGAGCCACTGATCGGCTATGTAAGCAATACCAACGTGCGGTCCGAAAAACTTGTAAGCTGAGCAAGCTAAAAAGTCACAACCTAACGCTTGAACATCAACCAAATGATGAGGCGCATAATGGACGGCATCCACATAAACTTGTGCCCCAACATTGTGCGCCATGCTGACTACATGCTGTACATCCACAATAGAGCCCGTCGTGTTCGATGCATAAGTCACAGCGACAAGGCGCGTTTTATCAGAAAGAAGGCGGCTTAAATGCTCCATATCCAGCGTACAATCTTCTTCGTTGATACGAACTTGATGAACCGTAACGCCTTTATCTTCTGCCGCTTGCTGCCAGCTGGATACATTTGAATAGTGATCCAAAGCGGAAACAATGATCTCATCTCCTGCTTGCCAATCTCGACTAATCGCGCGACTAAGCTGAAAGCTTAGTGAGGTCATATTGGCACCGAAGACAATATTGCCAGATGAAGGGGCATTAAGTAGAGCCTGAGCCGACTCACGCGCATTTTGCATTACGTCAACGGTCACTTGGCTAGAAAAATAATGTCCACCTAAGTTAGCGTTGAAACGACCTAAATACCCTACCATGCTGTCTAGTACTGATTGAGGCACTTGTGAGCCACCTGGACCATCAAAAAACGTCACAGGCTTGTCGTTGTGGTATTGAGCCAACGCCGGAAATTGCGCTCTGATCTGATTAAGATTGAAGTTCATTACGCTTATCCGTAGCAGTGAGTACAAATACATCCATATGGCCCGCTTCGTCATCAATAACAGAGCGGATTGGGCACGCGTTATGCCACAGCTTGCTATCAGCCAAGATTGCGACCTCTCCGGTTTCTAGCACTTTACGGAAAAATGGGGCTTGGTTATGGCTGCTGTAAAGCATGATGTCGCCACCGATGATGTTATGGCGTCCCACACCAACCATTGCAATGTGATCAAAACCGTCTTGGTGCACACCTTCAGGTGCTACTTGGGTTTCTTCTTCCAGTGCCCTGATACGGATTTGGTGAATTTCTATTTCTTGACCGTTTGGCAGATGATTCGCATTGACAAACAATTCACACATTTCTCGAAAGCCATCGCTGGTAAGAATATCCTTCTCAATTGGCTCGAATTGTCTTACAACATCACCTTGAAATCGGTTGATATCAGAGGATTGAACAAAGCTATTTTTATTTAAGTCGATGACTTTGCCGTTATCAAAACCAACCACAGAATAACGTCGTAGTCGATACTGACCATCTGCATGTTCGGTACGAGGCAGTTCTTCAAACGATGGGGAAAGCTGCTCAATTGCTGCCATGCTGAGCTGTGTTAAATGTAGAGTATTCTCACGTGAATGTAACATCATTTGCTCCTTTAATGAGGCACATTAATTAACATTTAATTTACACACTAGGTTACGCAAATATTCTGCAATTACCAGCTTTTAACGTTGATAGCTTCAACAAAACGACGAAAACGACATAACAAACCAAATTAAAACACAAAAACAGAGTCATGTTTCAGTTTTACGCTTTGACAATATTTGAAACTAGACTTCTCTACTACGAATAGAATTTTATGCTAGAAGTCAACGTTCTCTATCAATATTTAGTGGGTTCTAATCTATAACCAATTATTCGATCACAATCGTTGTTTATGCTTTTAAAGCACTAAGAATTTCCATACAATCGAGGGAAATGTTACGCCCTTTTTGGAGCCATAATGAGCGACGTAAAACACTGTAAATTATTAATTCTTGGTTCTGGTCCTGCAGGATACACAGCTGCCGTCTACGCAGCGCGTGCAAACTTAAACCCTGTGCTTGTGACGGGAATGCAACAAGGTGGTCAGCTAACCACCACAACTGAAGTTGAAAACTGGCCAGGCGATGCTGAGGGACTGACAGGTCCAGCATTGATGGATCGCATGAAAGAACACGCCGAGCGTTTCGAAACTGAAATCGTATTTGATCACATCAATGAAGTAGAGCTATCACAACGCCCATTTCGTTTAAAAGGCGACTCAGGTGAGTACACTTGTGATGCCTTAATCATATCTACCGGCGCATCAGCAAAATACCTTGGCCTTGAGTCTGAAGAAGCATTTAAAGGTCGCGGCGTTTCTGCTTGTGCAACCTGTGACGGTTTCTTCTACCGTAATCAGAAAGTTGCAGTTGTGGGCGGTGGTAACACGGCTGTTGAAGAAGCGCTATACCTATCTAACATTGCGTCAGAAGTTCACCTGATCCACCGCCGCGATTCATTCCGCGCAGAGAAGATCCTTGTGAAACGTCTGATGGATAAAGTTGAAAGCGGTAATATCGTTCTTCATACCGATCGCACTCTCGATGAAGTACTGGGAGACGATATGGGCGTAACGGGCGTCCGCATTAAAGACGTGAACAGCGGTGCGACAGAAGATATCGATGTAATGGGTGCATTCATCGCAATTGGCCACCAGCCAAACACACAAATCTTTGAAGGCCAAGTAGACATGAAAGATGGCTACATCATCGTTCAATCAGGTCTTGAAGGCAACGCAACACAAACTAGTATCGAAGGTGTATTTGCAGCTGGCGACGTAATGGACCACAACTACCGTCAAGCGATCACCTCTGCAGGTACAGGTTGTATGGCTGCATTAGATGCTGAACGTTTCTTAGACTCACTTGGTGACAAATAACTTTTCACATTTGTGTCATATCCTTAAAGCCCAGCGGTATTCCCGCTGGGTTTTCTTTTGTATACTACCGCCTCATTAAAACAATTATCATTAAGCCTTCACGATGGATAAGAAAAAGCAAAGCAGCTTGAATAAGTGGCTGAAGCAACAAAGTAAGTTAGCCAAGCGCTGGCTTATGATTGCGATAGGCCTAGGCGTACTTTCAAGCGTGTTTTTATTGGCTCAAGCAGCCCTGCTCGCCTCCATTCTGCACCAGTTAATCATTGACCAAGTCGACAAAGCCGACCTCATTTGGCATTTTGTTGGGCTCGGTGGCACGGTTATCGGTCGAGCTGCTTGTACCTGGGGTCGAGAGCTTGCCGGTTACCGTTGCGGGGAGCAAATTCGAGTTTATATTCGCCAACTCATTTTAGATAAAGTTCATAAACTTGGGCCAGCTTACATCAAAGGCAAACCTGCTGGCAGTTGGGCAACGCTCATCTTAGAGCAGGTAGAAGATATGCAAGATTTCTTCTCACGCTACTTGCCTCAAATGTCATTATCGGTACTAGTGCCTTTCATCATTTTGGTTGTCGTATTCCCAGTAAACTGGGCAGCAGGCTTGATCTTCCTGGTCACTGCACCACTGGTGCCTATTTTCATGGCACTGGTTGGGATGAAAGCCGCAGAAGCAAACCGTAAAAACTTTAAAGCGATGCAGCGTTTGTCGGGTCACTTTTATGACCGCTTGCAAGCAATGACAACCATTCGCTTATTCGATAGAACAAAATCTGAAACTGAGACGCTAAAGGGTGCTTCAGAAGTCTTTCGTACTCGTACCATGGACGTTCTGAAAATCGCGTTTCTGTCTTCTGCGGTGTTAGAGTTTTTCACTTCCATTTCTATCGCAATTACCGCTGTCTACTTTGGCTTTAGTTATATCGGGGAGCTGGACTTCGGCTACTACGGCACAGGTGTTACGCTCTTTGCTGGTTTGTTCATTCTGATTCTTGCTCCAGAGTTTTATCAGCCATTACGTGATTTGGGCACGTTCTATCATGCGAAACAGCAAGCGGTTGGCGCAGCAGAAAGCATTGTCGAGTTTCTGGATTTAGAAGTCGATCAAATCAAAGATGGTACCCAAGCGTTAGATAAAAACAGCCCTATCCATATTGAAGCGGACCAGTTAACCATTTTTAGTCCGGAAGGTAAGCAGCTCGCAGGTCCCCTATCCTTCTCTCTTGAAGCCAACAAAAGTACCGCTTTGGTTGGACCAAGTGGTGCAGGTAAAACAAGTTTGGTAAACACCATCCTCGGTTTCATGCCTTATCAAGGTAGCTTGAAGATTAATGGTTGTGAATTGTCGCAACTGGATCTAGCCACATGGCGAGAGGCAGTAAGCTGGATTGGTCAAAACCCGATGCTATTACACGGTAGCATTCGAGATAACATCACACTAGGTAAGCACAATATTCAGGATGCAGACGTACATTCTGTGTTGAATGACTCTCACGCTGCTGAATTTGTTGAAATGCATGGGTTGGATTATCCGATATCTGATCGTTCTGGTGGTTTATCTGTCGGCCAAGCGCAGCGTTTAGCACTGGCTCGCGCCATGCTACAAAATGGTCGTTTTTGGTTATTAGATGAACCAACCGCAAGCTTAGATGCTCGCAGTGAAAAACTCGTGATGGAAGGCATTAACAAGTATGCGCATGCCACAACGAATTTGATGATTACTCACCAACTTGCGCCTTTACAAAACGTATCGCAAATTCTTGTTATGCAGGACGGCCAGATTGTTCAACGTGGTGATTACGCCACACTGTCGACAGAAGATGGCTTATTTAAAGACATGTTGGAAGCGAACCTCGCACAACGTGAAACAGACAAGGGGAACTTAGATGCGTGATTTACTCCCTTATCTAAAACTCTATAAAAAACACTGGTTTGGTCTTTCGCTAGGTATGCTACTGGCATTTCTGACCTTAGCGGCGTCTATTGGCTTATTAACGCTATCAGGTTGGTTTATTTCAGCCGCAGCGGTGGCAGGCTTGACGGTTGCTCGTGAGACCTTCAACTACATGTTACCAGGTGCCGGGGTACGCGGCGCTGCAATGGCTCGAACCGCAGGTCGATGGGGAGAACGTGTCGTTAGCCACAATGCAACGTTCAAGCTGCTTACCGATCTACGTATCTTCTTCTTTAAGAAACTTGCACCACTGATTCCGGGTCGTGTTTCTACGATGCGTGATGCCGATCTGCTCAACCGCTTAGTAGCGGACGTAGATGCGATGGATCACGTATACCTTCGACTTATCAGCCCTGTCGTGATTGGTATTTTTGGCATATTGAGTTTAACGGCTGTCCTGGCGTTCTTTGATTGGCATCTCGCCCTACTGCTTGGCTCGATTCTTACCGTCATGTTGTTTGTATGGCCAGTGCTGTTCTATAAACTGGGTAAAAATAATGGCGAGAATCTCACTCATCATAAAGCGCAATTGCGAGTGGCGACACTGGACTGGCTTCAAGGCTACAGTGAACTGAGTATCTTTGGAGCAGAAGAACGTTATCGTAATCTCATTCTAGAGAAGCAGAAGCAGTTGCTGTCTAACCAATTTGTGAACGCGAATTTAACGGGCATGGCTTCAGGCCTGCTTATGCTGGTGAACGGCATTACACTGGTTGTGATGCTTTGGTTTGCTGCAGACGGCGTAGGTGGTCGTGCTCCTGATCCTTGGATTGCGCTGTTTGCGTTTGCAACCATGGCGAGCTTTGAGATTCTGATGCCTATCGCGGGCGCATTCCAGTATCTCGGTCAAACGTTGACCTCTGCTCGTCGTTTAAATGAAGTAATTTTGGCTGAACCTGACGTTGTCTTCCCTGAGCAGTCGAAACATAAAGACACAACGTTAGACATTGAATTCGACAACATAGATTTTACTTACCCTGACGGTCAGCAAAAGGTGCTGAAAGACTTGTCACTCTCACTACCGTTGGGCACTAAAACTGCAATTGTAGGTCAAACAGGTTCAGGTAAATCAACACTGATTCAGCTTCTTTGCCGCTACTGGGATGTTAACCAAGGTGAAGTTCGAATCGGTGGTACAAAACTGCAAGATTGGAGCGAGTCGGACCTGCGAGCAGCAATGACTGTGGTCAGTCAACGCGTAGATGTACTAAACGGGACACTACGTGACAACTTACTCATGGCCGCTCCGGATGCAAGTGATGAGCAACTGTCTACTATTTTACAAAAAGTCGAACTTGGCGGACTTCTTGAAGAGCCGGGGTTAGACGCTTGGTTAGGCGACGGCGGTCGTCAGTTATCTGGTGGTGAGAAACGTCGAATCGGTATTGCTCGAGCATTGCTACGTGATGCCCCAATCCTACTCTTAGATGAACCGACTGAAGGCCTCGATAAGCGTACGGAACAAAAAGTGATGGCGCTTTTCAATGAACACTTTGCTAATAAGACAGTAGTATTCATTACACACCGACTGATAGAGCTAGAAAGTATGGATAGCATCTGTTTGATGGAACAAGGTGAGATCATCGAACAAGGCGACCATCCAACGCTACTCGCTCAAAAAGGTCGTTACTACCAGCTATTACAATCTCTATAATTCGATTTTCAGTGACGAGAAGGGCTCATCAAACGATGAGCCCTTTTGTTATTCCTGTATTATTAGTTACCTAATTAAGCACGTATACAGTGCTGATTTACCGACCAGATTTTTTGAGATAAGCCGCCATTTCATCTTCCGGAACCATGCCCCCACCTGTTGCCCAAACAAGATGTGTTGCGTTTTTGAGTTTTTCTTCGTCAAATTTCATTCGAGACTGATAAGCATGGTTATTCGAGACGTGCACTGCCCCAATCATACCGGCTAATGCAGAAGGCTCTAGATTAATACCTTCCAGTTCACTTAACTCACCCAAGTGGTGATACATACGAGCGTCATCAATGGTGTAAAAACCATCAAGTAGCCTTTCCATCGCTCTTCCGACAAATCCCGAGGCACGCCCGACTGCCAAACCATCAGCGGCGGTGATGTTATCGATACCCAAATCTTGTACCGAAATATCGTCATGCAAGCCTGTATGTACGCCCAACAGCATGCACGGTGAGTGCGTTGGCTCTGCGAAAATACAGTGGACATGCTCGCCAAATGCTACCTTCAAGCCAAATGCCACCCCACCAGGCCCGCCGCCAACACCACAAGGAAGATAAACAAACAATGGATGATGCTCATCAACCACGATTCCCAAGTCATCAAATTGCTGCTTAAGACGCTCACCCGCAACAGAGTAACCTAGAAACAGCGTCCGTGAGTTTTCATCATCGATAAAGAAACAGTTGGGATCTTTTTCTGCCTCTTTACGACCTTGCGCGACAGCAATACCATAATCTTCCTGGTGCTCTACGACATTAACACCATGTGACCGGAGCTTATTTTTCTTCCATTCCCGCGCATCCGCAGACATGTGGACTGAAACTGAAAAACCCAACTTCGCACTCATGATGCCGATGGACATACCAAGATTGCCGGTTGAGCCAACCGCAATACTGTACGGCTTAAAAAACTGCCGAAACTCATTGCTGAACAATTTGCTGTAATCATCGCTTTCACAGAGCAAGCCGGCTTCAAACGCCAACTTTTCTGCATGAGTGAGCACTTCATAAATACCACCTCTCGCTTTGATCGAACCAAAAATTGGCAAATGACTGTCTTTTTTGAGCATTAAACGGCCCAATATTGGCGTGTCGTATTGCTGCTCCAAACGCACTTTCATATTGGGAATATCCACCACTGCGGACTCAATAACGCCACGCGACGTTTCCGTTTCGGGAAACGCTTTCATCAAATAAGGCGCAAATCGTGTTAGCCGTTCACTCGCCGCTTGAATATCTTTTTCATCTAACCCGACATGAGGTAAGCCTTCCTCCAAGGAAGTGATATGGGGGTTGAACCAACAAACCTCTTCAAGATCAATAAGTGCAGCCAAGAGTGGGAACTGCTTAGTCAGCGCTTCAATATTTGCCTTGGTCATTTTACCTTCCTGGAATGATGTGAGTTGAGATAAACAAAAGCGCCGCAATAGCGACGCTTTGGAGAACAACTATCAGTTTGAGCTTACGCGTAGTTTTTCTCAAACTCTTGCATGAAGTCTACTAACGCTTGAACGCCTTCTAGCGGCATTGCGTTATAAATGGATGCTCGCATACCACCAACTGCTCGGTGACCTTTTAGCGCTTTCAGCCCTTTAGAGTCTGCTAACTCAAGGAAGGTTGCATCCAGTTCAGGCTTAGCAAGTTGAAATGGAACGTTCATCAAAGAACGGTTCGCTGAGTGCACGCCATTACGGTAGAAATCAGACTGATCGATGTAATCATACAGTAGCGCGGCTTTAGCGCGGTTCACTTGCTCAATCGCTTTTACTCCGCCCTGTGCCTTCAGCCATTTGAAAACAAGACCAGACAGGTACCATGCAAAGGTTGGTGGCGTGTTGAACATTGATTCTTTTTCTGCCAAAACAGTGTAATCCAAGATACTTGGTAGAACCTGCTTCGCCATACCTAATAAATCATCGCGCACGATAGCAATAGCAATGCCGGAAGGACCAATATTTTTCTGAGCGCCCGCGTAAATCACACCGTATTTAGACACATCGATCTCACGAGAAAGAATTGTCGAAGACATGTCAGCAACAATCGGTTTGTCGGTGATAGGAAGATCGTTAATCTCAATACCATCAATGGTCTCATTTGGACAGAAGTGAACGTAAGCCGCTTCTGGAGCAATTTTCCATTCACTTGCAGGTAGAACCGCGACTTTCCCGTTGATTTCTGTTTTTGCATCAAACACGTCTGGTTCGCAGTATTTTTTCGCTTCAGCTACCGCGCTTTCAGCCCAATAACCACCATCGATGTAAGTTGCCGTATCGGCATCACCAAGTAAGTTTAGAGGAACAGCAGCAAACTGAGCACGAGCACCACCTTGGCAGAACAGCACTTTATAGTTGTCCGGAATATTCAGAAGATCACGTAAATCCTGCTCGGCTTCTTCTGCAACTTTGATGAACTCTTTGCTTCGGTGGCTGATTTCCATGACCGAAGTGCCAAGACCTTGCCAATCGATTAGTTCCTTTTGTGCTTGCTGCATAACTGCTTTAGGCAGACCTGCTGGCCCTGCACTGAAGTTAAATACGTTGTCCGTATTTTGTTCCATGATGCTCATTGCTCCTGCTATGTAAATATTACGAAATTAATATCACGTTTTCGCAGTGATAAAAACAAGAAAAGAGGTCTTACGACCTCTTTTTAAAGACTAAGCGTTGAATTGGAACAAATTCGCAACAACACGAATTACTGTTGTTGCATCAAAGCAGGCATAAGTAGAGCCACCAATGGGAACTCATGCCCATTTTCGAACTTCAATTTGCCTTCACCAATTTCTGCTTTTAATTGATAACCGCCCTCTACTTTTTCGATCAACTCCATAATAAGGAGCTCATCAATCCCTTCTTGAATAAATGGGTAATGCGTTACTAATTCATCAGAGAAGTAAGTGCTAAGTTCACCAGTAGTGGCCGTCACCAACTTCATTGGATCTTGAGTAATATGCTCAGTACCTTCAGGGATGGATAGTTGCCACTCATTGTGGAACTTGCCGTCACCGAACGCGAGTGAAAGCTCGTTCACGGATAAATCAAAACCTTTGCTAAACAGCGTATCGACATGCGGCAATAAATTCGCAATTTCCTGCTCATCTAACATAGGAGAGCTTTGATAGATAGACATAATTTGATCAAAAGACTGGCTATCCACATCTGCAATTGAGAAATCCAACTTAAAGTTATCGACATCCGTCCCATCAGTTAAACGTAGTTTCTTAGCATCTAGGTTTAATTGACTGTTCAGCTTATCACCAGACTCACTCATCGTAGTGTTACCACGGTAGCTCGCATTTTCAATCAAAAAGACAGGCGTTAAGTTCGCATCAACCACATCTAGCTTCTCTAGAGAGAAAGATTGCTCGCCTAACCAGTAGCCTTTTGCTTGCTTTCCTTTACCTTGCCCTGTCAATGCATTCAGATGAAGCTCTTCACCGTTTTCAAAATCCACTTGAACAGAAGGAACGGAAACTTGGTAATTGAGATCACCCAATACCGTCACATCACCTGTTACTTTTGCAGGGCTTGTAGAAACAGAAACGCCTTGCGCTTCGTTACGATAATGCCAACTGTCTAGGTCGAGGATAAATGCTGTATTGCCATTTAGTTGAGTCTGGCTATGCATCGTGAGAGGCAAAAAGTCATTGTCCACCAATTTTGAATCTGCTGTTAGGCTTGTTAGACCGTGGCTAACATCACTGGTTACGTCAAACGTCGTTGGCATACCATCACGCTCTAACTGCGTTTTAAGCTCAGGATCAACAACTGAATAACGAGTCAGCACGACTGAAGACAAATAGCCACGCTGATACTCGACCACTTCGCCTTTAATCATTTCATCATTCATATTGGTAATACCATCTTCAATGATGGACTGACCAATTTGTCCGACAGCCAATGGCCAACACAGTGCTAATGAGATAGCACCACCAATGGCGCCGATTTTTTTAAGATTTTGCATAACGTCACTTATTAGATATTTTCGGTCAGTCTACCCCAAACCACCTGCGGAGAAAACATTGAGACAAATCAGACTATTGATGCTTATTCTAGTCCATTAATCAGGAATCATACTTGGCTCCCACTCATCATGTCCTTTTATTGTTAAAGTTTGCGTGGCGAAGTTTTAACCGGAGCTAAAACATCTGTGAATCGTTATGCTGTGTTGTGTCTCGACAACAACCCAATCAGTGCTGAACAGTTTCGATTGGAGCTGTCTGCCTTCTCAAGTAAGTTTGATATTTTTTCTGTCGAATCGATAGAAGAGGCTCAAAGCGCTTTAGAGTATCTAGAAGAAAGAGAACAGACTGTTGCTTTAGTTATAGCGAGCCATCACGCTCATTTTAACGGCGTGGATTTTCTTATTGGTTTAGACCGGATGCCACATACCGAGCAAGCAAGAAAAATTCTTATTAGCTGCTCGTCTGATATAGAGGCAATTCTCACTGCCGTTAATGAGGGCAGGCTCGACCACTGCCTCACTAAACCTTTGCCAGATCACGTCTTATTTAACACAGTGCAAAAAGAGCTGACCCAATTTATCTTGCGAAATGGCAAAGAAGACCTGCTAAGTTACAGTCAGATATTGGATCATCACAGCTTGTTGCGAGCGCACATCAATAACCAGATGAGCCATTATCAAGCCGGATTCTTACACGACTACCACTCGATGTCTGATGCCGAGTTAGCCGAGCAAGTGATCTCCGCTCTCCAGCAATTTTTCAAAGATAATGACGAAACAAGAGCTTGCCGTACATACTCACCTGAACACTTATTAACCGTGGAAGGCGAGCCAAATTGCTTTTTGTGGTTTATCACCGAAGGTGAAGTGGCTCTGTACAAGCGCGATGAGCAAGGCATGCAGCGAGAGGTTGTACGCCATAACAAAGGGAATATTGTCGGAGGCATGTCGTTTGTTACTGGGGAATGTTCTTTCTCGACAGCTCTAACACTAACCAAAACAGAAGTTATCAAACTCGATCGCAACGTATTCAATAAAGTGATGCAAAGCGACTCAAACTTACTGCCTCTTTTTACAAACTTGCTTTTACGCCACTTCAACCGCCGATTGCAAAGAAGCATCAACACCAAACTGCAACTTCAAAAAACGCTCGAATCTTTAGAATCAGCCCACCAGCAGCTCATTGAAAGAGAAAAAATGGCGATGCTTGGTCAATTGGTTGCGGGAGTAGCCCACGAACTAAACAATCCAGTAGCCGCGATATTGAGGGG
The DNA here is from genome assembly GCF_033344475.1 of Vibrio sp. 1288. Lineage (NCBI taxonomy): Bacteria > Pseudomonadati > Pseudomonadota > Gammaproteobacteria > Vibrionales > Vibrionaceae > Vibrio > Vibrio sp. 1288. The sequence goes on from NZ_JAWPOX010000028.1 coordinate 63,743, forward strand.
CGTAGAGAATTTAACGCATACGCTAGAACGATTACTTAACGATGCGCCCAGTTCCGATATACAAACCAAAGGCATTGAATTACTGAACAAAGCGCAAACCTCAAAACCCGCTTCAACCGCCGAGCTCAGATCACGCGTAAAAGCGCTTAGCCATACTCTTCCAGACCGAGCGTTGGCAAAGAAAGTGGTGAGCCTTGGTTTAGAATCCGATCACGAGCTACTTACCCAACTAACGAGAAAGCAGCAAGCGTCTTATCATGCTCTCAATACACTAGAGCAATACCACAAAGCAGGTTCTACACTTCGCTCAATTAATGTCTGTGCAGCACGAATTGCTGATATGGTAAAAAGCCTGAAAGGATATGCTCGGTCAGATGATGAGACCCTGCACTATGCCGATATTCATGAGGGCATTGAAGACACCTTGGTGATTTTCGAGAACAAATTAAAAATGCACCAAGTTTCAACCGACTATGCAAACTTGCCTTCCATCCTTTGTCAACCGATCGCACTCCAACAGGTGTGGACGAACTTGGTCTCTAACGCCATTGACGCATTTCCAGAGAAAGGTGTGTTAAACATACAAACACGCCTTGTAGAAAAAGAGCACACACATTATGCCGTTATCTCATTTGAAGATAATGGATGTGGCATTCCTGAATCGCAAAGAGACGCCATTTTCGAGCTGAACTTCACCACAAAAAAAGAAGGTAATTTTGGCTTAGGCATCGGGCTGTCCATCTGCCAGCAAATCGTAACAGCACACAGAGGGTGGATTGACGTCGAATCAGAGATCGGCCAGTTCACACGAATGACCGTCTGGTTACCAGTCATCGAAGAAGGAGATGAAACATGACCAAGTATCTAATTTTATGTGTCGATGACGAACGAGAAGTCTTGGATAGCGTGCTCCAAGATCTTGCTCCCTTCGAGGAGAACTTTGTCGTCGAAGGAGCGGAATCGGTGACTGAAGCTCGGCAAGTGATTGAGGAGATGGCGGAAGAAGAAGTTCAGCTTGCGCTCATTTTATGTGACCACATTATGCCGGAACAAACTGGGATCAGCTTCTTAATCGAACTCAGTCAAAATGGTGACACAAAAGCAGCGCGCAAAGTTTTACTCACAGGACAAGCTGGTTTGGAAGACACCGTAGAAGCCGTAAATAACGCGAGTCTCGATTATTACATTGCCAAACCTTGGAAAGGTGAAGCATTGAGAAAAGCAATCGTGTCTCAGCTTACCGCGTTTGTGATTGAGAATGATGATAACCTGCTATCCTGGACTCAAATCCTTGATTCTGAGGCAATCCTCAACGCCATGGCAGAAAGAAGAGCAAGCTTTGGCGAGTAATAAAGTGTTTGGTTCTAACTTGAACTCAACGATGCTCATTGCACCACCTAACCTCGCATAGTCGAATGAGGCTAGAAAAACATCGTTACTTGTCCGAGTGAAATTCTCGGACACTACGTATATGGCGTAGTTTTTGCTTAAACCAAGGAACTATTAAGTTAATTGACAAAACATCGACACATTTTTGTTGGTCGTGGACCTTCCTTTTTATTATGATGTCGGACAAATCAGATTACGGTTCAAGTGGTTGCTTGAATCCATGGAAATAATGAACAAGGTTTATCGTTAGTTATGCGTAAAACACTATTAGCCGCTGCCTTACTAGTGGCATCAAGCCATGCCCTAGCTGCAAACGATCGCAATGCGCCAGCAACTATGAGCAACTTTAGCTACGACTATTTCGAAGCACGTATTGGCGCAAGTCCTGTGACATTTGGTGCTGGATTCAGCAAATCAATTCACCCGAACGCGCATGTTATTGCTCGTATTGACTCTGAGTTTGAAAGTGATTTTGACTCAGCTGCAGGCTTTGGCTTCCATTCTCCGCTAAACAACTGGGCAGATCTTACTGGTGAAATGCTAATGCGCGTTGTGCAACCTTCGAATGAGAGCAGCACAGATGTTGGTATGGAGCTTAACTTAGGTGTTCGCCAATGGTTGGGCCCTCAATTAGAAGTAGGCGGCAAAGTCGGCTACGTTTCTATCGATAACGATGACGATTGGACTGGCTCTGCCTACGCTCGATTCCACTCAACAGAGCTTTTCTCTTTGGGTGCTGAAGCACGTATCAACGATTTTTACGGTGATCAGGTAATGTTCACTACGCGTTTTAAGTTTTAAGATTTGTGCTATAAGAAAAGAGCAAATTAAAAAAACAAAAACCGAGGTCTCTGCCTCGGTTTTTTTGTCTAATTTAATGGCTATGTTCCCTTTAATTGTTGCTGAAGACTTAACATCCTGTTTTCATTAAGTTCTTCAGTAACTTCCATGTAAC
>NZ_JAWPOX010000288.1:0-857 GCF_033344475.1 Vibrio sp. 1288
GTTTGCAGTGTGCTTTTTATTGGCTCTTCATCGATACCTACGATGATATGAATTGGACCTTCGTAGTCGGGTAGATATAGCGCTTTTTCCAGAGTAATCAGTTTTTCGTCTCTTGCACCATACGCATCTTTATCGAGTCCTTTATACTCGATTCTTTTATCCCACAACGAGCGAGAGCGTTCGAGGCTTGTATCTGTCGATGCACTCCAATATAAGCCGCTGTACGGGCGACTAAAGCGAGGGTCCGACAGCTGAGCTGCTAACGAAAGATGGCCTGTATGATCGACTTCCAATTGAGCGGCGATTTCATCCATAAAGATGCTCAGCTGGGAGCGCGTGTCGTCCACCATATAGTTATAAACTTGGGTAGGAATGGTGACACCCGCAGCAAGGATCATGGCGGTGAGCCACACAACCGCCGCCAACACCAATCGGCTTTTGATACTTAAGCGCTTTAAGGCATGCAGCGGCAGTTTGTTCTTATTCGGCATTCAGTTGATACCCTAAACCACGCACGGTTTTGATGATTTTTGGGGCGATTTTCTTACGAATACGACCGATAAATACTTCAATCGTGTTGGAGTCACGATCAAAGTCTTGCTTGTAAATGTGCTCCACAAGCTCCGTGCGTGAAATGACTTTTTCAGGATTATGCATAAAGTAAGCGACTACTTTATATTCCAGTGCTGTTAGGCTCACTGCTTGGCCTTGCCACATCACTTTTGAGGTTCTGGTATCTAGGCTTAAATCGCCTATTTGCATGACCGGAGAAGCGTTACCAGATGCTCTGCGCAGTTGGGCGCGAAGACGAGCGATAAGCTCAACCATTTCAAACGGTTTAGTCAGGTAATCATCGG
>NZ_JAWPOX010000289.1:0-856 GCF_033344475.1 Vibrio sp. 1288
TATTCGAAACAAAATTTTGAGGAATTGGTATGTCATTGTCTACAGAAGCCCCCCTGTTAAAGACACCGTGTTTGGCATCGCGCAAACGTCGACCGAACAAAGTGAAGATACTTTCTAAGTCGTTATTGGCGGTCACATTAGGCGCGGTCATTAATCATTCTGTTATGGCGCAAACGCCGACGGAACAAACGCAAGCTCAGCCGACGGCGGCAGAGCAAGTGCAACAACCAACGCCGCAGCAAGTGATTTCTAAGCTCGCTTATCAAGCCCAAGACCAAAAGTTGCCGACCGAACAACGTGTTCAAGCGCTGCGCGAACTGGGTAATTACCCAAACCAGAATGCTCTGGTGGCTGTTGCTCGAGGTTTACAAGATAAAGACGCGGCAATTCGCGAAGCTGCGATAGTCGGCGCGCAACCTTACGCGATCGAAAACCGCTGGCGCATGGTGGAACCACTACTTAAAGACGAATCCTCTTCCGTGCGTATTGCGGCAGCACTGAACTTAGTGCGTGACTATTCTGTTTTGACAGAAGCGCAAAGACCAGCGATAGAAAAGCCTGTGGACGAGCTTTTAGCGAGTTTAAAGAGCGGAACGGATAACAACACCCAATTGCTGTTAGCCGATGTGTATCGCTGGCATGAAAACTGGAAACAAGCGGACGATATCTATCAAGCATTGTTATCCAAAATGCCGGAAAACCCAGATGTTTGGCTGAACTTAGCCGACAATTACCGCGCGCAGCAACGTGAGCAAGAAGCGATTGATACACTAGATAAAGCGATTGAACGCCTTCCAGACAATGCCGCCCTGCATTATTCGAAATCTTTGACGCTCGTTCGTTTAAACGACAAAGA
>NZ_JAWPOX010000290.1:0-854 GCF_033344475.1 Vibrio sp. 1288
CGAATGCGCAAAAGCTGGCCGAAAAGCGCCAGATTTCCTCTTTACGTTCCCTGTTCAGCGAAGTATTTGCCGAAATGGCAGATTTTCATCAAGAGTGCTACGTGGTACTCGACGACTACCATTTGATCACCAACGATGAAATTCATGAATCCATGCGTTTCTTCCTCAAGCACATGCCAGACAACTTAACGGTTGTCGTCACCAGCCGTGCAGCGCCGCCACTGGGCACGGCAAACTTGCGTGTGCGCGATTTAATGATCGAAATCGGCAACGAAATGTTGGCGTTTGATACTGAAGAAACCACCCGCTTCTTTAACCAACGCATTGCCGATGGCATTGATGAAGACATGGCGAACAGCCTAAGAACCTACGTGGAAGGTTGGCCATCTGCCATGCAGTTGATCGCGCTGCAAGCCCAACATCAAAACCGCACATTGGCGCAAACCGTCGAGTCGGTATCGCAGTTCAATCACGCGCATTTGTGGGATTATCTGGTCGAAGAAGTATTTGACCTGCTCGATCACGAAACTCGTCACTTCTTGATGCAAGTGTCTGTGCTTGATCACTTTAACGATGAGTTGGTATTTGCCCTCACTCAACGCGAAGACGCGCTGGGTCTGATTGAATCGCTTAACCGTTACGGCTTGTTCATTTATCCACTTGAAGGCGAGCATAACTGGTTCCGCTTCCACAACTTGTTTGGCGAGTTCTTGTCTCACGAGCGTCAAGCACGTATTCCTCAACAAGAAAAAGATCTTCACCGCAATGCGGCGGTCGCTTGGTTGCAACAAAAATCGCCACACCAAGCCATTCATCACGCACAAAAGTCCAACGATAAAGACTTAGTCGTTGAG
>NZ_JAWPOX010000291.1:0-854 GCF_033344475.1 Vibrio sp. 1288
ACCGAAGAAACCGTCAGTTTGCAAAAGATGATTCAAGAGTTAGAAAGCAATGCACATCGCTTTGGTAGCACCGCAACAGAAATCAACCGTTTAGCACGTGATGTCGCCGTAAAACGTGAAATGTACGACGACCTCGTCGAGCGTTACGAAATGGCGCAATTGACAGGATCGCTTGGTGTGTTTGAAGAAAACAAACGCGTGAAGATCATTGATGCACCATTCACTCCGACAATTCCGTCTAATCTACCAAGCATTGTATTTATCATTCTAGGCTTTATCGGTGGTGCCGGCCTTGGCGTTGGTCTAGCCACCATACTTGAACTGGCAGACAACTCGGTGCGCTCTCGCCGAGCATTAGAAAAACACCTGGGCGTTCCGGTGATCACCACCTTGCCTAAAGTGACGTTCGCCAGTTAACTCTCCTACTCACCATGACGATAAAGCACTCGTTGACCCGAGTGCTTTTCCTTTGCTACGCCACGTTAATTTACCGCATGGTTTTGTCTTCTCATTAATATGAATCTCAAATTGAGAATGTTGATTTTCAGATTTGACATTCAGGCCTAACTGGTTGTTTTTATTTTAAATAAATAATGGCACGTAGCGTGCAATACGTTGTTCAGAGTAGATACACACTACTGAGGGCGTAAAGATGGAACGCAGAGAAAATAAAAACACCAAACGGAATCATAAAAAAGTGGTGTTGCATGTGGTGCAACACTTGGCACCGGGTGGATTAGAAACGCTAGTGCTGGATATGCTTCGCTTCGCAGAACCTCGTCACGATGTGTTTGTGGTGAGCTTAGAAGGCGCCAAATCCCAATCCTTAGCGAAATGGGCTAAGTTGACCGAAT
>NZ_JAWPOX010000292.1:0-853 GCF_033344475.1 Vibrio sp. 1288
CCAGCACCCCAAACCATCGGGCAAGGTTTCATTAATCAATAAATAGGAGTGGGTAACATGGGTGACCTTACCGTTATTACGTCCGAGGTATTGACCTGGTTTCACTTTGTAAACCGTGCCATTCGGGGCTTGAACTAAACCAGAAACGGTGTTCCCCATACCCATCACTCCTTTTAAACGAAGTTGGCTGAGTGGGAATTTTTCTAACTTGCCAGATCTCGCTCGGTTCGGCGGTTGCCAACAATCTTTTCTCGCCACAGGTTGAGTCGCGATGGTCGCCTCTTTGGGCAATTCGAAAGGAGCACGCATCACTTCTGGGGCATACGCTACTGCGATGTATTTGTCAGCAGGTTTGAGCTTCTCCACATCTCGTCGCGCCTGACTCTCAACACCACGAATAAAATCCGTTAATGATTCATCATTCGCCTGGCACCCGACCAATAGAGCGCTTACCAACACCGTCAGCAAAGATTTATTTCTCATCTTTCTTTTCCTCAGGCTTGAACTGGTAAGTGTTTGCTCTCACTCGGAAGTGCAAAGGTTCACTCTCTTGGCTGACACGCTGCCAAGTCACATCTTTAAAGGTGATGATTCGTGGCAATGTGGCAATGGCCTGTGAAAAACGACCGATATCGTGGAAATCACCTGTTAGCTCGATATTTAGTGGCAATCGATACAGGAAGTTTTCTGACTGCTTTTCTCCCCAATAGATGCGAGTAAACGTTAACTTGTTGTCGATACCGAGTTCGTTTACCGACGCCAACATTGTGGCCAACTCTTTTTGTGCCGGTAGTTGTTGCAACAGCAACTCATAACGCGTAGTGAGCTCGTCCAGTTGAGATTGCAACTGAGG
>NZ_JAWPOX010000293.1:0-852 GCF_033344475.1 Vibrio sp. 1288
GTAGCTTCACTTCCTACGTTAGCTAACAGCTGAGGAAATGGCAATTCTTCTTCATCATTTAACGTAGAAAATAAATCGATACTTTGATTAACAGACCAATCGAGTAAAGACTGTATTTCATCGAGGATATCTTGGGTTTTCTCTACGAGGCAGGCACCGTTGCGAATCAATTGGTTACCACCACTAGCATTGCGAGCATTAATTGAGGCCGGCAGCGCAAACACTTCTCGCCCTTGCTCAAGGGCATAACGCGCGGTAATAAGCGAGCCACTTTTCTCGGCCGCTTCCACCACTAACACACCTAACGATAAGCCGCTAATGATACGGTTTCGACGCGGAAAGTTTTCTGCGCGAGGCTTGGCATTGGGGCGAAACTCAGAAACCAGTGCGCCATTTTCTGTTACTCGCTGCGCTAAACTACGATGACGAGCAGGATAAATATGTTCTAAACCAGACCCGAGCACAGCTATCGTCTTACCACCCGCTTGTAGCGCACCGTCATGAGCATGGCCATCAATCCCAAGCGCTAAGCCGCTAGTGACAATCAATTCTTGCTGAGCCAACTCTGCCGCAAATTGACGTGCATGGTGTAAACCATCAAAACTGGCGTTACGGCTGCCCACCATGGCAATTTGTGGTTGCGATAAAAAGGTGGGATTCCCCTCAACAAATAACAACGGAGGCGGAGCGACAACTTGCTTGAGTAAAGGGGGATATAAAGGATCGGCCAGCGTCAGAATGTGATGATTTGTAGAAGTGGCTAGCCACGTTAAACAAGCATCGACCTCTTTATCGACCGAAGCCCAAGCTTGCAGCTGTTTGTTCGTCAAACCCAATTGATAGAGCTGATCA
>NZ_JAWPOX010000294.1:0-848 GCF_033344475.1 Vibrio sp. 1288
CAAGTTTGCTTTTGCAAGGGCTGATTGGATAACTTTCACAAGTTCCATGTTAGAGAAAAACGTCTCTTTACCACCGCGTAGGATGCTGGCGTTACCCGTTTTCAGGCACAGTGCGGCAATGTCGATGGTCACATTTGGACGCGCTTCATAAATCACACCCACAACACCAAGTGGTACACGGCGGCGAGAGAGAGACATACCATTTTCTAGCACTTTACTGTCGATTTCGCTGCCCACAGGATCGTTTAGGCTGATCACATTGCGAACATCATTTGCAATGCCCGTTAAGCGTTCTTCATTCAACAGTAGACGGTCTAGCAGCGCATCGGTCAGACCAGCTTCGCGACCAAGTTCGATGTCTTTTGCGTTTGCTGCCAAAATCGCAGCTGAGTTTGCTTCTAGCTCATCTGCGATGATCGCTAGAGCTTGGTTCTTTTGAGCAGTTGACGCCGTCGCCAATTCGAAAGCTGCATCTTTAGCAGCTTTACCCATATTCGTTAAATCCACGTTGCTTCCCTCAATTTCTATTCTTGAATGACGACAAGATCATCGCGATGAATCACTTCTGAGCCGTAGTCATGACCCAAAATAGAGATGATGTCTTTACTGTGTTTGCCAGTAATTTTTGCCAAGTCTTCACTTGAGTAGGCACTAATACCACGCGCAACCAGTTTGCCATGAGAATTTGTTACGCGAGCAACTTCACCACGGGCAAAATCACCGCTCACCTTGATGACCCCTTTTGCTAGCAAGCTGCTGCCTTTACCAACAACCGCATTTACCGCACCATCATCGATGATAATGTCACCCGATGCAGCAGGACCTGCGAGGATCCAACGCTTACGGTT
>NZ_JAWPOX010000295.1:0-848 GCF_033344475.1 Vibrio sp. 1288
CGCATCGTTGTGTTTCAGCATTGCGGGCTATCCTCATTTAAAAAACGACAACTTGGCGCTTCAGGCTCAGGTGTTAGCAAACAAAGCCTATTCTGAAGGGGCTGAGAAAACTCAATACACCATCAAGCAAATTGAAGTGCCTTACCAAAAACGCAAAATTATCGCTAACTTGCATTTGCCAAGAACCGATAAGCAGCTGCCAGTTGTGATGGTGAGTGCAGGACTCGACAGTTTACAAACCGACATGTGGCGTTTGTTCCGCAATCACTTTGCTCCTAAAGATATTGCAATGTTAACCGTCGATATGCCATCAGTCGGACACAGTTCTCATTGGCCTTTGACGGAAGATTCAAGCTGTCTTCATCAAGCCGTGTTGAATGAGCTTTATTCCATTCCTTACGTTGATCATCACAAAGTTGGTTTGGTCGGTTTCCGTTTTGGTGGCAATGCCATGGTTCGTCTGTCTTTTCTTGAGCAAGAAAAGATCAAAGCGTGTGTGGCACTAGGCGCACCGGTGCATGATCTGTTTACCTCACCGAAAAAGCTGCAAAAAATGCCGAAGATGTATCTGGATATGCTGGCTTCTCGTTTGGGTAAAAGCGCAGTTGATATCAACAGTATGGCTGGGCAGATGATGGCTTGGTCATTGAAAGTTCAAGGCTTCTTGAGCAGTCGTAAAACTAAGGTGCCAATTTTAGCGCTGAGCTTAGAAGGTGACCCCGTTTCTCCTTACAGTGACAACCAGTTAGTCGCGCTATTTAGCCACTATGGGCAGGCGAAGAAGATCAGTTCCAAGACAATTACAAAAGGATATGAGCAATCCCTCGATTTGGCGATAAAGTGGTAGA
>NZ_JAWPOX010000296.1:0-848 GCF_033344475.1 Vibrio sp. 1288
GAAGCTTGTTCTGCTCAAAGTACTCTTGACCATAACGGCCTCGGTTAAAGTAGCGGCGAAGCATACTATTATCCATCACGAGTTCATCACCCTGACCTGCTGCCAAATAGTTTGTATCGTTGCCAACTCGTGTCGTAACGTTGAAATCATAAGCCTCGTTCCCACGAACCTGTATTGCTCCCGGTGACATATCACGCCATGGCGTTAATGGCAGCTTTACTGACACAGTGACAAACTGCTCTTCGTCTGTATCGTTAAACTTTGTCACCTGATAACTTGCCGATACTTCTATGTCTTCGAACCAATGTGATGTCGTGAATTTTGCGCCGACATCCCCCTTCCAAAACTCTCCAGCAGTCGCATTAAACTGCCAATCCCACTCCGGCATAGAGTATGTATAACGAGTTAAAAAGGTTTGGCGGTCTGGGTTCGCATAGCCATTTTTGTCTTTTTCGTCTTGATGTTGGAAATAGCTCATCTCTAATCCCAACTCATGGTTGCCCGATTGAGAGAACCAAGCTGATTCGCTGCGCGCACCGATATAATCCGACTTAACCAAGCCTAGAGAGACCTGGTTAGCAATATCGACATATGGTAAACGGAAGAACTGATGCACCATTGCACGATCAATCTCGTTCTCGTACGCGCTGTCTTCGAAATACCCGCCCTCTTCAAAATCATCACTTTCTGCTAAAGGTAAAATATGACGAACATCAATTGCCGCGCCAGACCATAGGTAGGTGTATAAGTTGCTAGACATAGCAAAAGAGTAATCATACACACCGTACTCGGTTGCAAAACCATGCCTGACCATAGGAGAAAGCACGATCTGCGAATCTAAAGTGCCT
>NZ_JAWPOX010000297.1:0-847 GCF_033344475.1 Vibrio sp. 1288
GGGCGAAATGCCTGCACTTCTCGCACGATATCTTCTAACTGCCATTTCTTCTCTAGCAGCAAGTGAGCCGCAAACAAACCTGTGCGACCCGAGCCGCCCATGCAGTGCATCGCGACTTTGCCATCTTGAGCAAGAATCGCATGCAGTTCAGGGCTAGCTTGTTGCCACTTCATCGCGAAATCCTCACTGGGTGCGCAATCATCTTCAATCTCGATCTGGAACCATTTCATACCCAGTTGTTGGGTAACTTCACCCAAATCCGCGACGTCTTTCGATGCTAGCTCAGCATTGTCCAATGCCGTAACCACGGCTTGAACACCCTGCTCTTTTAATTGCTGTAAAGACGTTTGCAAATCGACGCCTTTCGTACCCGGGCACGGTGTTAGGACTAATGCACCAGAGTCCAAATCTAATTGCCATGTAGGATGAGACATTGTGAACTCCTATTAAGCCAAACCAACGTTACGAACCAATTCTGCGGTGCGCGTTGCGTAACCCATTTCATTGTCGTACCACGCGTAAATCTTCACCATGCGAGAACCAACGACCATTGTTGAGAGTGCATCAACGATGGTTGAGCGTTGATCGCCTTTGTAATCGATCGACACCAACGGACGCTCTTCAAAGCCAAGAATGCCTTTTAGCTCACCTTCTGACGCTTCTTTCAGCAAAGCATTCACTTCTTCTGCGGTGGTATCGCGTTTCACATCGAAGATGATGTCTGTCAGTGACGCATTCGCCAACGGTACACGCACTGCGTGGCCGTTAATCTTGCCTTTTAAATCAGGGAAAATTTCCACAATCGCAGTCGCACTGCCCGTGGTGGTCGGGATAAGACTCATGCCAC
>NZ_JAWPOX010000029.1:0-66063 GCF_033344475.1 Vibrio sp. 1288
TTGATAACTTTATAATTCCCGCCAATCGATTACGCAACCGTTTACTTTTTACCTTTACAGGATTCGATCATGCTCGAGAGGCTTTTTAAACTCAGTGAAAATGGCACAAATGTGCGCACTGAGATCATTGCAGGTGTTACGACCTTCCTAACTATGGCTTACATTATTTTTGTAAACCCAGCGATCCTGTCGGATACCGGTATGGACCGTGGCGCCATTTTTGTCGCAACTTGTCTTGCTGCCGCAATCGGCTGTTTTATCATGGGATTTGTTGCCAATTACCCAATCGCACAGGCACCAGGAATGGGCCTGAACGCATTTTTTACTTACTCTGTTGTATTGGGAATGGGTTATACGTGGCAAGTTGCGTTGGCGGCTGTATTTGTTTCTGGCCTTCTGTTCATTCTTTTAAGCGTATTTAAGATCCGTGAGTGGATTATTAACTCGATCCCGCATTCTCTACGAACAGGTATTTCAGCTGGTATTGGTCTTTTCTTAGCGTTTATCGCATTAAAAAATGCAGGTATCGTCGTTGATAACCCAGCGACATTAGTTTCTATGGGAGAGATCACATCATTGCCATCTGTATTGGCCGCGATTGGCTTCTTTCTTACGATTGCACTGGTTCACCGTGGTGTGAAAGGTGCGGTGATGATCGCCATTCTTGGCGTTACAGCGCTTGGTCTTCTATTTGGTGATGTGCAGTGGGGCGGTATTATGTCAACGCCACCAAGCATTGCGCCAACTTTCATGCAACTGGATTTCTCTGGTTTGTTTGAAGTAGGCATGATTTCCGTCGTATTTGCTTTCCTATTTGTCGATTTATTTGACACCGCAGGTACGCTCGTTGGCGTTTCTCAAAAAGCTGGTCTAACTGACGAGAATGGCAACATCCCTCGTTTAAACAAAGCGTTACTTGCAGACTCAACAGCAACGTCAGTAGGTGCATTACTTGGTACCTCCAACACGACATCTTATATTGAAAGCGTTTCTGGTGTAGCTGCGGGTGGGCGTACTGGTCTAACAGCCGTGGTTGTTGGTGTACTCTTCCTACTTGCTCTATTGTTCTCACCACTTGCGGGTATGATCCCTGCTTATGCAACGTCAGGTGCGCTATTCTATGTGGCGATCTTGATGCTGTCTGGGCTAGTAAGCATTGATTGGCGTGACCTAACTGAAGCGTCCCCAGTTGTTGTGACTTGTTTAGTTATGCCGCTAACATTCTCGATTGCAGAAGGTATCACGTTAGGCTTTATCGCATACGCGGCGATCAAGTTATTCAGCGGTAAGGGCCGTGAAGTGTCGATGAGTGTATGGGTGATGTCAGCCATCTTCATCGTTAAATACCTCGTCGGTTAATTTCTCGAGCAAAAAGCCAGTGTGGATTTATTCACGCTGGCTTTTTCTTTTTTTACGTTGTTCACAGAAGACGGTTTTTCTGCGGAATAGGCAGAGAATTTTGATATCACCGTTGGTATTAGCGGTGTGTTTCGGTAGAATAATCGTTTGCGCAGCTTGAAATCCTCGTCTCCAAACATTTTGGAGAAGTTAGTGAGCATTCCGCTTTTGAGTGACTTCGCTAGATTTTGAGGATGCATATTTTCAAATTATTAGGTTATTACAATGAGTAAAAAATTCATTATCACTTGGGATGCAATGCAGACTTACTGCCGTGAACTGGCTGAAAAACAAATGCCAGCTGAGCAATGGAAAGGAATTTGGGCGGTAAGCCGCGGCGGTTTGGTTCCTGGCGCTATTTTGGCTCGTGAACTGGGTATTCGTTACGTTGATACAATCTGTATTTCAAGCTACGACCATGATCATCAGCGCGACATGACGGTACTAAAAGCACCTGAAGGTGATGGCGAAGGTTACCTAATCGTTGAAGACCTAGTAGACAGTGGTGATACAGCGCGCAAACTACGTGAGATGTATCCAAAAGCGAAAATGATCGCTGTGTGTGCGAAACCATCAGGCAAAGAGCTGCTGGATGATTACGTTGTAGATATTGCTCAAGACACTTGGATCGAGCAGCCTTGGGATATGTCAATCCAGTATGCTGAGCCAGTAAACCGCAAGCAAAAATAAACGCGGTTAAAGAATATTGAGAAATGCCCCTTTATAGGGGCATTTTTTTTATTATGATATTAAATCATGCTAATAGCCTAGGGTTCTTCCTATGTCTGAAGACGTCAGTAAAAATCTTTCCGAAACTTTGTTCGTGAAACATAAGCAAGCAAAAGAAACCTCCGCGCTTACCCAGTACATGCCGACCAGTAAAAAAATACTTGATGAACGAGAAGCGCAGGGTGATCGTGCTTGGTATCGTCATTTGCGTCGCTTGCAATGGGCTTGGCAAGGATTGTCTCCGATCGAAATGGAAGGCGTACTGTCCAAAATTGCTTCATCTTCTCACTCGCGAACCAATGATGATTGGTTGGACACTGTAATGGGTTATCACAGTGGTAACTGGACATTTGAGTGGATCAAGCTTGGTATGGCTCATCAGAAGCGAGCAAATGAAATGCAAGGAGAAGAGGCAGCGGATGAACTCTTCACTGCTTCTTTGTGTTTTAGTATTGCAGGCTACCCACATTTAAAAAATGACAACTTGGCATCGCAGGCTCAAGTACTGGCAAACAAAGCGTATTCTGACGGCGCAGAAAAAACTAAGTACACCATCAAGCAAATTGAAGTGCCTTACCAAAATCGCAAAATCATCGCGAACCTCCATTTACCAAGAACGGATAAACAGTTGCCTGTGGTCATGGTGAGCGCTGGTTTGGATACTCTACAAACCGACATGTGGCGTTTGTTCCGTAATCGTCTTGCACCGCGAGATATTGCGATGTTAACCGTAGACATGCCTTCAGTAGGGCATAGCTCTCATTGGCCCTTGACCGAGAATTCAAGTTGCCTACATCAAGCGGTATTGAATGAGCTTTACTCGCTACCTTGGGTTGATCATCACAAAGTGGGGTTAGTTGGGTTTCGTTTTGGTGGTAATGCCATGATCAGACTCTCTTTTGTTGAGCAAGAAAAGATCAAAGCTTGTGTCGCTCTAGGCGCACCCGTACATGATATTTTTACTTCCCCTCAGAAGTTACAAAAAATGCCGAAGATGTACCTAGATCTTTTGGCTTCCCGTTTGGGGAAAAATGCGGTTGATATTAATAGCATGGCTGGTCAGATGATGGCGTGGTCATTGAAGGTTCAGGGCTTCCTGAGCAGTCGAAAAACCAAAGTGCCTATTTTGGCTTTGAGTCTTGAGGGCGATCCAGTGTCGCCACACAGTGATAATCAACTTGTTGCTCTATTTAGCCAGTATGGTAGAGCGAAAAAAATCAGTTCCAAAACAATTACAAAAGGATATGAGCAATCCCTCGATTTAGCCATAAAGTGGCTAGAAGATGAATTATTAGGGTGACAATTCTCCTAAATTAGTTAAGAGTGATATATCTGAGCAAAAAATAAGCTCATGATAATTAAAAATAATAATCATTCTTGGGTGTTTACTTTTAACTATGAAAACGGAGATTCATATGTCAGAGACGACTCAGGGCCCGACTCACTTTCGCTTGATGTCAAAGTTGAAGGCGATAGGGCCTTACCTGCGCGAACCACAATCGCAAGAAGGGCGCTATTATTTTGATTGTTTATCTGTATGTGTAGACGACAAAAAATCGCCTGAGAAGCGTGAATTTTGGGGCTGGTGGATGGATTTGGAATCCATCGAGGGAGGCTTTACTGCTAAATATCATATTGGCAAGTACAACAAAGAAGGGCAATGGGTATCTGAAGCCCTTCCCAAAAAAGTGGTAGAGGAAGTGTATCTCACGCAGAGCACATTCCATCAAAAGCTGGTTGATACTTTAGAAGAACACTTCAAATTAGAAGTCGAATATCACACGGAGTCTTTCGATTTCGCTTAATTTGGTTGTTTTCATTTAATACCAAACAAAAAGGTGCGAAAACGCACCTTTTCTCTTGTTAATTCCCTATTTGATTGTTAAAACATCCTCTCTTTATTTGTTTTTCACTTCAGAAGACATCATGACAACGAATCAACAAAATGCAGTTGTTTCACAACCACAAACTGTCGTTGTGAAACTGGGTACAAGTGTGCTGACAGGCGGCACTCTGGCACTCGACCGTGCACACATGGTTGAGTTAGCACGCCAGTGTGCTGAGCTTAAAAAACAAGGCCATTCAATCGTAATGGTTTCGTCTGGTGCGATTGCAGCAGGCCGTGAGCATCTTGGTTACCCCGCATTGCCCAACGAGATGGCGAGTAAGCAGTTACTTGCCGCGGTGGGGCAGAGCCGCTTGATTCAAACATGGGAGTCTTTGTTTGGTATTTATGGTATCAAGATCGGCCAAATGTTACTAACCCGTGCCGATTTAGAAGATCGTGAGCGATTCCTTAACGCGCGTGACACTATTAATGCGCTCGTCGCGAACGATATTGTTCCTATCGTAAACGAAAATGATGCCGTTGCGACTAGCGAGATTAAAGTTGGCGATAACGACAACCTTTCCGCTTTGGTAGGCATTTTATGTGGTGCAGATAAGCTCTTGCTTTTAACGGACCAAAAAGGTCTGTTTACTGCTGACCCTCGTAAAGATCCGAACGCAGAGCTTATCAAGGAAGTAAAAACCATCGACGACACGCTGCGTAAAATCGCAGGTGGAAGCGGTACAACATTGGGTACTGGTGGTATGGCAACGAAGCTGCAAGCCGCAGACATCGCTCGCCGCGCAGGTATCGAGGTTATTATTGCTGCTGGTAGTGCGCCGAATGTTATCTTTGACTCTTTAAGTGCTGAACCTCAGGGCACGCGCTTCCTACCTTGCTCTGAAGCCTTAGAGAACCGTAAACGCTGGATTCTAGCGGGACCTGCGGCATCGGGCGACATCGTTATTGATGATGGTGCAGTCAATGCTGTGGTTGGCAAGGGCAGTAGCCTACTTGCTAAAGGGGTCATCAAAGTTAGTGGTGACTTCGCACGAGGCGAAGTGGCGCGTGTAACAAACACTCACGGTAAGTTGGTGGCTCGTGGCATCAGCGCCTACTCAAGTGATGACCTAACTAAAATTACGGGTAAGCACAGTAAAGATATCATCTCTATTTTGGGTCATGATTATGGCTCTGAGGTGATTCACCGCGATGATTTGGTCGTCATTCAGGAATAGAATTAGAGGGAAGCAAAGTGGATTTAACGAATATGGGTAAAGCTGCTAAAGATGCAGCTTTCGAATTAGCGACAGCGTCAACTGCGCAAAAGAACCAAGCATTAGCCATCATTGCTGATGAGCTAGAAGCAAGCTCTGCTGCTATTTTGGCGGCAAACGCTAAAGACATCGAACTTGGCCGTGAAGCGGGTTTAACCGATGCGCTGCTCGATCGCCTTTTGCTTAATGAAGAACGATTGACTGCAATTGCGAATGATGTTCGCAACGTCATTAGCTTGAACGATCCTGTAGGCAGCGAAATAGACAGTAAGGTACTGGAAAATGGGATGTCACTGTCTCGTCGTCGTGTGCCGCTTGGTGTCGTGGGCGTAATTTATGAAGCGCGTCCAAACGTAACCATTGATATTGCAGCGTTGTGCTTGAAAACCGGCAACGCAAGTATTTTACGTGGTGGCAAAGAGACCTTTTTCTCGAATATGGAATTAGTGAAGGTTATTCAGTCTGCGCTCGCAAAGGCGAACCTTCCAGCCGCTTCTGTGCAGTACATTGAAAAACCAGATCGTGAGCTTGTTTCTCAATTGCTTAAGTTGGACGATTACGTCGACATGATCATTCCACGCGGTGGTGCTGGCCTACACAAAATGTGTAAAGAAAACAGCACGATTCCGGTGATTATTGGTGGCTTTGGTATCAGCCATATCTTTGTCGACGAATCCGCTGATCTAGAGAAATCCCTGAATGTGGTTGAGAACTCTAAAGTTCAACGTCCATCTGCGTGTAACTCATTAGATACGCTGCTCGTGCATGAAAAAATTGCAGCGCAATTCCTACCAATGATCGTAGAGCGCATGAACGATAAAGTGACCTTCGTGACAGAGCCTAAGGCAAAAGCACTGATGGCTCAAGCAACACAAATTCGCGATGCTGTTGAAGGTGACTTTGATACGGAATGGTTGAGCTACACTCTTGGTGTAAAAGTTGTGTCTGATGTGAAAGATGCCATTGATCATATGCGTGTCCATAACGCGAGCCACTCAGATGCGATCATGACCAATAGTTTGGAAAACTCAGAACTGTTCATCAATTCTGTCGGTTCGGCGGCGGTTTATGTGAATGCTTCAACGCGCTTTACAGACGGTGCGCAATTTGGCCTTGGCGCAGAAGTCGCAGTATCTACGCAAAAGCTACATGCACGCGGTCCGATGGGCTTAGAAGAGCTAACTAGCTACAAGTGGGTTGGTAAAGCGAACTACTTAGCACGCAGTTAACACATTCGACGAGATCTTGAGTGAAAAAGGGGCCTTTGCGCCCCTTTTTGTTTTGTCTAACATACCAATTCCGCTACACTACATGAGCTTTTATTTCGGTTTGAAAGCGTTATACCCAAATAGCTTTAATAGAGTCCGTATAACCATGAACGCGTGGTTATCCGTGATTGCTCATGAGGTTATTTTGGTATAGATATGGAGGTGATATGCATTGTCCTTTTTGTTCCGAGAACGATACCAAAGTTATTGATTCCCGCTTAGTGGCTGATGGCCATCAAGTTCGACGTCGCCGTCAGTGCTTGGCGTGTAGCGAGCGTTTCACTACGTTTGAAAGCGCAGAGTTAGTGATGCCTAAAGTGATCAAATCGAATGGCAACCGTGAACCATTTGATGAAGATAAAATGGTTGGCGGTATTCAACGCGCTTTAGAGAAACGCCCAGTGAGTGCCGATTCTATAGAGTTAGCGATCAGTATGATCAAATCACAACTGCGTGCGACGGGTGAGCGAGAGGTTCCGAGTGAAATGATTGGTAATTTAGTCATGGACCAGCTCAAAGAGCTCGATAAGGTGGCTTACATTCGTTTCGCTTCCGTTTACCGCAGCTTTGAAGATATTCGCGAGTTTGGCGAAGAGATTGCCCGCCTAGAAGACTGAGTAGCTCATGACTCAACACACTCTTGAAAGAGCGTTTTCTGATTTAGATTTCGCCATGATGTCACGAGCTATTAAGTTAGCGAAACGTGGCATTTATACCACCGCCCCTAATCCAAATGTAGGGTGTGTCATCGTTCATGATGAAGAAATTGTCGGTGAAGGCTATCACCATCGTGCTGGTGAGCCGCATGCCGAAGTGCACGCGATGCGCATGGCGGGTGAAAAAGCAGTTGGTGCAACCGCTTATGTGACGCTAGAACCTTGCTCTCATTACGGCCGTACACCGCCATGTGCCGAAGGGCTGATTAAAGCCAAAGTGGCACGTGTGGTTTGCGCCATGGTAGACCCAAACCCGAAAGTTGCAGGTCGCGGCATCCAGATGTTACGTGATGCAGGAATTGAAGTACAAATCGGCTTGTTAGAGCAAGATGCCCTTGCCCTTAACCCTGGTTTTATAAAGTACATGCGTACAGGCATGCCGTTTGTTCAATTAAAAATGGCAGCCAGTTTGGATGGGCAAAGCGCACTCAATAATGGTCAGAGCCAATGGATCACCTCCCCAGCGGCCCGCCAAGATGTGCAGCGTTATCGAGCAATGAGTGGTGGCATTCTTTCTACTAGCAAAACGGTGATTGATGATAATGCGTCACTCAATGTGCGTTGGGATGACTTACCTACCAGTGTTCAAGCGCAGTATTTACGAGAAGAACTTCGTCAACCAGTACGTGTAATCTTAGACCGTCAGAACCATTTAACGGGTGCGCTCAAGCTGTTCCACACCGATGGAGAGCGAGTTATTATTCGCTCTGATGGAGACTGTATCCCTCTATTGGACAGCGCTGACCAAATTGACTTATCAACGACATTAAAACGTATCTCGGATGAGCACCACATCAATCACTTATGGGTTGAAGCTGGAGCTACGCTAGCGAGTGCGATGATAAAGGCTAATCTTGTAGATGAGCTCATTGTTTACCTTGCGCCAAAACTCATGGGCAGCGATGGTCGGGGGCTTATCGGTGCTTTAGGGTTAAGCGCTATGGCTGACGTCATAGATTTAAACATTACAGACGTTCGTATGGTTGGGGTAGACATTCGCATCACCGCCACCATAAAACGTAATGAAATTAGATAAGAAATAGTATGTTTACAGGAATAGTAGAAGCAGTTGGCAAGTTAGCTGCGATTACGCCGAAGGGCGAAGACATCACCGTCACGGTTGAAACGGGTACGCTTGATATGTCAGACGTTAAGTTAGGCGATAGCATTGCGACCAATGGTGTTTGCTTAACGGTAGTTGACTTCGGAAGCCACTATTACAGTGCTGATCTGTCATTAGAAACCTTGAAGAAAACTGGGTTTGCTGATTACCAAGTAGGCGATAAGGTGAATCTAGAAAAAGCCATGTTGCCAACAACGCGATTGGGTGGACATATCGTTTCTGGCCATGTCGATGGGGTTGGTGAAATTGTCGAACGCAATTCAGTTGGCCGTGCGATAGAGTTTTGGGTTGCAATGCCTGCGGAAATTAGCAAGTACGTTGCAGAGAAAGGCTCGATTACTGTTGATGGTATTAGCCTAACCGTCAACGACTTACGTAAAAATGCTTTTAAGCTGACGATCGTTCCTCATACGAGTGAAGAAACTACGATTGACCAGTTTCAAGTGGGGCGCAAAGTCAACTTAGAAGTTGATGTACTTGCGCGTTATATGGAGCGTTTACTGCAAGGACAACAAGAAGATAAGGCCGAGTCTCGTATCACGATGGACTTTTTACAGCAAAACGGTTTTGCATAAGTCTTGGGAGTGGCTGCGTGAGGCATGCGATAAAGAGCAGACTCACAGAACACCGCGAGATTCATTGACTTGCTTAATGCAAAGCTCAAACTATTGACCTAACTAGCATTCACTGCAACGTAATTTTTCATTGCTGTCGCAATAACAAATTTAGAATAACGGGATAACAGACTATGCCAATCAGTACGCCACAAGAAATTATTGATGATATTCGCGCAGGCAAAATGGTCATCCTAATGGATGATGAAGACCGCGAGAATGAAGGTGACTTGATCATGGCTGCCGAGCATATTACGCCGGAAGCCATCAACTTTATGGCAACCTATGGCCGTGGCCTGATTTGTTTAACCATGACCAAAGATCGTTGCGAAAGTCTAGGTCTGCCACCAATGGTGCAAGACAATAATGCGCAATACACCACCAACTTTACTGTTTCGATTGAGGCAGCAGAAGGGGTAACGACGGGTATTTCAGCCGCAGATCGCGCACGTACCGTTCAAGCAGCAGTCGCGCCAAACGCTAAAGCTGCGGATTTGGTGCAGCCTGGTCACATCTTCCCTCTCGCAGCTCAAGACGGCGGTGTACTGACTCGCGCAGGTCACACTGAAGCTGGCTGTGATTTGGCTCGTCTTGCTGGTTTAGAGCCAGCATCGGTGATTGTTGAGATCTTAAATGACGACGGCACGATGGCTCGTCGCCCAGATCTAGAGATCTTTGCAGAGAAGCACGGTATTAAATTGGGCACTATTGCCGACCTAATTGAGTACCGCAATAACACTGAGACAACGATTGAACGTGTGGCTGAGTGCAAGTTACCGACAGAGTTTGGCGAGTTCACGTTAGTCACGTACAAAGACACCATTGATAACCAAGTGCACTACGCAATGTGCAAGGGCGATTTGAAAGAAAAAGCGCCACTGGTTCGCGTACATCTTCAAGACGTTTTTACCGACTTACTACGTAGCGATCGTAATGCAGAGCGCAGTTGGACACTAGATAAGGCAATGAAACGCATTGGTGAAGAGGGCGGTGTGTTGGTTGTTCTTGGCCATGAAGAATCGACTGATCTACTTATTCATCGCGTGAAGATGTTCGAAGCGCAAGACAAAGGTGAAGCCCCAACGCTTGCTAAAAAACAAGGCACGTCTCGCCGTGTTGGCGTTGGTTCACAGATTCTTGCGGATCTCGGTGTACATGATATGCGCCTTCTGTCATCGACCAACAAAAAGTACCACGCGTTAGGTGGTTTTGGTCTGAATGTTGTTGAGTACGTCTGCGAGTAACAACCGAACAATAAGTTCCTAGTCTTTGACGTGCTTAACTCGTCAATGGCTAGGAACCGGTGATTTGCCTCCAATTTCCATTAGATATTGCTCACAAATTTGTGCTAGAATCCGGCGATTCTCACTTGATGAACATATTTCACTTATAAATAGAGTTAAAGGAAAGCTTATGAAAGTGATCGAGGGTGGCTTCCCAGCGCCAAATGCAAAAATTGCTATCGTTATTTCTCGTTTCAACAGTTTTATTAACGAAAGCCTACTTTCTGGTGCGATCGATACACTAAAGCGTCACGGACAAGTAAGCGAAGACAACATCACGGTTGTGCGTTGTCCAGGTGCCGTAGAACTACCTCTAGTAGCTCAGCGTGTTGCTAAAACTGGCAAATTCGACGCTATTGTTTCTCTAGGGTCTGTTATTCGCGGTGGAACGCCTCACTTTGACTATGTTTGTAGTGAGATGAACAAAGGTCTAGCACAAGTGTCTATGGAATTCAGCATTCCAGTAGCATTTGGTGTTTTGACTGTTGATACGATCGATCAAGCGATTGAACGCGCAGGAACCAAGGCTGGTAATAAAGGTGCAGAGGCTGCACTAAGCGCACTTGAAATGATTAATGTACTATCTGAAATTGATTCCTAATGGGGGCCAGTGTGAAACCAGCCGCACGTCGTAACGCACGTCAATTCGCTCTACAGGCGATCTACTCATGGCAAATTACTAAAGAGAATGTTGCCAAGATTGAAGAACAGTTTTTGTCTGGCGACAAATACGATGAAGAAGAACTTCATGCATCTGAGCCAGCGCTTGCTGCTCCAGAGACAGACGTAGCTTACTTCCGTGAACTATTAAGCGGTGTTGTACTTAGCCACGCTGAGCTAGATAGCAAAATTCGTCCATACATCTCTCGTCCTATGCAGGATTTAGATATGATGGAACTTGCTCTTCTTCGCCTTGCTATGTACGAGATGACTCGTCGCGAAGATGTTCCTTACAAAGTTGTTATCAATGAAGCGATTGAACTTGCAAAAGTTTTCGCAGCAGAAGATAGCCACAAGTTTGTGAATGGTGTACTTGATAAAGCAGCACCTCACATTCGTAAGAAATAACGATTTCTTCAATGAAAAGGTCAGCACATGCTGACCTTTTTTGTATCAAAAGCTTTTACATCAAAAAGTAAGTGAATTATGTCTGGTGAATTTAATCTGATAGACAAGTACTTCGTCGGTCGTCAGAGCCAACGTAAAGATGTCCATCTAGCCGCTGGTGATGATTGTGCTTTGGTCAAAGCGCCAGCTAATGTTCAGATTGCGATTAGCACGGATACATTGGTAGCTGGAACGCATTTCTTAGCCGACGCGAACCCAGCATGGGTCGCACACAAAGCATTGGCTTCTAACATCAGTGATTTGGCGGCGATGGGCGCAACGCCTGCATGGGTGAGCTTTGCATTAACGATGCCTGAGCCAGATGAAGAATGGCTTGCTCCTTTCTGTGATGCATTTTTCGAACTGGCTGATTACTATGGTATTCAGTTAATAGGCGGTGATACCACCAAAGGTCCATTGTGTCTGACACTCACGGTGCAAGGTTTTGTACCTGAAGACAAAGCGCTCACGCGATCCGGCGCAAGGCCTGGGGATTGGGTATATGTAACGGGAAACCTTGGCGATGCAAAAGCTGGCTTGGATGTGATTCTAGATGACTCTCTGCGCAGCAGAGCCGGCGCGGAAGCACTAGAGCGAGCTCATTACCTTAGTTCTCCGCGTGTGCTTGCTGGACAAGCTCTTGTTGGCTTAGCCTCTTCTGCGATAGATATTTCAGATGGTTTAATCTCTGATATTAAGCACATTTTACAGCGATCTCAGGTTGGGGTGAGTATTGATGTCTCTCAGCTACCGATCTCTTCAGAATTAGTCCAGTTTTTAGATGATAAGATCAGCGCGCAGCAGTATGCTTTAGCAAGTGGCGAAGAATACGAGTTGTGTTTTACCGTGCCGGAGCAAAATCGAGGCTCGTTACAAAGCGCTTTATCTCATACTGGCTGTAAGGTCACATGTATTGGTCAAATCCGACCAAATGGAACCTTCGAGCTGCATGATAACAATCAACCACTTGATTGGGACTTAAGTGGCTTCGACCACTTTAAATGATCTGAGCTAAGCTCTAGCCAAGAGCCTGTTACTATTGAGCAACTCACAGGCATGACGATTGAAACCAAACTAGCAGTATAGGTTTAAGGATATGACCAACCCTCTTTCTCTTATTTCATTAAAGAACCCGTGGCATCTATTGGCGACGGGTTTTGGCAGTGGATTATCCCCGTTTATCCCTGGAACAATGGGCACACTGGCGGCCGTGCCTTTCTTTTTGTTGTTGGCACAATTACCATTTACGGCGTATGTCATTGTTGTTCTGATTTCGTGTGTGATCGGCATTCAAATATGCCAAGTGACCTCTGCAGACATGAAAGTACATGATCATGGTTCAATCGTATGGGATGAGTTTGCAGGCTTTTGGATTACGATGAGCATTGTACCTGCACTGAATATTCCACTCACTGAATGGAAGTGGTTGATCACTGGCTTCATCTTATTTCGTTTTTTCGATATGGTAAAACCTTGGCCAATTGGGTGGCTAGATAAGCGAGTTCACGGTGGGCTGGGTATTATGGTTGATGATATCGTGGCGGGAGTTATGGCCGGTGTTGCCCTGTTTCTAGTCGCAAAATATGCGGGCTGGATGAATTAAACGTTGACCGTAAAAAAAGGGATGCTATGAGCATCCCTTTTTACATTCTATTTTGCTAAATAATCCAAGATGGATTTTTCAATTCCTTTTGCATCGAGACCAAGCTCTTCATGCAGTTCATCTTGTGTTCCCTGATGAATAAACTCATCTGGTAAACCTAGGTTCAACACAGGTTTAATGATTTTATCTTTCATCATGAACTCAACGACACCAGCACCAGCACCACCCGCGATAACATTTTCTTCTAACGTCACGAGCACGTCATGATCTGTGGCTAATTGACGAATTAATGCTTCATCGAGCGGCTTCACAAAGCGCATATCAGCAACAGTGGCGTTAAGGTATTCTGCCGCTTCTAGCGCGTTACCCAAGAAAGTACCAAAGTTCAGAATAGCAACTTTTTCACCTTGGCGAACCATGCGCCCTTTACCGATTTCTAACGCCGTAAACTCAGTTTCGATTTCTACGCCCATGCCGCTACCACGAGGGTATCGAACCGCACTCGGGCCAGAATGCTTATGGCCAGTGTAAAGCATTTGTCGGCACTCGTTTTCGTCGCTTGGCGCCATGATCACCATGTTCGGAATACAGCGCATAAAGCTTAGATCGAACGCACCTTGGTGAGTTTGACCATCTGCGCCAACGAGACCTGCGCGGTCGATCGCAAACATCACTGGTAAGTCCATGATCGCGATGTCGTGGATCAATTGGTCATAACCACGTTGCAAGAAAGTCGAATAGATAGCAACGATTGGATGATCGCCCGCAATTGCCATGCCTGTTGCCAGTGTCACTGCGTGCTGCTCAGCAATCGCCACATCAAAGTATTGGTCTGGGTACTCTTTTGAGAAACGCACCATACCTGATCCTTCGCGCATTGCTGGCGTAATTGCCCTTAGCTTAGGATCTTGGGCCGCCATGTCACATAAAAAGTCACCGAAGATCTTTGAGTAAGTTGGCTTACCGCCACTGCTCTTCGGTAAGCTATTGTTTGCCGGTGCGAACTTCGGCACTGCATGGTAGCCGATAGGATCTTTCTCGGCAGGCTCATAACCTTTGCCTTTCTTGGTCATGATGTGTAGGAATTGAGGACCTTTGAGCTCACGCATATTTTTCAGCGTTTTGACGAGTTCATTGACGTCGTGCCCATCAACCGGGCCAATGTAATTAAAGCCGAACTCTTCGAACAGAGTACCAGGCACCACCATGCCTTTTAGGTGTTCTTCCGTACGGCGAACTAACTCTTTAATAGGTGGAACACCAGACAACACTTTTTTACCGCCTTCACGGATAGAAGTGTACAAGCTACCAGAAAGTACTTTTGCAAGGTGGTTATTCAGGGCGCCGACGTTTTCTGAAATAGACATTTCGTTGTCGTTCAAAATCACCAACATATCAGGATGAACGTCGCCAGCGTGGTTCATGGCTTCGAATGCCATGCCTGCTGTAATTGCGCCATCACCAATCACACTGACGATTTTGCGACCTTTACCTTCTTTTTGTGCGCTGATGGCCATGCCAAGACCTGCACTAATCGATGTCGAAGAGTGGCCGACAGATAAGGTGTCATATTCACTTTCTTCACGCCAAGGGAAAGGGTGTAGACCATCCTTTTGGCGAATTGTTGGCATTTTATCGCGACGTCCGGTGAGGATTTTGTGCGGGTAAGCCTGATGACCAACATCCCAGATCAATTTGTCGATAGGGGTGTTGTAAACATAATGCAGAGCGACAGTTAGCTCTACGGTGCCTAAGCCAGACGCTAAGTGTCCGCTAGATTGGCTCACTGAATTTAGCAGATACGTTCGCAGTTCATCACACAGATTTGGTAATGTTTCTTTCGGAAGAAGACGTAATTCTTCCGGTGTATTTGCTAACGCCAGTGTTGGGTACTTTGAAATATCAAGAGTCATATAAATGCGCGCTTATAGTGTTAATTTTTGCGCTCGATGACATATCGGGCGAACTCTTCGAGTAACTGAGTATTGTATGGGATAGCTTCCAATGCTTGAAGTGCTTCCTGTAACAGAGTGTGAGCTTTCTCTATGGCTCCCTCTAAACCCAGCAGGGAAGGATAAGTGCTCTTATTCAGACCTTGGTCGGAACCTTGAGGCTTACCCAGTGTTTCTGTGTCACTGATGATATCAAGAATATCGTCTTGAACCTGAAACGCCAAACCAATTGCTTTTGAGTAGCGCTCCAAGTGAGGTAGAACCTCGATACCTTTCTCACCAGCAGCTAATGCACCTAATTTTACCGCACAATCAATCAGAGCTCCGGTTTTTTTACGGTGTATCTCTTCCATTTCTTCAAGAGAAACTTGGCGATTTTCCGCGCCTAAATCTAAGGCTTGCCCTACACACATGCCGCTGGCACCAGAGGAATGCGCTAAGGCTTTGATCATGCTGATGCGTTGAGCTTCTGCCGCCGGGCTTAATTGACCATCAGCAATAATAGTGAAGGCAAGGGTTTGTAGTGCATCACCTGTCAGTATTGCGGTTGCTTCATCAAACTTAATATGACAAGTTGGTTGACCTCGACGCAGTTCATCATCGTCCATGGCTGGCAGATCATCATGAATGAGTGAGTAGGCATGTATACATTCGATAGCAGCGGCGGGGGTGTCTAAGTCTTCAGGTTTACAGCCGAGCATTTGACCTGTGATGTAAACAAGAAAAGGGCGAACGCGTTTCCCACCTAGCAAAAGGCCGTATTTCATTGCTTGAATCAATGGCTGCTCTTGATATGGAAGCTGATCGAGCCACAAATTCAATTGCTGATTGTTTCTTTGTTGAAAAGACGTCAATGTCTGTTGCATCACATTGCTCACTACTGATTGTTATTCTGAATCTGGTTTGAAGTCACTCAGTGGTGCTTCATCATCTTCACTAAGAAGAATGCTCACGCGCTGTTCGGCGTCGCTTAATTTAGTTTGGCCTGCACGAGCTAAGGCAATGCCTCGTTCAAACTTACGCAGGGCATCATCTAGAGCAAGATCGCCATTTTCTAATTGATCAACCAAGCTATCAAGCTCTTCAATGGTTGCTTCAAAGGTCATGTTTTCTGGTTTCTTGACCGCCATCTTTTTTCTGCCTTAATCAAGCCTCGGGTAAGATGCACGAAAGTTACCTTAGCCTAGTAACTTGGTCAAATTTAACCTTATATAATTGTCACAAAATTAGCGTTCAACGAGTCTAAGCGGTGAAACCCCATATTTTGGTTGAGGTTGTTAAGTGTAATTTGTGATCCATTAGCTAAGATTTTTCTAAAAATTCTGCGCGAGTTGTCGATACAGGTAATAATCCGCCCAATGGCAGTATTTGAGTATAGCGTGAGGAGTGCTTTGTGGATTTAGCAACCCTATTAGGTTTGATTGGTGGTTTTGCATTCGTCATTATGGCGATGGTGCTTGGTGGCAGCATCGGCATGTTTGTCGATGTCACGTCGATCCTTATTGTCGTTGGTGGCTCAATATTCGTCGTGTTGATGAAGTTCACAATGGGACAGTTTTTTGGTGCGACAAAGATTGCTGGCAAAGCCTTCATGTTTAAAGCGGATGAACCCGAAGACCTGATCGCAAAAATTGTGGAAATGGCCGATGCGGCGCGTAAAGGTGGTTTTCTTGCTCTTGAAGAGATGGAAATAAACAACACATTCATGCAGAAAGGCATTGATCTACTGGTTGATGGCCATGATGCCGACGTTGTGAGAGCGGCACTCAAAAAAGACATCGCGCTTACGGATGAACGACATACGCAAGGTACTGGTGTATTTCGCGCCTTTGGCGACGTTGCTCCTGCGATGGGAATGATTGGCACCTTGGTTGGTCTTGTTGCGATGCTTTCAAACATGGATGATCCAAAAGCGATTGGACCAGCAATGGCCGTTGCACTCTTGACCACATTGTATGGCGCGATCCTGTCCAATATGGTGTTTTTCCCTATTGCGGATAAGCTTTCTCTTCGTCGTGACCAAGAAACGCTAAATCGCCGTTTGATCATGGATGGCGTATTAGCGATTCAAGATGGCCAAAACCCGCGAGTGATCGATAGTTACTTGAAGAACTACCTCAATGAAGGTAAACGTGCCCTTGAGATTGACGAGTAACTTGGAGAGTCGTGATGGATGATGAAGATAACAAATGCGATTGTCCGCCACCTGGCCTCCCGTTATGGATGGGGACATTCGCAGATTTGATGTCGCTACTGATGTGTTTCTTTGTTCTTCTGCTCTCGTTTTCTGAGATGGATGTACTGAAGTTCAAACAAATTGCAGGATCAATGAAATTTGCTTTCGGTGTGCAAAATCAGCTTGAAGTGAAAGACATTCCCAAAGGTACTAGCATTATTGCCCAAGAGTTTCGACCGGGTCGGCCGGAACCAACTCCGATTGATGTCATCATGCAGCAAACCATGGACATCACTCAGCAGACGCTCGAATTTCATGAAGGGGAGTCTGATCGAGCTGGTGGCACAAAACGTGATGAAGGCAAGTTAACGGGTGGGCAATCGGCAGAAACGTCAACTCAAAACAATGAGTCTGCCGAAGCGGACATGCAACAACAGCAATCTAAAGAGATGTCGCAAGAGATGGAAACCTTGATGGAAAGCATCAAGAAAGCCTTAGAACGAGAGATTGAACAAGGCGCCATTGAAGTTGAAAATCTCGGTCAGCAGATTGTTATACGTATGCGTGAAAAAGGTGCATTCCCAGAAGGTTCGGCTTTCTTGCAGCCTAAGTTTCGTCCTTTAGTTCGTCAGATTGCAGAGCTAGTAAAAGACGTGCCAGGCATTGTTCGAGTATCTGGCCATACAGACAATCGACCGCTAGACTCGGAACTTTATCGTTCTAACTGGGATCTCTCTTCTCAGCGTGCAGTATCAGTCGCGCAAGAGATGGAGAAAGTGAGAGGCTTCTCTCATCAACGTTTGAGAGTGCGGGGTATGGCGGATACGGAGCCCTTGTTACCGAATGATTCTGATGAAAATCGTGCGCTTAACCGACGGGTTGAAATCAGCATTATGCAAGGCGAGCCTCTCTACAGTGAAGAAGTGCCAGTAATTCAATAACTAGGCTTTAGTTTTAAGTCAGTAAAGAGGTAAGAAAGCGAGCAGATTGCTCGCTTTTTTTGTTTTTCCAATCCGCTTGGGTGTATAATCTTGCGCCTTAAAAGTGAGCTCAGACTACTTTTTGTGACTGAAACGCGGTTTTACTGCGTATGAAGTATTGAAGTTGAGTGTCACTCTTTGTTGATTGCGAAACTAACCTGCGAATTAGACTATGAAATTTATTGTAAAGCCCCATCCAGAAATTTTTGTAAAAAGTGAATCTGTGCGTAAGCGCTTCACAAAGATTTTAGAGTGCAACATTCGTAACATCATTAAGAGCCGCACGGAGTCTGTCGCGGTATTTAACCGTCGTGATCACATTGAAGTGACCTCTGAGAGTAACGAATTCCACGCTGAAGTTCTTGAGGTTTTGACTCATACACCAGGCATTCACCACGTACTGGAAGTGAAGCAAACTGAATTTAAAGACTTGCACGATATCTTCGAGCAAGTGCTAGAACTCAACCGTGCTGCACTCGAAAATAAAACCTTTGTTGTACGTGCGAAGCGTCGTGGCAAGCATGACTTTACCTCTATTGAACTAGAGCGTTATGTAGGCGGTGGTTTAAATCAAGCGATTGAAAGCGCTAGTGTTAAGCTACGAAACCCAGACGTGACGATCAAGGTAGAAGTCTCGAACGACAAGCTAAACCAAGTATTGTCTCGTCATAAAGGCCTAGGTGGTTTCCCACTGGGTACGCAAGAAGACGTGTTAAGCCTGATCTCGGGTGGTTTCGATTCTGGTGTTTCAAGCTATCTTCATATCAAGCGTGGTTCAAAAGTACATTACTGCTTCTTTAACTTAGGTGGTCCAGCACACGAAATCGGCGTTAAGCAGGTTTCTCACTACCTATGGAACAAATACGGTTCTTCAGCAAAAGTACGTTTTATCTCAGTTGATTTCGAGCCTGTGGTTGCGGAAATCCTAGAGAAAGTCGATGACGGCCAAATGGGCGTGATCTTGAAGCGTATGTTTATGCGTGCAGCAGGCATGATCGCCCAGAAGATGAAGATCGAAGCATTGGTAACAGGTGAAGCGCTAGGTCAAGTATCGAGCCAAACGCTAACCAATCTACGCCACATCGATAACGTAACAGACACGCTGATTCTGCGTCCGCTTATCAACTGGGATAAAGAAGACATCATCAATCTAGCACGTGAAATCGGCACAGAAGATTTCGCAAAGACAATGCCAGAATACTGTGGTGTTATCTCTAAGAAGCCAACCGTGAAAGCGGTGAAAGGCAAGCTAGAAGCTGAAGAAGAGAAATTCGACTTTAGTATCCTTGAGCAAGTGGTTCAAGAAGCTCGCATGATGGACATTCGTGATATCGCGAAAGAGTCTGAGCAAGCCGCACCAGAAGTAGAGCAAGTTCAAGCGGTAGAAGAGCACGCGGTTGTGCTAGATATTCGTAGTCCTGAAGAGGAAGACGATAACCCACTTGAAATCGAAGGTGTGGATGTGAAACATATCCCTTTCTACAAGCTGGGTACACAGTTTGGTGACTTAGACCAGTCTAAGACATACCTACTTTACTGTGACCGCGGTGTGATGAGCCGTCTGCAAGCGCTTTACTTGCAAGAGCAAGGCTTCAGCAACGTAAAAGTTTACCGTCCATAGCTGACTGTTAAAATACGTTAAAAGGCGCAAATTGAGACATCAATTTGCGCCTTTTTTGTTTTTGATCGCGTTACAGACAACCATTACTTAGCATAATGTTGAGGCTCATCGCAAAGCCATACACTTTGTGTTGATATAACGATAATTAATCCGAAAGAAGAGTAATAAAGTGATATTGCTGCCAGATATGCGGATGAGATTTTTGATAGATAAAAAAACACCGCCTAATTTAGGCGGTGTAACAAATTTGACAGACAGGTCAAAAATAAATACAGGAAGTATATGTTTTGTCACAGGGAGTGTGGACAAAACATTATGGTAGAAATCTACCTAACTCGAAATACGAGTTTGCAAACACAACATCGCAACAACGAAGCCAATTGATTTCCAAAGAAATCAAGCCGTTCAGGCCCGTGTTGCGGGGTGAAATATAGAATTTATCTGGCTGTTCGACAACGGACATTTTATAATGTTTCAGATTAAAAAAACTAATCCTATTAGAGGTCCCATATGTCTCGCAGATTGCCTCCATTAAATTCGCTTCGAGTCTTCGAAGCGGCTGCTCGTCATCTCAGTTTTACACGAGCAGCAGAAGAGTTATTTGTTACTCAAGCCGCGGTCAGTCACCAGATTAAAGCGCTTGAAGAGTTCTTATCATTGAAGCTCTTCCGTCGACGTAATCGTTCTTTGTTGTTAACAGAAGAAGGCCAAAGTTACTTTCTCGATATCAAAGATATTTTCACCTCGATTGCGGAAGCGACAGATAAGGTGTTGGAACGTAGCGAAAAAGGGGCATTGACGATTAGCCTACCGCCGAGTTTTGCTATCCAATGGCTTGTACCTCGTTTGGCCGATTTTAATGCTCAAGAGCCCGATATCGATGTACGTATTAAAGCCGTAGATATGGATGAAGGCTCACTGACTGATGATGTTGATGTGGCGATCTACTATGGCCGTGGGAACTGGCCAGGTTTGCGAGCAGATAAATTGTACCAAGAGTTTTTGATCCCACTTTGTTCACCTTCATTACTTTTGGGTAACAAACCATTAGAATCTTTAAGTGACCTCAAATTACATACTTTGTTACACGATACTTCGCGTAAAGACTGGAAGCAGTTTGCTCGTCATTACAACATTGAAGGCATCAACGTAAACCACGGTCCTATTTTTAGTCACTCAACGATGGTGCTACAGGCTGCTGCGCACGGTCAGGGGGTCGCGCTCGGTAACAACGTACTCGCCAAACCTGAAATGGAAGCCGGACGACTCATTGCACCATTCGACGAGGTGTTGATATCTAAGAATGCATTCTATGTGGTGTGTCATGAACAGCAGGCAGATATGGGCCGAATCGCAACGTTTAGAGACTGGATGTTAGCAACCGCGAGAAAAGAACAAGAGGAAGTATTGGATGAATCACTGGATAGCTGAGGGGTCTGAAAACGGACCGCTGTTTATTTTTGCTCACGGCGCAGGTGCGGGGATGGAGCATGACTTCATGACAGCTGTCGCCAAAGGATTAGTGGAGCAAGGTATTCGTGTAGTGCGTTTTAATTTCCCTTACATGGTGAAACGTTCGGAAGATGGCAAAAAGCGTCCGCCCGATCGCGCGCCAAAGTTGCTCGAAGCATACAGCGAAGTGATCGCTCACTTTACTTCTTCTCCCGTGGTTATTGGTGGTAAGTCAATGGGCGGTCGTATGTCGAGCTTGTTGGCTGAAAATGAGCTGGTGGCGGGCATTGCCTGTTTAGGGTTTCCATTTCACCCGCCAGGAAAGCCAGAGAAATACAAAGGCGAGCACTTAGCAACCATTGAGAAACCTACGCTGATTCTGCAAGGGGAACGAGACACCTTTGGTAAGCGTGAGGAATTCGATGATTTCGTCCTTTCGTCACAAGTAACGGTGAGCTTTTTACCTGATGGTGACCACAGCTTCAAACCGCGCAAGATCTCAGGTCATACTGAAGTGGGTAACATTGCACTCGCGATAGAGCAGTTAGCGGCGTTTATAAAAGAGGTGTACAGTGAAAAGTAAGTGGTTACTCTCATTCTCTGCTCTGTCTGGGCTGATTTCGGTCGCTCTTGGAGCATTTGCTGCTCATGGGCTAAAAGCGACACTGGCCCCTTATTTGCTCGGTGTATTTGAGACCGGAGTTCTGTATCAATTTATTCACACGTTGGCGATTGTGTTTTGTGCCATTCTGCTTCTGCTCCATTTGGGACAAAAAGCACAAAAATATTTTTTCATTGCGGCGATTTGCTTTATTATCGGCATCTTTTGTTTTAGCGGCAGTCTTTACGCGCTGGCGCTGACGGGCATTAAGTGGTTTGGGCCAATTACTCCTGTGGGAGGATTACTGTTCATGATTGGTTGGTGTCTGTTCTTTTTTGCTGCGTTCAATATCAAAGAGGTCTCCAAGTGAAACAACTAATGCTCTATTGCCGTTCTGGCTTTGAGAAAGAGTGTGCTGGTGAAATTCAGGACAAAGCGACACAGTTGGAAGTGTATGGCTTCCCTCGTGTGAAGAGAAACTCAGGTTATGTTGTCTTCGAGTGTTACCAAGATGGAGATGCCGACAAACTTGCGAGAGGTTTAGACTTTAAGTCTTTAATTTTTGCTCGACAAATGTTTGCGGTAGCAGCTGAGTTTCAATCGTTGCCAAGTGATGACCGCATTAGTCCAATTTTGAATGAACTAGCAGACATTGAAGCATTCCCTCGTTGTGGTGATTTGAGAATTGAAACGCCAGATACAAATGAAGCGAAAGAGCTACTGAAATTCTGCCGTAAGTTTACCGTCCCAATGCGTCAAGCGTTGCGCGGCAAAGGCTTAATGCTGAACAAAGATAACGCGAAAAAACCAGTACTGCACATTTGCTTTGTTGAGCCTGGCCACTGTTACGTTGGTTACTCTTACACTGACAACAACTCACAGTTCTTCATGGGTATCCCTCGCCTTAAATTCCCAGCAGACGCTCCAAGTCGTTCAACACTTAAACTGGAAGAAGCATTTCATGTCTTTATTCCACGTGAAGAGTGGGATGAGCGTTTGGCACCAGGTATGTGGGGTGTGGATTTAGGTGCATGTCCAGGCGGTTGGACGTACCAATTAGTGAAGCGCTCAATGTTCGTTCACTGCGTTGATAACGGCATGATGGCAGACAGTTTGATGGAAACTGGCCAGATCAAACACCATATGGTGGATGGCTTTAAGTTCGAACCAGACCGCAAGAACGTAACATGGATTGTTTGTGACATGGTGGAAAAGCCAGCTCGTGTTGCTCACCTGATGGGACAGTGGCTGTTAAAAGGTTGGGCAAAAGAGGCCATCTTTAACCTTAAGCTGCCAATGAAAGGGCGTTATGACGAAGTGCTGCAAGACCTTGAAAATCTGAAGCAGTTCCTCATTGATAATAAGGTAAAGTTCAAGCTACAAGCTAAACATTTGTATCATGATCGTGAAGAGATCACGATTCATATCCAATGTCTGTCGAATATTTCACCTTACTAACTTTATTCCCTGAGTCTTTTAGGGATAGTGATTAGAATAGAAAAAGCGCCTTCAAATGGCGCTTTTTTAATATCTGAGGGTTTCATGGTGTGAAACTACCATCGGGCACTACTCCGCTTTGTTTGGCCCTAAAAAGCGAATATCTTGCAAGTTAAAGCCTAGTTCTATATCGCACTTTAAAGCGGCGACGCGTTTACATAAACGAGCAGACTCAATGTGCTCATCCAATTTTTTACGGTATTTCGGTACGAGATCTTCACTAGCGTAGGCAGCTTCAATACTCTCAAACTGAGTGAGAATCTCTTTCGCTGCTTTCGGGCCAATTCCAGGTACGCCCGGAACCTGGCTAGAGCTTATCCCTGTCAATCCCCAGTAATCCGCTAGTTGACTTGGTTTTACGCCGAACTCTTTTTCGATAAATGGTTCATCTAACCAACGATGTTGGAAATAATCACGGATTTGTAGGGTAGGGGAAAGTAGCTGGCAGTAACCTTTGTCAGTCGAAACGATGGTGACTTTTTCACCATGGCTGGCCACTTTCGTTGCGAGTGTAGCAACCAAATCATCTGCTTCATCGCCTTCAGACAGCAATGAATCAATACCTTGCTCCCACCACGCTTGTTGAATCGCATCTAACCCTTGCAGTAGTGGCAGAGGCATTGGTTTTCGGTTTTGCTTATAGTCAGGGAGAATTTCAGCGCGCCAACCTCTATCTTGTTCGTGGTGATCAAAAACTGCGATGATGTGTGTCGGGTTGGCCTCTGACAGAATGCGAGTGAGGGTTCTTTGCGTTGTGGTTATGGTTCTTGCTATGTCGGTTGGATCTGGTTGTGCTGAGTGCACTCGGCGGATCAGGTTTAGGGCATCAATGATAACAAGATGAATAGACATAATGACTTAGCAATAAAAAAGGGGCGTAATGCCCCTAGTGTAACGAATGCTAGCCTGACTATCGACCACCAATTTCCGGGTGAGCGATTCGATAACACGGTTCGTAGTCTGAACCGCCAGGTAATTTCATTCGGTGCTGTTCGACAAAGTCTTTTAGCAACTTATCGAGTTTTTTCATGAGGACTGCGTCGCCATGAATGGTGAAAGGCCCTCTACGTTCTATTTCTCGAATGCCTTCAGCCTTTACGTTACCTGCCACTATGCCAGAGAAGGCTTGACGCAAGTTGGCCGCTAAAACTTGCGGTTCTTGATCTAGGCTTAAATCCAATTGTTCCATCGACTCATGAGTAGGCTCGAATGGCAGTTGGAAGTTTGGCTCAATTTTCAATGACCAGTTAAAGCTGTACGCATCGCCTTTCTCTTTTCGGTGAAGGCGTACCGAGTCCATGGAGCGTTTCATAATACGAGCGACTTCTGCCGGGTCGTCAATGATGATCTCGTAGTGCTTTTGCCCTTCCTCACCAAGTGTGTCGCGAATGAACTCATCAATAGAGCGGAAGTACTCTTCACTCTCTTTTGGTCCTGTTAATACGATAGGCATTGGTTGATCGGCGTTATCCGGGTGCATCATGATGCCAAGAATGTACAGTAGCTCTTCCGCTGTGCCCGGGCCTCCTGGGAAAATAACGATACCATGAGCCATACGGACGAAAGCTTCCAAGCGCTTTTCGATGTCGGGCATGATGACCAGTTCATTTACTATTGGGTTTGGTGGCTCGGCCGCAATAATCGAGGGTTCGGTTAAACCAAGATAACGTTGCTGAGTATAACGTTGCTTTGCGTGCCCAATTGCTGCACCTTTCATCGGCCCTTCCATTGCGCCAGGGCCGCAACCTGTACAGATGTTAAGTTCACGCAGGCCCAGTTCGTTACCCACTTCACGTGTGTACTGATACTCCACTCCATTGATAGAGTGACCACCCCAACATACGACAAGATTCGGTGCGATACCTGGAGTTAATGCTCTGGCATTACGAAGAATGCCGAACACGAGGTTCGTAATGTGAATTGGGTTAGTAAGGTTGAGCCGTTGGGCGTCTGCCAAATGCATGTTTACGTAAACGATATCACGCAATACGGAGAACAGATGCTCTTGGATACCTTTAATTATTTCGCCGTCAACAAAAGCGTGCTCTGGCGGATTAGTCAGCTCAAGCTTAATACCACGCTCACGACGCACGACGTTGACATCAAACGATTGGTATTTATCGAGCAGTTCTTTCGAGTTATCGGTATGGCTACCGGAGTTCAACACCGCTAATGTGCAATTACGGTACAGCTGATAAAGTTCACTCGAGGCTGTGTTCTTTAAGCGCTCTACTTCTAGTTGAGATAGCAAGTCCATGCTACCAGCGGGGCTTATATGGGTAATCATAACGCCTCCTTGTGTTGCATTAATTTGAGGGAAAGTACCAACTTACCTTTTTGGTGTTATACGTATGGTTTGATGAAAGGTAGTTGGCCGATTTGGTTTTATGGTTATCAACTCCCAAGCAACCTCAAGATGATACATTTGCCTTTTATAAATACATCATCTTGAAGTGACTTGGGTTTTTACAGCTTAGCAGACTAAAAGGGAAGAAATGTGATAACTCGTTGAAAATGGGTGGTTATAAAGCGCAGATTGCACCAAACTTGGTTTGTTTGCTCGCTTTTTGTACGAATCTTAGCTCCAGTTAAGCTGGTTTGTTCCACGTTTTTTAGCGTCCGCAAGCATCTTGCCAAGACGATCGAGCACATACTCTGGCGTATCGGACTCTTTGAAAGACGTCGATACAGCAGCTAAGGTAATCATGATATTTTGCTCACGGAACTTAAAGGGTAATTGGCTAATATCACGCTGGATATGCTTAATCAGATCCAGTGTGTATTCTTCAGATTGTTCCGGGACGAGTAGAATGAACTCCTCGCCACCAAAGCGAGCCACTGTTTCCGTTTCTGATACGCGCTTGTTAATAGTACGAGCGATAATCTTCAGCGCTTTATCGCCAGCCGTATAACCATAGCTATCATTCACCGCTTTGAAATTGTCTACATCAAACAGCACAACACGAAGGTTTTGCTGAGAGCGAATCCAACGGCGATACTCTAGCTCTAGTCGATCGTTAAATGCAGTGCGGTTATAAACTTTAGTCAGCGGGTCGAGCAACATACGCTGAGCTTGGTCATCTAAGCGTCGACGATAATCTTGCGTAGTTTCAAATACCGCTTCGAGTTGGTTCTTACTGTAACTTAACCGTTCTTGCAGCGCTTGCTCTCGCTCTTCCGTCATTTTCAGTCGCTCTGTCAGCGACGCCATTTTTTCGAGAAGAGGCGTGATTTCTTTTTTCACAACCGCGATATCTTGAGCTTGATTAAGTGACTTTTGGCTTAATTCAACCAAGCTGTTCATTTCTGTGTTGAGCTCTTGGCGGTGTTCAAAGTAGGTATGATGCTGGTCGACGTTCTGATGAACGGTTTTTAGGTTACTTGCGAGAGAAGTGTTCAGCTGATCAAGGAATTGGCTAGACGCCTCGCGCTCGAACTTTGTTGCTTCGACAACCAATTTCAGCGTTGAGAGCGTAAGCTCAATGAGAGACTCGGCACTCACGCCAAGGAGCAACTTAGCGCGAATATCCAGCAATCTATCGCCTGATTCTCCCTCGAAATCCAGCTCTGTAATAGTATGTTGGAGGTCGCTGGCTAAGCACTCAAGCTGAGATCTGTCGGGATTGTTTTCAAATTCACTAAGATGTAGACGTGAATTAGACGTGATGATTTTCAGAGCGCGTTCGTAAATACTCAGTAGCTTAGTGGCTTGATCAGCTTTATTGCTGGCGTGAACTTCAGAGAAACTCATCAGGTTCCGTAGTTCACGTTTTAACTGCGCAGGTAAGCCCGTGACACGTTGCAGTGTTTCACCACTGTGCTTGATTTGTTCGTTAAGGTAACCGTTCTGTTTATCCATCGTCTTCGACTGCTGTTTGAGCATCCTCTCTAATACCGCTAAACGCGGGATAAGAGTGCTGATATCTTTTTGATGTTGCAGCTCTTGTTGGATTTCAAATAGGTAGTTGGATACCTGAGTATTCGAACCCTGGCAAGCTGAAGACAATGATGCCACAACGCGTTTAAGAACTTGTTGTTCACGTTTGAATTTGAGTGAAGTATCACGATGAGTCAGTCTGAGTTGGTCAAGTTGACAACTCAGCTGATGCAGCTGCGACTGAATATCGGATTCCAAGATTCCCATGAAGTGACTACGGTTAAGTCCATGTACTACTGACAATTATCTGATAATAACAAAAAACTTTATAGCGTCATTAGTTATTACGTTCAACAGGCGTTTAATTATCCATTTTTTAATATTTTCTTGATGTCGTCCTCATTCTTGTAGGACGAATGGATCTTGATCAGGCCTTGGCTAATGGCATGTTGACAAGCAGTTCTTATGTTACCTGTTGCAAAGCTAGCAGCAGGCGCATTATCGATGGCTTTTAAGAACACCCAGTGGCTTTGCTTATCCTTCAAGCTGACTTCTCGTGCGATGTGAGTAGCAAGCAATAACAGATCGAGTAATTCCTCATCGTTAATTGCAGTGTAGGCTCGGGGTAAGAACGGATAATCGCTGATGCCCATACGAATAATACGATTGACGTTGTGCTGCTGTGCGAACTCATCCACCCAAGTCTGGAATTTTTCGAACATGACTTCGGCAGAAGCATCACGGTCAGCGTTCGGTTCTATGTAGAGTAAGTTCGCATCTGAGAAATGATAAAGACGCGACGGTTTTTCTATTTTTTCCGCAAGGAAGTCGCCA
This sequence comes from Vibrio sp. 1288, assembly GCF_033344475.1. NCBI lineage: Bacteria > Pseudomonadati > Pseudomonadota > Gammaproteobacteria > Vibrionales > Vibrionaceae > Vibrio > Vibrio sp. 1288. Next base: position 27,937 of record NZ_JAWPOX010000029.1, read on the forward strand.
AATGCACGTTCTAGTTCTAGACCTGCCTTATAGCCGTTATGGACGTACATGCTTCGTAAGAATGGCAAATCGATCATAACAAAGCGTAGGCGATCATTAAGTGGTTCGTGGATCAATTCACCCATTTGCCATTGCTCGAAAGTTTCGCTCGACTTTTTCAATGAGCGAGACAGCTTAACGTTCAGCATACGCAAGTTACGTAAACGAGAGCGAGAGTGGGTGAAGAGGTCGTTACGCAGTTTTTCGATTTCACTTGCTTGGCGCTGCATAATGACACCGCGGCGCATAATGAACAAAAACATGACCAATACAGTAATAAACAATGCAAATGAGATTTTTTGGAATTTACGATGCTCTCTTTCCACTTGCTCTAAGCGTTCTGATTGACCGATGTAATGGATGGTTTGTTCGGCAAATTCTTTTTGCTGACGGAACGCATCTTCACTGATTTGGTTAAGCTGCTTTTGTTCTAGACGAACGAGGTTGGTGTATTTTTTATAAGCTTGCAGAGAAAGTTTGTATTCGCCTGCCTGCTCGTAACCTAACCCAAGTAAACGGTATGATTGCTGCTTAATGAAGTTGTTATTTTCAGGTGACTTTTCAGCAAGCGCTAACGCCAGCTTTGCATTAGTAATGACGTCTTTACTGTCATTTTGATGATAAGCCAGACCTGACTGAAGCAGGGCAGCCTTTGCTTCAAGCTTAGGAATATTAGTGTATTCTAAAAGCTCTTTAGAGCGGTCTAAGTACTGCTCTGCTAGCGCGTAGTTATAGAGTTGTAGGTAGGTAGCCGCCAAGCTTAAGCGAATTTTAATGATTCTATTGATGTTCTTACTGGTACTTTCATGGTCAAGTACGTTGAAGTAATGCACTAATGCAAGGTTAAACTTACCCTGATAAAAGTAGATGTCGCCCATTTGCTCTAGGACGTCCGCTAGGATCGGAGAGCTAGGGTAAGAGTCATAAAAATCTGCGGCTTGAGATAAGTATTCGATCGCTTTGTCGTACACTCGTCGCTCCTGGAAGAGCCTAGCCAAAAGGCGATTCACTTTTGCTAATCTTGCACCACTGTTACTTTCAATAGATTGCCAATAACCGTATAGCAGTTCTGACAAAGCCAAATTGTATTTCTTGCTATTGAGGTAAAACTCGCCGACGGCTGTGTAGTAGTCGATCAAGGCTAACTCAGAGCGGCTATCGTCAAGCATGGTCTTTGCTTCAGAGTACAAGTTTTCCGCTTTAATGATATCGCCACTATGTGAAGCGAGGAGTGCTCTTTGCATCACTAGTCGGTAGCGAACACTGTCGGTGCGTTGTAATACGGCATCGGCTTCATCGAGCTGTTGTTCAATTTGGTTAAGCGTATCTTCCGCTTTTGAGTAGTTTTCGTCGTACATCCAAATCATTTGGTTGCGCATCAGCTGGAGATCTAAGTCCATGTACGGCAATTGATATTCTTGCGCTAAGCGTTCCGCTTTATTTAGGTGCTCGATAGCCGAACGAACATTACCCATGGCGTAATCTGCCTGAGCGATAATCTTGTGCGCTTCGATGGTGCTGCTTGGTGTGCGAACGCTACGATCTGTTTCGTCGCGAGACATGGCTGAAGGGCTGTCACTTTCTTTGCGTTCTGTTAGTTCACGCTGTGACAAATAGTTGGTTGCCGCTTGTTTTGCTTGTGATGGCTCTATTTCCGCCAATTGTTGTGCTTCGTTGAGTAACGCGGACGATAAAATGGTTGCATGAAGTGGCTGTACAAACAGCAAGCAAAGAAAGCCAATCAATTTGAATAGACGCGAACTGTCCCAAAACATCCTTTCGTTCCCTCGAACTGTTTTTAGATATGGCGATAACGGCGAAAAGCCTCAGTTAGCCGTTTAAATGCGGGTTGAAGCCATTTGATATAGTAACATGCTTGGACAATAAAAACGTCCGGCAACCCTTTAGATTGCCGAACTTATTTCTGTTGCCTATGCGTTTACTGACGAGCCATACGGTGATTGTGAGCTGGCTTATCTTGTTCCGTTGAGCGGTAAGGGTTGATATCCAAGCCTCCACGGCGCGTATAGCGGGCAAATACGGTCAGTTTGCTTGGTTGGCAGTATTTCATTAGATCCGTAAAAATACGCTCTACACACTGCTCGTGGAACTCATTGTGCTCGCGGAAAGACACTAAGTAACGTAACAGCTTCTCACGATCTATTTTTGCGCCTTGGTAGCGAATTTCTACACTGCCCCAGTCGGGTTGGTTAGTGATCAAACAGTTTGATTTCAATAGGTGGCTATGTAGCACCTCTTCAACTTGTGCTTCACCTGCCGCACCTCCAAGCAAATCGGCATCAAAATCGTAACTGGTGATGTCAATGTCTTGGTCATCTATACATTCACCGTCCATTGTTACGATAGGTTGATTGGTATAGTGGGTCACTGGATTCACCTCAACCAGCACCTTTTCACCTGCGCATTCAGACAGGTCTTGTGTTAAACGCTCAGTCACTTCTTCCCAGCTTGCAAAGCGGGTTTGGTTATAGCTGTTTAAGTACAGTTTGAAAGACTTCGATTCAATCAAGTTTGCGCTGGTGGCTGGAATGTATACTTCGCCAACGGCCACTTGTGGTAAACCTTTACTATTTAACCAAGACAGTTCATACAGCGTCCAAATGTCGTGCCCCATGAAAGGCAGAGTATCGCCTAACTGAAGGTCATCTCGGTTCAGGCTGCGAGGGACTGGTTGCAGCAAGCTTGGGTCATACTGGTTCGCATACTCGGTCGTTTTACCTAGTGTTAGGCCAGCAAGCTCTTTAGCGTCAGAATATTTGCTCATACTTTGTGGTCGTTTTCGATTAGAATGGCGAGAATTTTACTGAATCCGCTGGTCAATTGCCATCCGGCAAGTACGGCTATCTGATAAATAAGGAATGAGGAGATCTTCATGACCCAAAACGTTACTCAGGCGCTACAAGAGTTCAGCCTGCGCTACCAACAAGCTTGGCAAGCTAAGCACAATGAGTTGCCAAGCAGTGAAGAGCTTGCAGAGCTTGTTTCTCCTTGTGTCGAAGAGAAGCGTGATGGAAAGGTGCTTTGGAAAGCGGTCGCACGTGATGAAATGGCCGATTTCACCAATGTGGAAAATGCGATTGAGTTGTCACTGCAAGATGATGTTAAAGCCTTTTATGGTTCTCAATACTGCGCCGATATGGAGGCAACTTGGCAAGGTAATTCGTTGACGCTGCTGCAAGTGTGGAGCGATGACGATTTCGTGCGCCTACAAGAAAATATTCTTGGTCATTTGGTGACGCAGCGCCGCTTGAAACTTAAACCAACGGTATTTATCGCAGCGACAGATGAGGAAATGGATGTGATTTCTATTTGTAACCTAACTGGCAATGTGATTCTAGAGCGTTTGGGCACCTCTAAACGTGATGTATTGGCAGATTCATTGGTTGAGTTCTTGAATAAGTTAGAGGCTGCCGTCTAAGTATGTATGTTGTTGAGTTGCAGTTTGAGTGTTTTGATAACACCACCGTCAGCGCGGTAGACAAAGCCATTAATGGCTTGATGGATGCTCTGCGTTACAACGGCCAAGTATTAGGTCGTGAATTCCCGATAGTGATGGGAGAAGGTGAATTTTTCGTTCGTGTTGTTTGCCCAGAACAAGACAGCTTACATCCACGTTATCACTCAGATTTCGTCAAAGTGTGCATGAACCGTTTGTCGGATGCGTCTTTGCTTGCTCCGAAAATGCGTATGCTGGGGCGTGATTTGAATTCAGAACAAGCAGCCGAAGAAGAGACACCTAGCTGGCAAGTGTTGTACACGACTTATGTTCATACGTGTTCGCCTTTGCGAAGTGGTGAAACCCTGTTGCCAATTCCTTTGTATCGTAATGAGCCAACACTTAATGGAGACCATAAAGCCGTCATTAAGTGGCAGACTGAGTGGCAAGCGTGTGATGAAATCCAAATGGCAGGGGGCTGCCGAGCGGAACATGCGGCGCTGCACGAAATTTGCGATGTGGATAGTGTGCTGTTTCGCCGAGGTTGGGACTTACGTGGCCGTATCGAATACATCACGAAGATCCCTACGTACTATTACCAGTATCGTGTCGGTGGTCAGTCGCTGGAGAGCGAGAAAGCGCGCAAGTGTCCAAAATGCGATGGCGAGTGGCTACTCGATGAGCCACTACATGACATATTTCATTTTAAGTGTGATGACTGCCGAATCGTGTCGAATATCTCTTGGGATCACCTTAAGTAGCGAATTGAAGCTACTTAAATGGGTAGATAGACAAATAGAAAGGGCTGATGTTTTTACATCAGCCCTTTTAGGTTTAGAACGTTTACGTTTGGAACGTTGTTTTCGGTCATGTTTTGAAAAGTGGGATTACCAACCTTTCACAACACCACCTTTGAACAGCTCTTTTGCCGCTTCGTAAACTTCTTCCGTTTGGTAAGCTTTTACGAAGTTTTGTACGTTTTGCGCATTAACATTTTCTTCGCGAGCGACAATTAGGTTTACGTATGGTGAGTCTTTATCTTCAACGAACACGCCGTCACGCTCTGGCGATAGGTCGATAGAGCTTGCGTAAGTGGTGTTGATGATAGATAGCGTTACGTCATCCAGTGAACGCGGAAGCTGTGGGGCTTCTAGTTCAATGATTTCGATATTTTTAGGGTTGCCTACGATGTCACGTACTGTAGCGAGTAGACCAACGCCATCACGTAGCGTAATCAAACCTTGTTGCTCAAGAAGCAGTAGTGAGCGACCTAGGTTAGTTGGGTCGTTTGGTACTGCGATGCGTGCGCCATCTTGAATTTCATCAATTGATTTTACTTGCTTTGAGTAACCAGCAATAGGGTAAACGAATGAGTTACCCGCGATAGCCAGTTTGTAGCCGCGGTCTTTCACTTGTTGATCTAGGTATGGTTTGTGTTGGAACGCATTCGCGTCTACTGAACCATCATCCAGAGCGGCGTTTGGTGTTACGTAATCGGTAAATGTTACTAGCTCAACGTCTAGGTTGTATTTCTCTTTTGCTACTTTAGCGGCAACTTCGGCTACTTGTGCTTCAGCACCAGCAATAACGCCAACTTTTACTTTGTTTACGTCTACTTCTTTGTCGCCACAACCCGCTAGAGCAAGAGCAGAGGCAGCCGTTGCTACAGTCAAAAGACCTTTAAGGCTAAATTTCATCTTTATCTCCTTATAATTTGTATTTTTGATACTTATCTGTGGTCTACACGGCGCACCACTGCGTCACCGATAGACTGAATAATCTGTACTAGAACAATCAACATCACGACAGTCACGGCCATGATAGTTACATCGTAGCGGTGGAAACCGTAACGAATGGCTACGTCACCTAGGCCGCCGCCGCCTACCGTACCCGCCATAGCTGAGTAGCTAACGAGAGTGACCAAGGTAATCGTTACTGAGTTAACAATAGTCGGCATTGCTTCTGGTAGTAGAACTTTTGTGATGATCTGTGTTGGTGTCGCCCCCATTGACTGCGCTGCTTCCACCAAGCCTGTCGGTACTTCTAATAAAGCACCTTCAATAAGACGAGCGACAAAAGGAATGGCGCCAATAGTCAGTGGGACGATTGCTGCGGTTGTACCGATAAAGGTTCCAACTAGCATTTTTGTCACTGGAATAATCGCAACCATCAGTACGAGGAATGGCACAGAACGACCAATGTTAACGATAGCGCCTAAGCCGCTATTTAGTTTGGTGTTTTCAAGTAGGCCGCCTTTCTTAGTAATATGGAGGATTACGCCTAATGGAATACCCACAGCAAAGCCGACTAATCCGGCAACCGCAACCATGTAAAGCGTTTCCCACGTTGCACCTAAAAGTAGTTTGCTGTTTAAGCTCAGCCATTCAGAAATCGTATTAAAGGACATAACCAAGTACCTCTACTTTTACGTTGTGCTTACGCAGGTATTCAAGAGCTGCGTTGTCATCTTCTTCGTTACCAAATAGCTCTGCGACCATCATGCCGAATTTCACGCCACCAGCGTAATCAAGGTCGGAACTCAAAATACTCACATCAATATTGTATTTACGAGAAATTTGCGACATTAACGGTGCATCGACGGTTGCGCCAGTAAACTCTAAGCGAACCAACGGGTAGCTGCCATCAACACGCTCTGCTTGCAGACGAGCTTGGTAATCTTCAGGAATGGAAAGATCCAGCGTTGAGCGAATGAATTGGTGCGCTAGCTCTGTCTTAGGGTGCGCAAAAATATCGCCAACGGTGCCTTTTTCCACCAGCTCACCACCACCGATGATTGCTACTTCGTGACAGATACTTTTTACGACTTCCATTTCGTGAGTGATAAGTAAAATCGTGATGTTGAGTTTGCGGTTGATCTCTTTCAATAACTCAAGGATAGATTGAGTTGTTGCCGGGTCTAGCGCACTAGTGGCCTCATCACAAAGCAGCACGCTAGGATCGGATGCCAATGCACGAGCAATTGCCACACGCTGTTTTTGGCCGCCACTTAAGTTAGATGGGTAGCTCTCGTGTTTGTCGGCTAAGCCTACAAGCTTTAGCAACTCAGTTACTTTTGTTGTGATTTGCGATTTGTCTTTACCTGCCAGTTCTAGTGGCAGTGCTACATTATCAAACACAGTACGAGACGAAAGCAGGTTAAAGTGCTGGAAGATCATGCCAATGTTACGGCGTGTTTCGACTAGTTGTTTTTTGCTGAGTTTGGTTAGATCCACACCATCAACGATGATGGAACCAGAGGTCGGCGCTTCTAACATGTTTACGCAGCGAATCAGCGTACTTTTACCAGCACCTGATGAACCGATAACACCAAAGATGGTGCCTTTGTCGATGTGTAGGTTAATGTCTTTCAGGGCAAGGATTTCCTTACTGCCTTGGTAGAACACTTTATTGACGTTTTTTATTTCTATCATGTTTCAACCTGCCCAAAGATACGGGGAACTTCGCTGTCAAAAACGGCCTTTGACAGAACTTAATGTTGAGCTTTATCTCAATTTTCAGTTGATGCTATGGGTTAAGCTGAATGAAGTCAATAGATATTTTTACGTCTAGACGTCTAAATGTATGGATGTTCTGTTTCGAAACGGAGATGTATAGATAGAAAGGAGGAGGTAGACGGCAGGGCACCCTCAGATTTACCGATTCTTGCCCAACAAATCAACCGTTTTGTCGAGGCCTAGAATGAATTAGATAGTGTTGAAGTTTATAAGGTATGTAATAATCTGATTAAACCGAGTTAATAGAGAAATACGTTTTGGCAAAACCTGCTGTTTTTATCGATCGTGATGGCGTGATAAACGTTGACCACGGCTACGTTCATGACGAACATGATTTTGAGTACATTGATGGTGTATTTGAAGCGACGAAAGCGCTAAAAGATAAAGGCTACCTTCTAGTGTTAGTGACGAATCAATCGGGCATCGCACGCGGTAAATTCAGTGAAGACCGTTTCTTGTCTCTGACTCAATGGATGGATTGGAACTTTGCTGATAATGGTGTTGAGTTCGATGGTATCTATTACTGTCCACATCATCCAGAACATGGCATTGGCGAGTACAAGCAAGATTGTGAGTGCCGTAAGCCAAAACCAGGTATGTTCATTTCTGCGCGTGACTTCTTGAAGATCGACATGGAGAAATCTGTGATGATCGGCGATAAAGCTGAAGACATGATGGCAGCAGAAGCGGCAGGCGTTGGCACTAAGATTTTGGTTCGCACTGGTAAGCCAGTAACGGAACAGGGCGAAGCCATTGCAACGGTAGTATTGGATAGCATTGCAGATGTGCCTGCGTACTTAAACAAGTAATATTCATTACTGACTGAGATAAGGGAAGCCACTGCTTCCCTTTTGTTTGATTCCTTCTTTTAATCTGAACACTTATGAGCAAAAAACTCACCATTCTTGATATCGCAAAATTGGCTGGCGTGGGCAAATCGACGGTCAGCCGTGTGCTTACCAATGATCCCAAGGTAAAACCGCAAACGCGTGAGAAGGTAGAGCAAATCATTCGTGAATCAGGCTACGTCCCATCAAAGTCGGCGCAGTCGATGCGTGGTGGCAGCCAAAAAGTTATTGGGGTTATCATCTCCCGTTTAGATTCACCATCAGAAAATCGCGCCGTTGGTACCATGCTCAATGCTTTGTATTCCGCTGGTTATGATGCGGTGATCATGGAGAGCCAATTCGATCGCGATAAAACCAATGAACATTTGGATGTGCTTAAACGTCGCAACGTCGATGGGGTGATCGTGTTTGGCTTTACTGGATGTGATGAGCGAGCATTGGCGGAGTGGGGGAATCGTATCGTCGTGATCGCGATGGACACGCAAATGGTTTCCTCGATCAACTACGATAACCAAGGTGTGATAGACATGGCTTTGTCTCACCTTGAGCAGCAATCTTTATCTCGCATTGCCTATATTGGTGTTGATCCTGAAGACAAAACCACTGGCTTAGCTCGTCTAAATGCTTATAAAGCTTGGTGTCAACGCAAACAAATTACACCTTGTTTCCAAACGGGTAAGTTGAGCCATGAAAGTGCTTATCAGTTGGTAGACAAAGTCCTTCAATCTGACACTCAGGCCATCGTGTGCGCCAGTGACACCATCGCGTTGGGCGTGATTAAGCGTCTTCAAGAGTTAGGCCGTGAAGATGTGGTTGTGACAGGTGTTGGAGGTAATGAATTGCTCTCTTTCCTTTTCCCTAAAGTATTTAGTGTCGACCCAGGTTATACCCTTGCAGGTGAGAAGTCCGCTAACATGCTGATCAATCAATTAAATGGCGATGAGGAAGTGGTTCACTTTACTCAACAGCCTATCGTTTATTGACCCACACTAAAACGATCTGCTCTAAAATTATACTGTGATCACTCTCAATTAATGGGACTGTTCCCATTTTGTTTTTTGTCTTCGAATGGCAATATTAAAATTAAGAAATGGGAATGTTCCCATTTATAAAAACAAAATAATGATGAATCGAATGTATCCAATACAGGGTGGACAAAGTTATGAGTAAGATTGCGCGTAAAGACGTGGAGCGTCTTATTGAGCTGGTCGGGGGGCCGGACAATATTGCCAGTGTAAGTCACTGTTTAACTCGCTTGCGTTTTGTTCTAAATGATACGGACAAAGCAGATACGAAACAGTTAGAAGCATTACCGATGGTGAAGGGCTGTTTTACCAACGCAGGCCAGTTCCAAGTGGTTATCGGTACTGAAGTGGATGAAGTTTACAAGGTACTGATCGGACTGACGGGTAAAAGTGAAGCCAGCAAAGACGAAGCGAAGAACGCTGCTCGTCAAAACATGAATATCGTTGAGCGTGGTATTTCCCACCTTGCAGAAATCTTTGTACCACTGCTACCTGCGATCATTACCGGTGGTCTGATTCTTGGCTTCCGTAATGTGATTGGCGACATCAAGATGTTTGATGGTCAAACGCTAACGGAAATCAGCCAGTTTTGGGCAACGGTACACTCTTTCTTATGGCTGATTGGTGAGGCGATCTTCTTCTTCCTACCGGTTGGCGTGTGTTGGTCGACAGTGAAAAAGCTCGGCGGTACTCCGATTCTGGGTATCACGCTTGGTGTAACATTGGTTTCGCCACAGTTAATGAACGCCTACCTAATTGGTAAGCAAGTGCCTGAAGTATGGGACTTTGGCTTATTTGCCATCGAGAAAGTGGGCTACCAAGCGCAAGTGATTCCGGCAATGCTCGCTGGTATGGCACTGGCGTTTATTGAAACCAACTTAAAACGCATCATTCCGTCTTACCTTTACCTAGTGGTTGTGCCGTTTGTCTCTATCATCGTGTCTGTGATTCTTGCGCACTCTATCATTGGCCCATTCGGTCGTATGTTGGGTGATGGTGTTGCTTTCGCAGCAAAAGCAGCCATGACAGGTGACTTCGCAATGATTGGCTCAACCATCTTCGGCTTCCTATACGCGCCATTGGTCATTACTGGTATTCACCACACCACCAACGCGGTAGACCTTCAACTGATGCAAGAGCTAGGCGGCACGCCAATTTGGCCTCTGATTGCGCTTTCAAATATTGCTCAAGCGTCTGCGGTCGTCGGCATCATTATCATCAGTAAAAAACATGGCGAGCGTGATATCTCGGTGCCTGCGGCTATCTCTGCTTACCTTGGTGTGACCGAGCCGGCGATGTACGGTATCAACTTGAAATACAAGTTCCCAATGCTGAGCGCGATGATCGGTAGTGCGTGTGCTGCTGCTATTTGTGGTAGTGCGGGCGTAATGGCGAACGGTATCGGTGTGGGCGGTTTGCCGGGCATCTTGTCTATCCAACCGCAGTTCTGGGGCATTTTTGCTTTGGCTATGTTAGTCGCAATGCTAGTACCTGCTGCATTAACGTTAATTCTTTATAAGCGTGCACAAGCCAAAGGTGAGCTTGAGCCTGCAAACGCGTAATTCTATTTGAGGCAGTGACTTGGCTGCCTCCTCCTATTTTTCTTTTCAAATTTTAAGTTTCCGATTACTGGTAAGTGAGTGTTAGAAATGGCTATGACCAAGCATGATGAGAGCTGGTGGAAAACCGCAACCATCTATCAAATTTACCCAAAAAGCTTTTGTGACAGTGGCAGTAAAGGCACGGGCGACATCAAAGGGATCATTTCTAAGCTGGATTATCTTAAGCATCTTGGTGTGGATGCGATTTGGCTGACGCCGGTTTACCAATCGCCAATGATCGACAACGGTTATGACATCTCCGATTACTACTCGATCAACCCTGAGTTCGGCACTATGGAAGATTTCGATACTTTGCTAGCAGAAGCGCATCAGTTGGGTATTCGTATCATCATGGACATTGTAGTGAACCACACGTCGACAGAACACAAGTGGTTCCAATCCGCACTGGGTGATAAAAACAGCCCATACCGTGATTACTACATCTGGAAAGATCCGGTAGATGGTGCTGAACCAAACAACTGGCAATCAAAGTTTGGTGGCAACGCTTGGGCGCTGGATGAAAAAACAGGCCAGTACTATTTGCACCTTTTTGCTAAAGAGCAAGCGGACTTAAACTGGGAAAACCCAGTAGTGCGTGAAGAAGTGAAAGAAGTCATCAGCTTCTGGGCAGGCAAAGGTGTCGATGGTTTCCGTCTCGACGTTATCAACCTGATTTCCAAGCAGCAAGATTTTCCAAGTGACGATATTGGTGATGGTCGTCGTTTCTACACGGATGGTCCACGTGTGCACGAATACCTTCAAGAGATTAGCGAATCTGTGTTTCAAAAATACGGCAGCGTGACGGTGGGTGAAATGTCTTCCACCACACTAGAGCACTGCCAGCAATATTCTTCGCTAGACGGCAAAGAGCTATCCATGGTGTTCAACTTCCATCATCTGAAAGTCGATTATCCAAATGGTGAAAAATGGACCAAAGCGCCGTTTGATTTCATTCAGTTAAAACAGATCTTCAATCATTGGCAAACGGGCTTAAATGGCAAAGGGTGGGGGGCGCTGTTCTGGTGTAACCACGACCAGCCACGCGTTGTGAGCCGATTAGGTAACGACGAGCAATACCGTGTTGAATCTGCCAAGATGCTTGCGGCATCAGCGCACATGATGCAAGGCACACCTTATGTTTACCAGGGGGAAGAGATCGGCATGACCAACCCGGGTTATACCGAAATCAGCCAATATCGTGATGTTGAAAGTACTAACATGTACGACATCATGGTCAACCGTGATGGTGTATCTCATGACGATATGATGGCGATCTTGGCACAGAAGTCGCGTGATAATTCACGTACACCAATGCAATGGAACAGTGCAAAACACGCGGGCTTTACTGAGGGAACGCCGTGGCTTGAAGTGGCGCAGAATTACTCTGAAATCAATGCTGAAGCTGCGGTTGCCGATTTGAACTCGGTGTTCTACTTTTACAAGCGTCTGATTGAACTGCGTAAACAGGTTCCAGTCATCACCGATGGCCGTTATGAAGATTTACTGCCAGAGCACAAACGTATTTTCGCTTACGCTCGTCAGAACGATAAGCAAACGCTGCTGTGTATCAATAACTACTATGCTGAAGAGGTGGAATGCGTTCTGCCAGAACGTTTTGATATGAGTAAAGCGAAAAACTTGCTATCTAACTATCAAAACTCAGCGAGCGCAGTCGCGTCAAACCATCAAGTGTTACGACCTTACGAAACTCGTATTTTATTGATAGAAGAATAAACTCGGGTGTCATCACCCCTAAGATTGATGTTCGAGATGAAGGCTTTGGTGTGCTCCCCAAAGCCTTCTTTTATTGAGATATCTATAAAAAATGCAAGCTTATTTTGTTTCAATCGCTGTTAGCTGCACTTTCTCTTCGTTGATTTGTACTTGTTGTACTTTCAGCAGTTCAATTTGTTCTATCAGACCTAAGCTCGGATTAAACCAACGTTCTGCCGAAGTGGCGAACTCCATTGAGTCCATATCATCACAGTTTAGGTTGTAGATGTTCTCTTCCATCAGGTATGCCGCTTCAATTTTCTTGCCTGAGATCGAGAACGCTTTACGCACGCCAGTTTCTCGGATTTGCTGTTGCCAAACCACTTGGCAAGATGCTGTCATAGGAAGGTTTTGTACCCACTCATGCTCTTCAAAACGGTCTAGTAGGTTGTGAACTGAGTAGCCTGTAAGAGTGGTTTGCAGAGACATAGTTTCTTCACCGATGTCAATATTCGGGCTTTTCTCTTTTACGTCGTCACCGTTTAGGCGGAAAATCGGACCGCTGTGCATAAGCATGGCAATAAACTGATGACCAATGAAATAAGCGTCAGTGATTTCATGGAGTGCACCATCTGATCCTGCAAAGTAAAGCGTATTGCTCTCTTCGTCGTCGTTGTACTGCTCGTCTGAATAGTAGAACTGTTCGGCGCCGTAGTTCATCAAGTCATTAACCAACTGGACCATTGCCTCGCTGTTTGGGATTTGTGCCAATGCTGCCAATATTTGCTCGCTATCCATCGCTTGGAAGCTCAGTTTCATGTCGCCCTCTGGTTGGCCATCCAAGCTAAATGCGTAGTTTAGCTGTGTGCTTGGCGTGGGAGCGAAGATTGAGTTGTGAATCGAGACGTCGAAACTTTCTTGAGGCACTTTGTTTGGATTCGCACTGCCAGAAGACGAACCTCCGCCACAGCCGTAAAGAGCCAGAGTTGCTGCCGCGATAAGCGTCATTTTGTTTAGCATGGTTTACATTCCTGATTGATAAGGCCGCTTCATGTTGGGCCGTTGCTTGAATGCGAGCATGCTAAGTTCAGCGAGAGAAAAAGGGCAAAAAACAAAAGCTAACAGGGGTTAACGAAAGCTTAATTTTATATTTAGGTCTTTGTTTTATTGGTGGTTATTTCGTTGGCCACATTAGTGCAATACTCGTTAATGAGCGCTTTCCATCGGCTTATGATTTCTTGATCGGTCACACTAACATGCAACGTTTTCCACGGTTGGAGGCAAGTCTCTTTTGATTCAGATTGAGAAAGACGCTCAAACAAGGTTTCGGAAGGTAAAACGCGCAGCAGCGCCACCAGTGATTCCATGTAGTTGAGACGGAACTGTTCAAGTTTGTTCTGCTTGTAAGCAATGTGAGACACAAAGGTATAAATCAGTGCGTTTTGGATACGTGAGTCGCCATCTGGTGTCGTTAACAGGGCTTTTGCCCTGTCTAAGTTACCTAATTTGAAATGCAATAGACCTAACCAGAGGCTCAGCTCATCTGGCAAAACATCAAACGACGATTGTACTTGAGTTAAATATGCTTCCAGCTTTTGATGTTCGTGCTCGTATAAGGCGAGATGTCTTGCCGTTGTTATAGCCGCAAACTCATCAGATTGTCTGAGAGGTTGGCTAGAAAAGGCATTCTCGAATAACATTTTTTTGTGAATATTCGAAAGCTGCCACGAACTTGCCGAAGGTGCAGGCAGATTGAAGTATTGCGCGACATCCGAGTGCATTTGGAAAATATCCGATTGTAAGGCAGATAAACGCAGTGTGTACTCATTGCGAAACGCCAGCTTGCCCGTCGCAGGATAAATAAGGTTCATCTGCGCTTTCAAGATGCCCTGTTTTGTGCCGTCTTTTAACTCGATATTGAGCTCGTAGTCGCTGGTCTGCATGTTTCGTGCGCCAGGGAAATATGGCGTATGACCGATAGGATCAAGAAAGTAACTGGGAGCATCTTGGTTGGCGATGTCGGTGTATGGATATTCGACCTGTTGTTGCAGCAAGATGGCTTTGACCAGTATGCGGTATTTTCGCGCCTGGGAGCCGATTGAATCGACACGGTTGAGTAGTAGCTCGACTTTGGGAATCAGTAGTTGATGACGTGTTTGTTGTGTTGAGATTTCTTGGCGTTGCCATAACAAGCTTGCGAGTGTCATGCTACATACCGCAAGTATGGCACATAAGCTGTAAGCAAAAATCAGCTTGAAGTTCTTATTACTCGCCACCTGGGTTGGGATAACGCGTCGATGGTTTTTCGCTGGTGGCACTAAACGAATATTGGCAGGGTTAAGAAAGTAGCCTTTGCGGGGGTAAGTGACTAAAAGCTTAGCGGCATCGTATTCGGGTAAGTACTGCTGTAGCAGTGCACGTAAGGTGCTAATGCGGTTCGTGAGCACATTCTTAGAGATGAACTTGCTCTGCCAAATGGTTTCAATAATGGTGTCAGCAGAGAGTGGGTGGCCAACGCTTGTTAACAGCAGTTCTAATAATTCAATGGTGCGAGGTTCAAGATCAATCGCGATAGCATCTTGATGAAGGGTCTGTGTCTTCGGGTAATAGATCAGCTCTCCAATCGCAATACAACTGTGAGTCTGTTTAGCTTGTTGCAGAAAGTCGCGCATACCGTACCGATCTATTTGGAAATCGCGAAGTATTATATAGCGATTGGAGCGCGAAATCTTATAAATCGCGCTTCAATCATTATCAAAAATTTATGAACCGTAGGTCACGGAATAGCGGTGCGGTTTGTGGTTCATCGCTAACACGAGATTGAGTGCAAACGCCCCCAAAATTGAAAGGCCAATCACTTCTGGTGTGACAAAGAAGAATGAAGCAAACAGGATACATGCATCGATTGCCATTTGGCTTTTGCCAACTGAAATGCCAAATTTGTCTTGGATAAACAAACACAGCACGTTAAAGCCACCCAAGCTGGAGCGATGTCGGAATAGGATCAGCATACCGAGCCCCATTAAAAGTCCGCCTGCGACGGCGCAATAAACTTCATTTACCGATTCGAGCGAGATTAGCAAATAAAGATGATCGGCAAAGATAGAAACCAACGCGCCAGAAATGGCACTATTAATGGCGAAATGACGGCCAAAGCGTTTCCATGCTAGTAAGTAAAAAGGACTGTTTGCTAAAAAGTACAGCACACCAAAGGTAAAAGGTGTAAATTGGCTAATAAGCAGAGCCAATCCAGTCGTGCCTCCCGTTAGAAGGTTCGCGGATTGGAGAAAGAAAACGCCTTGAGCTACTAAAAAGGTACCCGTGAGAATCGCTATCCAGTCTTCTTTTAATGAGTGTTTTTCCATCAATGTTGCAGTCATTAGTGATAAATAAGGCGTGCATAGTAGTAAAAAGATGATCTTTTCGGTAGCTAGAGGGTAAAATTTACGGTAAACCTATGTAATTGCTGTTTTACAGGGTGTAAAGCACAAATTTGACAGGCAATAGATTGTCGTTATGCGATTGCAATGCTGGCATGATAAACATTGCTTGTCATCATGAAAAAACTGCATGAGAAAAATTGTAAATTTCTCTTTATGACCTAAATCAAATTATGTAGAATGCGCGCCATTAGGGTGACGAAAACGTTTGCTTCGGGTCATTCAACAGTTTTTTTGCAACTTTCAGTACTAATCTGAGTCAGGAGATACAGATGCTTAAGCGTGATATGAACATCGCAGATTACGATGCGGAACTGTTCGCAGCTATCCAGGAAGAAACTCTTCGCCAGGAAGAACACATTGAACTTATCGCTTCTGAAAACTACACAAGCCCACGTGTAATGGAAGCGCAAGGTTCTCAGCTAACGAACAAATACGCTGAAGGCTACCCAGGTAAGCGTTACTACGGCGGTTGTGAGTACGTAGATAAAGCTGAAGCACTAGCAATTGAGCGTGCATGCCAACTATTTGGTTGTGAGTACGCTAACGTACAGCCTCACTCAGGTTCTCAAGCAAACAGCGCAGTTTACATGGCGCTTCTTAACCCTGGCGATACAGTTTTAGGCATGAGCCTAGCGCACGGTGGTCACCTAACTCACGGTTCACCAGTAAACTTCTCGGGTAAGCACTACAACGTTATCCCTTACGGTATCGATGAAGCTGGTCAAATCAACTACGACGAGATGGAACAGCTAGCACTTGAACACAAACCTAAGATGATCATCGGTGGTTTCTCTGCTTACTCGCAAATCGTTGATTGGAAACGCATGCGTGAAATCGCTGACAAAGCAGGTGCTTACTTATTTGTTGATATGGCGCACGTAGCTGGTCTTATCGCTGCCGGTGAATACCCAACACCAGTACCGCATGCTCACGTGGTAACAACAACGACGCACAAAACACTAGCAGGTCCTCGCGGTGGTCTTATCTTGTCAAATGCTGGCGAAGATATGTACAAGAAATTGAACTCAGCAGTGTTCCCTGGTGGTCAAGGTGGCCCTCTAATGCACGTTATCGCTGGTAAAGCAGTAGCGTTCAAAGAAGCGATGGAGCCAGAGTTCAAAGCTTATCAAGCTCGCGTAGTGAAAAACGCAAAAGCAATGGTTGGTCAGTTCCAAGAGCGTGGCTACAAAATCGTATCTAACGGTACAGAAAACCACTTGTTCCTTGTTGACCTAATCGACAAAGATATCACTGGTAAAGACGCAGACGCGGCACTAGGTGCAGCAAATATCACTGTAAACAAGAACTCAGTACCAAATGACCCACGCAGCCCATTCGTAACGTCTGGTATCCGTGTAGGTACGCCAGCGATCACTCGCCGTGGCTTCACTGAAGAAGATGCAAAAGAGCTAGCAAACTGGATGTGTGACGTTCTAGATAACATCGGCAACGAAGAAGTTATCGAAGCGACAAAACAGAAAGTGCTAGAAATTTGTAAGCGTCTACCAGTTTACGCCTAACTGCTTTTCATAGAGTGAGTCGATTTCGGTGTCGAACATACTCATTTGCTCGCGCAAACTCCGTGTGTTCTTCTAGAACTCGACTCATCTATTTTGAACATTGATATACTAAAGGCCCTCATTTGAGGGCCTTTTTGTTTGTCTGGCGTTTGGAATGAGATATAGCGAGAGTGTGTGATAAGGGGATGGCTACCAACACTGTCCCTTTTCAATATATCCAAACCACGTCATTCCGACGAGCCTAGGCGAGATCAGGAATCTTGTTGAGGCACACTCTTTTACTCAGAGTTTCCCTAAAAATCATCAGTATTCTGAAAACAGATTCTGAATCACGCTCGTTCCTCGCTGTTCAGAATGACGGTGGTAGAATGGCTTTTTATCATCATTTGCCAGATACAAAAAAGGTTGGCACTGAGCCAACCTTTTCTCTTCAAAACAAACTTTTCAAAACAAGCGAGAGCTTATTTAATCTCGATACCTTGAGCTTGCATATCGGCATGGTAAGAAGAGCGAACAAATGGACCACACGCTGCATGCGTGAAGCCAAGTTCTAGTGCAACTTCTTTTAGCTCGTCAAACTCTGATGGTGGAACGTAACGTTCTACTGGCAAGTGGTGACGGCTTGGCGCTAGGTACTGGCCTAGAGTCAGCATCGTTACGCCGTGTGCGCGTAGATCTTTCAGTACTTCGATGATTTCTTCTTTGGTTTCACCAAGACCCATCATCAAACCAGACTTGGTCGGTACATCGGGATGCTGCTCTTTGAACTTCTTAAGAAGCTCAAGTGACCATTTATAGTTCGCACCTGGGCGAGCTTTACGGTAAAGACGTGGCGCTGTTTCTAAGTTGTGGTTGAAGACATCTGGCGGATTGTCTTTCATTAGATCAAGCGCTACATCCATGCGACCACGGAAGTCAGGAACCAGTGTTTCAATCTTAATATGCGGGTTTAACGCACGGATCTCGCGGTTACAATCGGCAAAGTGTTGTGCACCGCCGTCACGCAGATCGTCACGGTCAACAGAAGTGATTACTACGTATTTCAGCTTCATATCGGCAATGGTTTTCGCCAGTTTTTGAGGCTCTTCTGCTTCCGGTGGTAATGGGCGGCCATGAGCAACGTCACAGAAAGGACAACGACGAGTACAAATAGCACCTAAGATCATGAAGGTTGCTGTACCGTGGTTAAAACATTCCGCTAGGTTCGGGCAAGATGCTTCTTCACATACGGAGTGAAGTTTATTCTTACGCATCGCCGCTTTGATGTCTTGAATTCGTTGGCTGTCGGCTGGTAGCTTGATCTTCATCCAATCAGGCTTACGTAGCACTTCTTTCTGCTCTGTAGGCATGTTCTTTACGGGAATCAATGCCATTTTATCGGCGTCACGATATTTAACGCCTTTTTCCATCTGGATTGGTTTGCTCATGCTTTATTACCTTGAGAAGGTGCTTCTGTGCTGAATTCTACTTGCTCATAATCGAGCAAAGTAACGAGTTCTTCTATTAATTGTTTTTCTACGGCTTCTACATTGTCTGGGCCGCCAAATTGGCTGACCTGAACCATTTCCATACCTTCATAACCACAAGGGTTAATACGCAGAAACGGTGTTAAATCCATATTTACGTTCAAGGCTAAACCATGAAACGAGCATCCTTTACGAATGCGTAAACCGAGAGAGCATATTTTCTTACCGGCAACGTAGACACCTGGTGCGTCAGGTCGCGCGGCTGAGTCAATATTGTATGCTTTTAGCGTGTTGATCACGAGGTTCTCGATTGTGGTAACGAGATCTCGTACACCTAATTTTTTACGGCGTAGGTTGATCAAGAAGTAGGCGACCAACTGACCAGGGCCATGATACGTAACCTGGCCTCCGCGATCACTTTGTACAACAGGAATATCGCCAGTGTTAATCAAGTGCTCAGCTTTACCTGCCTGTCCTTGCGTAAATACTGGGTTATGTTCTACCAACCAGACTTCATCACGGGTTTCTTCTGTGCGTTGGTCGGTGAACTCATGCATCGCCTTCCATACAGGCTCATAGTCTTGGCGGCCAAGTCGTTTTACAACAAGTTGGTGTTGCATGGGAATTCCTGTTGCTAATATATAAAGTTTTTGGATTATAAACCGGATAACCCTGATGCTCTACCGCTGCGTAACAGATTTTTAACTGAAAGCGATGTAAAGCCTCGTTATCTCTTTGATAAATAAAAAGAAAGCAGCCAAGGCTGCTTTCAAAAAAAATTTAATATATCAAAAAATTATAGAACCATGCGTACGATGTCAATTTCACCTAACTCTTTGTACAGTGTCTCAACCTGCTCGATAGAGGTTGCAGTAATGTTGATTGACACAGAGTGGTAGTTGCCCTTAGCACTTGGTTTAACGGTCGGGCTGTAGTCACCTGGAGCATGGCGCTGAATAACTTCAAGAACAAGCTCTGGAAGTTCAGGCTTTGCATGACCCATTACCTTGTAAGTAAATGAACAAGGGAACTCAAGCAGGTCTTTTAATTTTGCATCAGAGTTGATGGTTAGCATATCGATAACTCCAGTAGATATTCGTTGCGGTGCGAAATAGTACAGTCAAATTAGGGGGAACTCAAGACGAGGAGCTCAAACTTAAAAAGCCGCCCATTCAGGCGGCTTTGCGAATAAGTTTGCTACTCTAACGTTCTTTTTAGAAGAAGCTCTTGAATAACAATACGATGTAATCCCACATGCGGCTAAATAGACTACCTTGCTCTACGGTTTCTAGTGCCATTAGTGGGTACTCGGCAATATCTTCACCATCGATCTGATAGTATAGCTTACCAACTACATCACCTTTATTAATTGGGGCTTCTAGCTCTTTTTCAAGGACGAAGCTTGCTTTTAGGTTTTTCGCTTCACCACGCGGTAGTGTTACGTAAGTATCTTGGTCAAGACCCAGTGCTACGGTATCTTTGTTACCCATCCACACTTTTTCTTCTACGAACGTTTCACCTGCTTTGTGCGGTGCCACTGTTTCGAAGAAACGGAAGCCGTAGCTTAGCAGCTTTTTGCTTTCTGACTTGCGAGCATTGGCATCTTTAGTACCCATAACGACCGCAACCAAGCGCATTTGACCTTCAGTTGCTGAACTTACTAGGCTGTAACCCGCATTACTTGTGTGACCCGTTTTGATGCCGTCAACGTTCATGCTCTTATCCCAAAGTAGACCGTTACGGTTGTATTGGGTGATGCCGTTGTAAGTAAATTTCTTCTCTGAGTACACTCGGTACTCATTTGGTACGTCACGGATAAGTGCTTTACCTAGCAGTGCCATGTCGTATGGTGTTGAGTACAATTCTGCGTTATCTAAGCCATGAACGTTGGCAAAGTGCGAGTTAGTCATACCCAATGTGTTGGCCCAAGCGTTCATTAGGTCAACAAATGCATCTTCTGAACCTGCAATATGTTCTGCCATCGCAACACAGGCATCGTTACCTGACTGGACGATGATACCTCGGTTCAGGTCACGTACTTTAACTGTTGTGCCTACTTCAATGAACATCTTTGATGAATCAGGGAAGTTTTTCGCCCACGCATTTTTACTGATGGTGACATCATCATCTTCTGAGATATTACCACGGGCTAGCTCTTGGCCGATTACATAGCTGGTCATCATCTTAGTCAGACTAGCTGGAGACAATTTTGTGTTCATCTCTTTCTCTGCCAGTACTTTACCTGAATGGTAATCCATCAGCACGTAGCCCTTCGCCGCGATTTGAGGGGCATCTGGAACAACGATAGGTGATGCAAGAGCAGATTGAGCGAAAGTTGCAGAAAGGGCAACCGAAGAAACGAGAATAGATTTCACAAACTTATTTTTATTCATGGTAATTCAAATTTTTGGGTTAACTGCAGACATCTTATCAGAATCCCTAGTTATGTAAGAGGGGGATCAAAGAGAAATTCATGACACGAGGTCATTTGGCAGTGTTGTGTTTTTTAATAAATGCAGACGAATAGCCGAGCAACTTTACTTTATCTAATGTGGCTTGCGTCAGGGAATAGTCAGTAAATGGCCCTAACAACAAGCGATAAGACTCTTTCGCACTCTCTAGGAAAGTTTCTGTATCCAATTTTTGACCAAGCTCGGTACCTAAAGTTCGCGCGCGTTCTTCATTTTTTGATGATGCCACTTGAATAACGTACCTAGGGTGCGCTTCTAATGACTTTTTGTCCGTGGGCTGATTGATACTGATCACTTCAATTTCCACGTTCGCGGTGCCTGTTTTTATGACATCTAACTTGTGCGCGGCGGCATAGCTTAAATCAATGATACGGCCATCGTGAAAAGGACCTCGGTCATTAACTCGTACTATGGTGGTTTTTCCGTTGTCAGTATTGGTAACTTTTACGTAACTTGGTAACGGTAGCGTTTTATGCGCTGCCGTCATTGAATACATGTCATAGATTTCGCCATTAGAAGTCAAATGACCTTGGAATTTTTTCCCATACCAAGATGCGCGGCCTTTTTCTTTAAAGCCTTTCGCATTGCGAACTATTTTGTAGTCTTTGCCACGCAAGTGGTAATCTTTGTTCCCACCTAGGCTGTACGGTTCATATTTAGGATGCGCATCCTCGATGTGTTCGACTGAAAGCGGTGTATCCGGTGCAACATCGGATTCGAGTTCGTAACGGCCTTCTTGTTCTTTTTGGCTAGTTGATGAACAGCCTGCCAAAATAAGAGCAGAGAAAACCAAGGAATATAAAGCGCGTTTTTGCATGTCTAGGTCGCCTTAGAGAATGCTTTTCGGTGCGTATGAATCGACATCAGAATACCAAAACCAGCCATCAAGGTTACCATTGATGTGCCGCCATAACTGATGAGTGGCAACGGTACACCTACTACAGGTAGGATGCCACTTACCATGCCAATATTTACAAAAATATACACGAAGAAGCTGAGTACAATACTGCCTGCCATCATTCGTCCAAATGCGGTTTGCGCTTGGCTGGCGAGATATAAACCTCGTCCAATAATAAATAGATAGATGGCTAAAAGGCAAAGGAAGCCAATCATACCCCATTCTTCAGCAATTACTGCAAAGATAAAGTCAGTGTGTCGTTCAGGAAGAAATTCTAGTTGTGACTGCGTACCTTGCAACCAACCTTTGCCGGAAATACCGCCGGAGCCAATCGCAATTTTACTCTGAATAATGTGGTAGCCCGCTCCTAGCGGATCAGATTCCGGGTTAAATAGAGTACGAACTCGCACTTTTTGATACTCTCGCATCAAGAAAAACCACAGAATTGGAATGAAACCACCTAATGCAATCGCAGCACCAGCAATTATTTTCCAGCTAATGCCGGCGAGGAAGATAACAAAAATACCGGAAGCCGCGATCAGGATCGAGGTACCTAAGTCAGGCTGTTTTGCAATGAGAATGGTTGGTAAGCAGACCATAATCAGTGCAACAATGAGTGTTCTTAGCGTTGGTGGGAGGGGCTGTCTACCAACATAGCGAGCCACCATTAATGGCACCGCGAGCTTCAATAGCTCTGACGGTTGAAAGCGCACAAAACCGAGGTTAAGCCAACGCTGCGCGCCTTTCGATGCTTCACCGAAAAACAGCACGCCGAAAAGCAGTATAACGCCACCAACGAACATCAAAGGTGCCAAGCTTTCGTAAGTTCGTGGAGAAAGCTGCGCAAGGACGAGCATCACAACGAGTGAAAGCACCATTCGCATGGCTTGGCGATCCATCATCAGTAAACTTTGGCCACTGGCGCTGTACATGATCACCAGGCCAAACCCCATCAGGGCCAGTATGCCAAGTAGGAGTGGTAAGTCGATATGGAAGCGTTCAAACAGGGCGCGATTTTTACCTGTAGAGGGATCCATCTTCATTACTGTTTTACCTCTTTCTTCGCATTGTTTTCAGGCTCAATTTCTTCTGGACCAAGAACGACTCGGTCAAAAATTTTCCTTACTACTGGGGCACCGTTACTAGAACCACCACCGGCATTTTCTAGTACTACAGTGACGACCACTTTAGGATCATCAAATGGTGCAAAGCCAGTAAATAACGCATGGTCACGTAAGTGCTCGGCGATCTCATCGGCGTTGTACTCTTCGTTTTCACCCAGACCGAAGACCTGTGCAGTACCTGATTTACCCGCTGTTTCATAATTCATTTTGTAGAATGAGCGTCGAGCTGTTCCGCGCGTGCCATGGTTTACCCGACGCATGCCTTCTTTCGCCATATCCCAGTACTTTTTAGGCACATTCTTGATTGGTGGGTAAGTCACGTATTCTGTTGTTTGCTGCTCTTCGAAGTCGTTACCATTTTCTATCGTCGCTTTGAGCAAGTGAGGTGCGATCACTTCTCCCTCGTTTACTAATACGGAGGTTGCTTTGGCGATTTGCATTGGTGTTGCTGTCCAATATCCTTGGCCGATACCCACAGGGATCGTATCACCTTTATACCATGGGGTTTTATGGCGAGACATTTTCCAGTCACGAGTCGGCATATTCGCCTTACTTTCTTCGTAGATATCAATGCCAGTGTAATCACCAAAACCGAACATCATCATCCAATTCGAAATACGGTCAATACCCATGTCATAAGCGATTTGATAGTAGAAGGTATCAACAGACTCTTCGATCGACTTAATGATATCGACGCGTCCGTGTCCCCAACGCAACCAGTCCCGGAACGGACGTGTGTTAGAGTTTGGTATGCGCCAATAACCAGGATCATTTCGTGTGGTGTTAGGTGTGACGACACCTTCTTGCAGCGCGGCTACCGCCATAAATGGTTTGATGGTAGAGGCAGGAGGGTAAATGCCAAGTGTAGTGCGGTTGACCAAAGGACGGTTTTTATCGTTCAAAAGGGCGCGATAGTCTTTACCTGAGATTCCGTGCACGAACGAGTTAGGATCGTAGCTAGGGCTCGAAACCATAGCCAGTACACCATTGTCTCTAGGATCGATTACTACAGCACTGCCTCGGCGGCCGTCCAATAATTGGTGTACGTACAACTGCAAGTTGATATCAAGGTTTAAAACGATGTCTTTTCCGGGTACAGGTGGAACGTACTTTAAGGTACGAATTACTCGGCCGCGGCTGTTTACCTCGACTTCTTGATATCCGGCTGTACCGTGTAAGAGGTCTTCGTAGTATTTTTCAATACCCAGCTTACCAATGTCGCGAGTGGCTTGATAGTTTGCGTCTTTTTCTTCTCGGATCAGGCGTTGCATGTCGCGATCATTAATTCGAGAAACATACCCAATCACGTGGGTTAAGACTTCGCTGAAAGGGTAGTAGCGCTTTAAGGTCGCACTTATTTCCACACCTGGAAAGCGGTACTGATTGACGGAGAATACCGCTACTTGTTTTTCGTTCAGTTGGGTAAGCAGTGGGACCGATTTAAATCGACGAGTCCGTTTACGCTCGTGGTGGAAGCGTTCAATCTGGTCTGGTGTAATTTCCAGAATAGTTTGTAATTCTTGGATGGTTGCATCAATGTCTTTAATTTTTTCTGGGGTCAGTTCTAAGTTAAAGACGGGACGGTTCTCTGCCAGTAAAACGCCATTTCGGTCATAAATTAGACCTCGGTTAGGCGCGATAGGCACTACTTTGATGCGGTTATCGTTCGAGCGGGTTTGATAGTCTTGAAACTGGTTCACCTGAATGTTGTACATGTTGGCAACCAGAGCTCCCATCAAGACAACAATGCCGATAAAAGCGACAATAGCGCGGCTGGCAAACAGACGCGCTTCGGCTTGATAATCTCGGATTTGACTGCGGCGTTTACGAATCATTAACGCTTGGCTCTAAAGTTAAACAACGATTATTCGCGATGATAAGGGTGGTTAGCGGTGATGCTCCACGCTCGGTATAAGCTTTCTGCCATTACGATACGCACTAGAGGGTGGGGTAGCGTTAAGGCAGACAATGACCAGCTTTGGTCTGCTGCAGCTTTGCATGCAGGAGCGAGTCCTTCGGGACCGCCGATTAATATTGATACATCACGGCCATCTAATTTCCAAGCTTCTAACTGCTCAGCGAGTTGAGGAGTGTCCCATTTTTTACCTGGGATATCTAACGTGACGATACGGTTGCCTTTTGGTACCGCCGCGAGCATCGCTTCTCCTTCTTTTTGCAGGATGCGAGCGATATCGGCATTCTTACCACGCTTGCCAGCAGAGATTTCAATCAACTCCAACGGCATATCATGCGGGAAACGGCGACGATATTCTTGAAAGCCTTCCTCAACCCATTTTGGCATTTTTGTGCCAACAGCAATTAGTTGAATTTTCAAAAGATTAACCCCAGAGTTTTTCTAGCTGGTAGAGTTCGCGGTGCTCTTCTTGCATCACGTGAAGCATGGCGTCGCCCATATCAAGGACTACCCATTCACCTTCGTTTTCACCTTCCATTCCTAGTGGCTCAAGACCGGCTTTTTTCACTTCTGTTGCAACATGGTCAGCGATGGATGAAACGTGGCGTTTGGATGTACCAGTACAGATGATCATGTAATCTGTCACGCTTGATTTATCTTCCACATTTAGGACGATAATGTCTTCCGCTTTCATGTCGTCGGCTTTATCAGCTAAAAAGTCTTTCAGTTCTTCGCGAAGCACTCGGTTTTCCTCGGTTTGTCTCTTATCTCTACAGTGTTTTACATTCTTGCTTGCAAAACAGGTCGCGCACTATATCACGCTTTGATTTTTAAATTGCCAGCTTAATATCAGGAGAGCAGGTTTCTAAGCTCAACTGATGAATAGTTGGCCATACAGACTCGTCATATTGAGTTTTGGCTTTTATCTCTGCTTGAGCCAACAAGGAGAGCAATGCACAAATACGACTCGCCGATAAGCGGGTCAGTGCTGCGTTATAGAGTGGACGCTTGTTTTGCCAAACTCGATATTTCTCAAATACCTGGTTCATTCCCATTTGAGTTAAGTCTTGATGCATATTTAAAAGTTGGCTCAACTCTTTTTGTACACTTCGAATCAAGATCACGGTCTCAACCCCTTCCGCCTCAAGTTGGCGAAGAATGCGTTGTGCACGGTTTGCTTTACCTGCCAGTAAGGCGTCGATCCAGTTAAAGGTAGTGAAGTGATTATGGCGACTTAGGGCTTCCTCTAAACGTATGATGGTCAGCTCACCATCCGGATAGAGTAGGGCCAATTTCTCTAAGCTTTGTGTCAATGCAAATAGGTTACCTTCATGCCATTGAGCCAACATTTGCAGTGATTGCTGATCGGGTTTTAGTCCCAACGTGCGGCAACGTGTCTGAATGAACATAGGTAGGCGTTGAAGGTCTGGCGACAAGCAGCTTACCCAATCGCCTTTTGAGCTTAATGCTTTGAACCATTTCGCATTTTCTTGGGCTTTGGTCAGTTTGCTACCAACAATGACGAGCATGATGTCATCATGAAGCATATCACACAGTGTTTGCAGCTCTTTGCTGACGGCGGTTGTTACGCCACTTTCAGGAATTTCAAGCTCAATCAATTGACGGTTTGAAAACAGGCTCATCGCTTGGAAACAGTCGTAAACTTGGTTCCAGTCTATGCTAGCATCCACCGCAAAACGGTGTTTTTCCTCAAAACCTTGCTGAAACGCTGCCTTTTGGATTGCTTGGCGGCTTTCTTGAATCAGTAACGGCTCATTACCAAAGATTAAGTAAACCTGTTTAACTTGTTTAGTTAAATGATCCGTTAGCTTATCGGCATAAATTCGCATAGTGACTAAGAGTTTTTGTTCGCTGGCTCAGAGATTTGTCCTGCTTCATATTCGGCACGAATACGGCCCAACTGGCGCATCATCTGTTTTGCAGCTTGCAAGCGCATCTCGTCTTCAATTACGTCACGCTCAACAGATTTTGCAAGTGCGGTCAACGGGTTGTCTAGGTAGTTGCGGTTTACTGTTGTCGTAAAGTTTTTAGAACCATAGCCAGGAATTGTCACACGGTATTTTACTACGTATGTCAGCTCTTTTTCTGCTGCACGGCTATTTTGATAAAGCGATAGTGTACGCTCATCGATTGTCGCTTCCGTCAAATGAAGGTTGGGTACCGTCGATGAGGGTTGAACAAGTTCAACTTTGTTCAGTTCGAGTTGAGAGCGAACATAGCGAGTTAATTCACTGTATTCATCGTAGCTGGAGAAAGACATAGTGTGCAGCTCTTCCGGTACGGAATACTCGCCGCGAAGGTGAAAACCACAGGCAGAAAGAAGCCCCGCTAATACCAATACCACTGGTAGTTTAATCAAAGAGAAAAAGCGCATTGATTGTATTCATCCTAAATTGAAGGGGTTATTTACCTTAAACCACTCATGTGAATGGTTTGAGGTAAATAAACAGGGTAGCGAACTACCCTGTTTAATGACTCTTGGTTAACAAATAAGTTCGCTAAACAGAGACAAATTGCAAGCTGTGATTAGTTTGCAACGATGTTCAGCAGTTTACCTGGAACGTAAATAACTTTACGAATAGTCAGGCCATCAGTGAACTTAACCACGTTTTCGTCGTTTAGACCAAGCTGTTCGATATCGTCTTTAGAGATATCCGCTGGGACTGTTAGCTTCGCACGTAGCTTACCGTTAACTTGAACAACGATAGTTTTTTCGTCTTCAACTAGCGCTTTTTCGTCAAACGTCGGCCATGCCGCGTTATCAATGTCTGTTTCACCTAGTGCTGCCCATAGCTCGTATGAGATATGCGGAGTGATAGGGTAAAGCATGACAACAATAGCTTTCAGTGCTTCGTCAAGGATTGCACGATCTTGCGCAGATTCTTGAGGCGCTTTCGCTAGTTTGTTCATCAGCTCCATGATCGCTGCGATCGCGGTGTTGAATGTTTGACGACGAGCGATATCGTCCGTCACTTTCGCGATAGTTTTGTGAACGTCGCGGCGAAGTGCTTTTTGATCACCAGAAAGCGCTGAGGTATCTACTGCTTCTGCTGCGCCTTTCGCTGTGTGCTCTTTAACTAGTTTCCAAACACGTTTTAGGAAGCGGTTCGCACCTTCTACGCCAGACTCTTGCCATTCAAGTGTCATGTCCGCTGGAGACGCGAACATCATGAATAGACGTACTGTGTCAGCGCCGTACTTGTCTACCATTTCTTGAGGGTCGATACCGTTGTTCTTAGACTTAGACATCTTGATCATGCCTGAGTGCGTTACATCACGACCTTCAGTGTCTTTAGCAGAAGTAATGCGGCCTTTACCATCACGTTCAACGGCTACGTCTGTTGGAGCTACCCACTCTTTGCCGCCTTTCTCGTTCTCGAAGTAGAACGCATCAGCCAGTACCATGCCTTGACACAGTAGTTGCTTGAACGGTTCGTCAGAAGTTACGTAACCCGCATCGCGCAGTAGTTTGTGGAAGAAGCGTGAGTACAGTAGGTGCATACAAGCGTGCTCGATACCACCGATGTACTGATCTACTGGTAGCCAGTAGTTTGCTTTTTCTGGGTCTAGGATGTCGTCCGCTTGTGGTGAACAGTAACGCGCGTAGTACCAAGAAGATTCCATGAACGTATCGAACGTATCTGTCTCACGTAGAGCAGGTTCGCCGTTAAAGGTTGTCTTCGCCCACTCTTTGTCTGCTTTGATTGGGCTGGTTACGCCGTCCATTACCACGTCTTCTGGAAGAATCACTGGTAGTTGGTCAGCAGGTACTGGGTGAACTTCACCGTCTTCAGTCGTTACCATTGGGATTGGTGCGCCCCAGTAACGTTGACGAGATACACCCCAGTCGCGTAGACGGAAGTTTACAGTCTTAGTGCCTTTGCCTTCTGCTTCTAGCTTCGCTGCAATTGCATCGAACGCCGCTTGGAATTCTAGGCCGTCGAATTCACCAGAATCGAACAGTACGCCTTTCTCTGTGTATGCCGCTTCAGAAATGTCTAGCTCGCTGCCATCAGCAGGCTTGATAACAGGCACGATGTCTAGACCGTACTTCGTTGCGAACTCGTAGTCACGTTGGTCGTGTGCAGGTACTGCCATTACCGCGCCTGTACCGTAGTCCATCAGTACAAAGTTTGCTACGTATACTGGTACTTCGCGGCCGTTCAATGGATGAATCGCAGTAAGGCCAGTTGCCATACCTTTCTTCTCCATTGTCGCTAGCTCAGCTTCTGCAACCTTGTTGTTCTTACATTCGTCGATAAACGCTGCAAGCTCTGGATTGTTCTCTGCTGCAAGAGCTGCAAGAGGGTGGCCGGCTGCGATACCCACGTAAGTCACACCCATTAGCGTATCTGGACGTGTTGTGTAAACTTCTAGGTCTTGTTGACCCTTAACTTCAAACTTCAGTTCAACACCTTCAGAACGACCAATCCAGTTGCGCTGCATGGTCTTCACCATTTCAGGCCAACCTTCAAGCTTGTCTAAGTCGTCTAGTAGCTCTTGAGCGTACTCAGTGATTTTGATGAACCATTGAGGGATTTCTTTTTGCTCTACAGGCGTATCACAACGCCAGCAACAACCGTCTTCAACCTGCTCGTTTGCAAGAACAGTTTGGTCGTTAGGACACCAGTTAACAGAAGAAGTCTTTTTGTAAACTAAACCTTTCTCGTAAAGTTTAGTGAAGAACTCTTGTTCCCAGCGGTAGTACTCCGGTGTACATGTTGCGAATTCACGGTTCCAATCGTAACCAAAGCCTAGAAGCTTAAGTTGGTTCTTCATGTATTCGATGTTTTCGTAAGTCCAAGGTGCTGGCGCAGTTTTGTTTTTTACTGCTGCGTTTTCTGCAGGTAGACCGAATGCGTCCCAACCGATAGGTTGCATCACGTTTTTGCCTTGTAGGCGTTGGAAACGAGATACTACATCACCGATAGTGTAGTTGCGCACGTGACCCATGTGCAGTCGACCACTTGGGTATGGGAACATGGACAGACAGTAGAATTTTTCTTTATTTGGGTCTTCACTTACAACAAAGGTTTTGTTGTCATCCCAGTGCTTTTGAACTTTTTGTTCAATATCTTGTGGGTTGTATTGTTCTTGCATCGATGGTATCCGTTATCTTGGAATTTGTGAGTTCGGTTAGAACAGACTTAAATAGATCGTCATAGAATACCTAAAGCTAGGGATCACAACAATAGCCAATCTGTACCCATGCGCCCTTAAGTGACGCAGGTAGGAGAAAGATGGAGGTCAGTTATGCCTAAACGTAAAACAGGTTATGAGGAAATGCTCGAGGATGTGATTGAAACCTTGAAGCACAGTCCGGAAGAAGTTAACAAAGCGATTGAGACGTCGGGCAAAGTGGTGGATGCTGCTAATGACTTGACCAAAGATGAATTGGCTTTAATCAAAGCGTACCTTAAAGCAGACTTAAAAGAGTTTTCAGAGAGTTACGAGGATAGCAAAAGCGGCCCGTTTTACTTAACGATTGCGGACTCGATATGGCAAGGGCTGTTAGAGATTACTGACCGAACTAAAGTTGAGTGGGTTGAGTTGTTCGATGACTTAGAGCATCAAGGGCTATATGAAGCAGGAGAGGTGATAGGCTTAGGCACTTTAGTCTGTGATGAGTGTGGTCACAAGACAACGTATAACCACCCAACTGTAATCATTCCGTGTATTAAATGTGGTCACAAAGGCTTTACTCGTCAGTCATTAAAGCCATAAATGGCGCGTAACGACAGTATAATGCTATGAATAAAAAAGAGGCTTAGTCGCCTCTTTTTTGTCTTTTCTACTTTCAAGCTGTTATCAGCTCTGTTTTCTTCTTAAGCCGAGCGCCAGCGCTAAACTTAACCCAACCCAAATATACAATGGCCAAGTACCAAGGACTCGATATGGCGTTTGTCCATTGGTTGGGGTGAGCTCTGCGCGCAGTACTGCAGTTTCAAACTGCGGTACTTGCTCAACGATTTTACCTTTGTGATCGGTTACCGCTGTTAATCCGTTGTTAGTCGAGCGGATGAGCGGTTTACCTAACTCTAAGGCACGCATACGGGCGATCTCCATATGCTGAAGAGGACCGATAGAGTGACCAAACCATGCATCATTTGAAAGCGTTAGAATGAAGTCTGTTTCGTCAGTCACATTTTGACGCACTTGCTCATTAAAGATGATCTCATAGCAAAGCGCTGGTGCCATGTGCATGCCATTCGCAACGATGTTTGGCTGCACAAAAGCCCCACGGCTAAACGACGACATCGGTAGGTTAAAGAATGGCGCTAATGGGCGCAAAATATCTTCAAATGGTACAAACTCACCAAATGGTAGTAGGTGATGCTTATGGTAACGTTCGCTTAAATCGAAGCTGTAGTCACCGTATGGTGTGATGCCTAGGGACAGAATACTGTTGTAGAACTGTCGATCTTCAGCTTGGTTGACGACACCGGTGATGATTGCGCTGTTATTCATTTTTGCAGCGCTGTCGATATTGCTCAAAAATGAAGGCACTTCAATTTCAAAAGCGGGAATTGCTGCTTCTGGCCAAACGATAATGTCAGCGTCCCAGTTTTCACGAGTTAAGTCAGCGTACTTCATGATGGTTGGCCAACGTTGACTTGGTAGCCACTTTAGGTTTTGGTCTACGTTACCTTGAATTAGTGCGAGCTTAGTCGTGTCTTCTGGTCGGGGTGTTACCCAATCGTAGTTGCGAATCCCAAAGCCAGTACTGAGTAGCACCGCAGGGATAATCACCATCAGCCACTGCTTATGAATCCAGGCATAGGCTAACGCCCCTGCGCTGATAAGGATAAATAGAGTAAGCAGTTCTACGCCGCCAATTGGTGCAAAGCTTGCGAGTGGAGCATCTATCTGGCTATAGCCTAGCCATAACCAAGGGAAGCCAGTCATCACCCAACCACGCAACCAATCACTGATCAGCCATAAAGCAGGTGCAGCGAGAAGTGCTTTTGTGAGCGTAAATTGAGGAAACAGCTTGTTGTTGAGCCAAGCAAATAAGCCTGAATAAACAGCCAAGTAGGCAACAAGCAAGCCCATTAAAAATAAATTGGCAATGAGCGGCATACCGCCAAAACCGGAGATACTGACGTAAACCCAGCTAACGCCAGTTGCAAATTGACCTAACCCCCAAGCATAACCAATCCATAGTGCGCGTTTCGGAGTTTGGTTAGCAAGAAGAATCAGTAGAATTGCTGGGCTAAGAATGGCAATAGGCCACAGCTGGTAAGGAGCGAAAGCGAGTGTAGTAGAGGCGCCAACAAAAGCGGCTACTGAGGGCCGCTTAAGGCGATGAAAGAGTTCATTCATCATTGTAATTTTCTGAGATTCCCAATGGGTATCGCGTTACTCTTGAGTGGCTTCAACCAGGGTTTCTTCGTCTGGGATCGTCACTTGGAGTTGAATGACACGACGGTTATCGGCAGCGGTGACTTTGAAGTTGTAGCCTTCAATTTCAACCAGTTCACCACGAGAAGGTAAGTGACCAAAGGCAGTCATGACCATACCACCAACGGTATCAACTTCCTCATCGCTGAAGTTGGTTCCGAATGTCTCATTAAACTCTTCGATGGTTGTCAGCGCTCTGACAGCAAACGTATGCTTGCTTAGTTTACGAATGTCCGTCTCTTCACTTTCATCGAATTCATCTTCAATATCCCCGACGATTTCCTCAAGGATATCTTCAATGGTCACAAGACCAGAAACACCACCGAATTCATCGACAACAATGGCCATATGATAACGTTCTTCACGGAATTCTTTCAGCAGTCGATCAACGCGTTTACTTTCCGGTACTACAACCGCTGGTCGAATGACTTCTTCGATATCAAATGGATTGCTGCCTGAGCCTAAGTATTTAAGTAAGTCCTTCGCTAGAAGTATGCCTTCCACATGGTCTTTATCTTCGCTGATCACAGGGTAGCGAGAGTGTTGAGCATCGGTAATCAAAGCAACCAAGGTATCAAGGTCGTGAGTACGCTCAACGGTAACCATTTGCGAACGCGGGATCATAATGTCACGCACACGCATTTCGGAGATTTCCATAACACCTTCGAGCATATCGCGAGTGTCATGGTCAATCAGGTCGTTAACTTCAGAGTCGCGGATAACATCCACAAGCTCTTGGCGATCTTTTGGTTCGCCCTGAAATAGTTGACCTAGACGTTCAAAGAAGGACTTTCTACTCGGACCTTCTGCCTTTTCTTTCTTATCTTCGTTAGAAGAGGGAGAATTATCTTCGTTCATTGTTTCTCAATTAAGTAACGCTATCAGAAGTGTGATAGCACACATAGAGAGGCGAACACGAGAGTCATTTAAGTGGTTCGCCTTTCCCTGTCGAGTGGCCAATAGCTACTCTTTTTCAGCAATGTAAGGATCTTCATAACCCATACCTTGCATGATTTCGGTTTCGAGGGACTCCATCTCTTCGGCTTCGTCATCCTCTATATGATCATAACCTAGCAGATGCAAGCTGCCATGTACAACCATATGCGCCCAATGTGCTAGCAGAGGCTTGCTCTGTTCAACCGCCTCTTTTTCAACAACTTGGCGGCAAATAATCAAATCACCAAGTAAGTCTATTTCCATACCAGGAGGTGCTTCAAATGGAAACGACAACACATTAGTTGGTTTATCTTTGCCGCGATACTCATGGTTGAGCGTATGACTTTCTTGTTCATCAACAATACGAATGGTGACTTCGGCTTGTGGCTGGAAGAGAGGAATTGTCTTATCTAGCCACAATTGGAAATCTTGCTGCGAAGGCAGACCTTCTTCATTTTCGACTGCCAGCTGCAGATCAAGTTCAATCGCCATGATTATTCCTTAGTTGAAGCAACTTGTGCATTCAGTTCGGCTTTTGCTGCTTCTAGTAACTTCGCATCGCGTTCTTCACGACGGCGTTTCTCGAACTCTTTACGCTCTTTCTGGTCTTGTGCTTCCCACTTCTCGTACGCGTTAACGATACGAGCAACCACAGGGTGACGTACAACGTCGTCGGCTAAGAAGAAGTTAAAGCTGATGTCGTCAACTTCGCTTAGTACTTCAATAGCATGACGAAGACCCGATTTCGCACCACGAGGTAAGTCAATCTGCGTGACATCACCAGTGATAACCGCGCGAGAGTTAAAACCAATACGCGTTAGGAACATCTTCATCTGTTCAACTGTGGTGTTCTGACTCTCATCAAGAATGATAAAGGCGTCGTTTAGAGTACGACCACGCATGTAAGCAAGAGGGGCAACCTCAATCACGTTACGTTCAATCAGCTTCTCTACGCGCTCAAAGCCCAGCATTTCAAATAGGGCGTCGTATAGCGGACGTAGGTATGGGTCGACTTTCTGGCTTAAATCACCAGGTAGGAAGCCCAATTTCTCACCAGCTTCAACCGCTGGACGAGTAAGTAGAATACGGCGGATCTCTTGGCGCTCTAGTGCGTCAACAGCTGCTGCTACAGCAAGGTAGGTTTTACCTGTACCTGCCGGGCCAATACCAAAAGAAATATCATGCGTGACCATGTTAACCAAGTACTGCGCTTGGTTTGGCGTACGTGGTTTGATCACACCTTTCTTGGTTTTGACGAAGACTTCTTTACCATGCTCGATATTAGACTCAGTATTCTGCTCAAGAACACCAGACTCTTTGATCGCTAGATGGATTTGCTCAGGCTCAATATCTGGGATCTCACCTCGTACAGGTGCGGTATCAACATATAGAGTTTTCAGGATATCCAGCGCAGCTGATGCGGTATGAGGTTTACCGACAATCGTAAAGTGGTCACTACGGTGGTTAATTTCAACGCCTAGACGACGTTCTAAATGCTTGATGTTGTCATCGAATGGACCGCACAGGCTAGCTAGTCGGCGGTTGTCTGAAGGTTCTAGGTTAATTTCTAGAGTTACGATTTTATTGCTCAATGTTGCCTCTCATTTTTTGCCACTTAGTGAGAGCCTGATAACGACCAGGCTCTCTATGGCTATTTATACGAGCTTACGGCGTAAAAGTAGCTACACCCAGCTCATCTTCGCGACGTGTTTTCGCCATCATCTGCGTTGGGGAAATCACACTACGAAGATCCATGTCTTTTTCAGTACGTACTAGCTCACCACGCAGTGAGTTTGCAAATACGTCTACGATCTTCACATCAACGAACTGACCAATTAGGTCTGCACTACCTTCAAAGTTTACTACACGGTTGTTTTCTGTACGAGCGCGTAGTTCCATTAGGTTTTTCTTCGAAGGACCTTCAACTAGAACACGTTGTTCTGTGCCAAGCATTAAGCGAGAGTAACGCATCGCTTGAGCATTGATAGTTTGCTGTAGTTCGTAAAGGCGCTCTTTCTTCACTTGTTCTGACACATCACAAGGGTAATCCGCTGCTGGCGTACCTGGACGTGGAGAGAAAATAAAGCTGAAGCTCATGTCAAAGTCTACATCTTTGATTAGCTTCATGGTGTCTTGGAAGTCTTTGTCTGTCTCACCAGGGAAACCAACAATAAAGTCTGAACTGATTTGAATATCAGGACGAGCTTTACGCAGTTTACGGATGATCGATTTGTATTCGATAGCGGTGTGAGGGCGTTTCATCATCGTTAGGATACGGTCACTACCACTTTGCACAGGTAAGTGCAGGAAGCTCACAAGTTCTGGCGTATCTTCGTATACTGCGATGATGTCGTCTGTGAATTCTAACGGGTGGCTCGTCGTGAAACGAATACGGTCGATACCATCGATAGACGCAACCAAACGAAGCAGTTCTGCAAATGAACAGATCTCACCATCGTGCATAGGACCACGGTACGCGTTTACGTTTTGACCCAGAAGGTTTACTTCACGTACGCCTTGTTCAGCAAGTTGGGCGATTTCGAACAGTACGTCATCCATTGGACGGCTTACTTCTTCACCACGAGTGTACGGTACGACACAGTAAGTACAGTACTTAGAGCAGCCTTCCATAATAGAAACGAATGCTGTCGCACCTTCAGCGCGAGGTTCAGGTAGGCGGTCGAATTTTTCGATCTCTGGGAACGAAATGTCCATAACTGGTGCATCATCGGACTGAGATTGTTTGATCATCTCAGGTAGGCGGTGCAAAGTTTGTGGGCCAAAAATAACGTCAACGTATGGTGCACGTTCACGAATATGGTCACCTTCTTGCGTTGCTACACAACCACCTACACCGATAACTACGCCAGGTTTCTTATCTTTTAGTGTTTTCCAGCGGCCTAGCTGGTGGAAAACTTTCTCTTGCGCTTTTTCACGGATCGAACAGGTGTTAAGTAGAAGTACGTCTGCTTCCTCTGGCTCTTCCGTCAGCTCGTAGCCGTTTGCAGCATTAAGCAGGTCGGCCATTTTTGATGAATCGTATTCGTTCATCTGGCAGCCCCAGGTTTTAATTAGCAGTTTCTTACTCATCTCACTTTCGCTCGTTCAGTTGTACTTAAATCGGAGAGCTAT
Source organism: Vibrio sp. 1288 (assembly GCF_033344475.1). Lineage (NCBI taxonomy): Bacteria > Pseudomonadati > Pseudomonadota > Gammaproteobacteria > Vibrionales > Vibrionaceae > Vibrio > Vibrio sp. 1288. The sequence goes on from NZ_JAWPOX010000029.1 coordinate 64,462, forward strand.
TGCTCAAATTATAGCCGCCATCACGGCGGTAAGCGGCGTATTGTACTGCTTTAAAAAGCACCTGACTAGTGATCTAGCTAATTCTCTGCAAAGCCTGATGAAATCTAGTTTTTCGCCCTATGCTGAACAAGGTTTTTTGTTAAACAATTTTGTAAAAGTAGCCATGGAAAGTACAATAAAAAACGCCAATTAATCAGCACGATGAAGAGTGAAAAATGAACAAGTATGACATCGCCGTGATCGGTGGCGGTATGGTCGGGGCAGCCGTCGCTGTTGGATTTGCCAAGCAGGGCAGAAGCGTTGTCTTGGTCGAAGGTACAAAACCTAAAGTTTTTGATGCCGCTCAGGCGATGGATATTCGTGTATCTGCAATCTCGCACCAGTCGGTGGAGTTACTTGATTCACTCGGAGCATGGTCAGAGATCAAGAGCATGCGAGTTTGTCCTTATCGGCGCTTAGAAACTTGGGAGCACCCAGAGTGCCGTACTCGTTTTCACTCTGATGAATTGTCATTGGATCAGCTAGGTTACATCGTTGAAAACCGCCTAATCCAATTAGGTCTTTGGCAAGTCTTCTCTCAGCATGAAAATCTAACCGTGATGTGTCCTGAGCGATTAAAAGCCATTGAGTTTGCAGATGTAAATCTTGTGACACTAGAAAGTGGGGCGCAGTTTGAAGCTAACTGGGTGATTGGTGCTGATGGTGCAAACTCTAAAGTTCGTCAATTGGCTGGAATTGGTGTAACTGCGTGGGATTACCGACAACACTGCATGTTGATTAATGTGAAAACAGAATTGCCTCAGCAAGATATTACTTGGCAACAATTTACACCTTCAGGCCCACGTTCATTTTTACCTCTGTGCTCTTTGAGTAACGACGATGGTCAAGTAGTAGGCCAAGGTTCTTTGGTTTGGTATGACTCGCCTAAACGTATTAAACAACTGTGTGCGATGGGTAAACCTCAACTAAGAGAAGAAATTTTACGTCATTTCCCTGCTGAATTAGGCGATATTGAAGTTTTACAGTTTGGCTCATTCCCACTCACTCGTCGTCATGCGCAAAGCTACTCAAGCAAAAATTGCGTGTTAGTGGGTGACTCTGCTCATACGATCAACCCGCTTGCAGGGCAAGGGGTAAACTTAGGCTTCAAAGATGTAGACGTTCTCCTTTCGGTAACAGAACACCAAGAAAAGCTGGAAGATACCTTACTCGCGAAATACGAACGCGCACGTCGACCTGACAACTTACTCATGCAGACGGGCATGGACTTTTTCTATAAAGGTTTTAGCAACGATCTTGGGCCATTGAAGTTCGTACGTAATGCTGCATTGAAGCTTGCTGAAAACTCAGGGCCAATTAAGGCTCAAGTACTGAAATACGCGTTAGGTATGTAGTAAGCTACTCAAATCACAGATAGAAAAAAAGCGAGCCATGAGCTCGCTTTTTTAATTCGGCAAATCTAATGATTTCCCGAGTCCAGAACCAAAAAAAGAAAAAACCCAGCAAAGTCATGCTGGGTTTTCCGATAATGGTGCGGAAGGAGAGACTTGAACTCTCACACCTTGCGGCGCCAGAACCTAAATCTGGTGCGTCTACCAATTC